>NEUO01000001.1 GCA_002304315.1 Verrucomicrobiia bacterium Tous-C4TDCM
CACGACTCTCATGGCCAACGCTCAAGTAATTCTCCGCGAAAAAATCGAAGGTCTCGGCGCCGAGGCCGATGTCGTCAAGGTCCGTGCCGGCTACGCCCGCAACTACCTTGTCCCCCAAGGCAAGGCCTTCGAAGCCACCCGCGCCAACCTCCGCCACGTCGAAAACCTCAAGGCCGGCCGCGCCAAGCGCGAAGCCGACGAACTCGAAGTCGCCAAGGTCCTCGGTGCCAAGATTTCCAAGCTTCGTCCGAAGTTCACCCTCGAAGTCGGCCAAGGCGGCCGCGCTTTCGGCTCGGTGACCTCTCTCGACATCCACAAGCAACTCGAAGCCGCCGGCATCGTCATCGACCGCCACGCCATCGAACTCGACAAGCCGGTCAAAAAGTCCGGCAAAACCGACGTCACCGTCCGCGTCCACCCGGAAGTCATCGTGACCTTGACGATCAATGTCGAGTCCAACGGCACCGAGCAGGAAGAAGAAGCCTGAGTTCTTCACAAGGTTTTTCACAAAGCGCGGCTCCCACCAGGGACCGCGCTTTTTTTCATGACCGGGAGCGCGAATCCGCCGACCTCCCCAAGCTCCCTCCTACCGGCAACATCCCCGGCAAACCCCGAGCTACCGGGACCGCGGACTTCAGTCCGCAGAACGGTCCCCCGGGCCCGCCTCCATCTCCGGTCCGCATCGCCTGAGCCGGCGGTCCCCGATTCCATCGCACCTTCATGGTAGCCAGGCGGACTTATTCACAACCTCTTCACAAGTTACCCCTCTTGACCCCGCGCCGTCAAAAACGGCACATTCCCCCTCCACCCATGGCCGACGACTTCAAGCCCGATCGCAACTCCGACAAGCCCTCTTTTCAAAACGGAGCGACCGGCGAGGACGTCACCCGCTCGATGCCCCACGCCGTCGGCCCGGAGAAGAGCATCCTGTCCTCGATGCTCAAGGACCCCGAGCAGTGGATCGGCATCGCCCTCGAGGAAGGCCTGACCCGCGATCACTTCTACCTCCCCGGCCACGGCCTGCTGTTCGAAACCCTGCGCGATCTCAACGCGAAGGGCACCGACATCGAGCTCGTCTCGCTGGTCCAGCTCCTCCACGACCGCGGCAACCTCGACAGCGTCGGCGGTCCGGCGTCGATCACCGACATTTTCACCTACGCGCCGAACGCCGCGCACTTCCACAACCACCTCTCGCTGGTGAAGGACAAATATGTCCTCCGCTGCGTGATCCGGACCTGCACCGAGGCCGTCTCCGAAGCTTTCGAGAACCCCGAGGAAACGTTGTCGCTGTTAGACCGCGTGGAATCCAGCGTGCTCGGCATCCGCCAAGGCAACGAGACCGCCCGCGGCTTCCACATCAAGCAGTCGGTTGGCGAGGTGATCAGCCACTTCGAAGCGCTGCTTTCCGGCGACGTCGAGGTCCAGGGCGCGCCCACCGGTTACGCCGACCTCGACCGCATGTGCAAGGGCCTCAAGCCGGGGGAAATGTTCGTCGTCGCCGCCCGTCCGTCGATGGGCAAGACCTCGTTCATGATGAACGTCGCCGAGCACATCTGCATCGATCAGGGCATCCCGAGCATGGTCTTCTCCTGCGAAATGACGGCCTTCCAGATCGTCCAGCGCCTCGTCTTCTCGCGGGCCCGTTTCGCCATGGCCCAGATGGGCCGCGGCTTTAAGCCGAAGAAGGAAGACCTGCTCCGCATCAAGCGCGCCGCCGAGGAGATCGCCTCGTCGAAAATGTTCGTCGACGACACCCCGGGCATCCTCATCGACACCCTCCGTGCCAAGGCCCGCCGCCGGAAACGCGAGGACAACATCGGCTTCATCGCGATCGACTACCTCCAGCTCCTCAAGTCCGGCTCGAAGCAGGCGCAGAACTCGCGCGAGCGTGAAATCGGTGAAATTTCCGCCGGCATCAAGGGCCTCGCAAAAGAGCTCGGCATCCCGATCCTGGTCCTCGCCCAGCTCAACCGCGGACCGGAAGGCCGCACCGGCAAATCGCTCGGCGTGCCCCGCATGTCCGACCTCCGCGAATCCGGCACCATCGAGCAGGACGCCGACATGATCGGCCTGCTCTACCGCACCGCCTACTACGCCGAGACCGAAGAGGAAAAGGAAGCAGAAGCCGGCAAGGCGGAGTTGCTCCTCTCGAAAAACCGTAACGGCGAAACCGGTCACGTACCGCTCACCTTCATCGCCGAGCTCATGCGCTTCGAAACCCGGGCGCGGGACGAGAACGAACACCGGGAATAAGGGCACCGAGAGAATCAGCAATCTTCCAATCATCAAGCAGCTTGCCTTGAAGAAGACCGCTTGCGCCACGACAGAGGTCTTCGTCATGCGCCAGCATCTCCCTTCTTCCACACCTCCGATTGATGATTGAAAGATTGATGATTGATGATTGCCTCTAAAGGGTGCCTCCCAAGAAAAAGCCCAACGCCAAACCCCTGGTCGGCTCCGCCTTGGTCAAAGAGGTCTGCCGCCGGATCCGGCTGGCGCGCAGCTTGTGGGACGCGCACCGCAACGCCGCCTGCCGCGGCGAGCGGGAAAAGGCGATCGCGCTCTATGAAACCTTGAGCGAGGCGGAAAAAGAAAAGGTCCCGCAAACTCTCCGCGTCTGGCTCCGCTACCGCAGCGAGAAATACTTCGGCGAAGGCCGGACGCCGCCGGGCCGATAGGACTTCTTTGGACTGCGGCAGCCTGCTGCCGCTTTGTTGCCACAGCCTGCTGTGGAGTCGGGCCAGGACTCGTCAGCAGGCTGACGAAGGGAAAGCGGCAGCAGACTGCCGCAGTCCATGGGCCATCACCCCGCTTCCGGTGCTTCTTCCGCCGCCTTCTTCACCCGCTGCCCGGGCTTCGCCAGGATCTCGACATAAACCTCGCTCCCACCCGCCGCCTGCACTTCCCCGATCGCCTTTTCCAGGTCGCCCGGATGCTTCACCGCCGCGTCTTCCGCCGCCACTCCGACCTTGCAATCGAAGTCCCAGAAGTCCACGCCATCGGGCAACGGCTTCCTCCGCTCGCGCTTCAGATACTTGCGGATCTCGTGCTTGACCGCGTCCAGCAACAGCGCCGGCTTACGGTCCGGAAGCTCAAGGGGAAATTTCTTCTTCATCCGGACGCCTTGTGCCGCCCGCCCCGGTCCTTGTCCACTGCGATTCCCGATGCGGCCCGCGATCGGCCGGCCCCCCCCCCGCGATCCCGGAATAGCCGCACCACTCCATTTCGCCCAGGATCTCCCCGATGAGCCTCACGGCCATCCTCGCTCCTTGAGCGCGAGATTTCCGGCGGGGGCGGAGGCCCGGGCTTCAGGTCAGCCCTTTCCCCTCCACCCCGCCGGAGATCCCCCCTTCTTTCCCCGCCGGGCCTTCCCGTGCCCCGCGGCGGCCGGATAGTGGCACGATCTAGCCCCCGGGAGCCAAGAAAGCCGGCGTCCCGGTCGGGTTCCACCTCTACGCCGGCAGCGGCCACGGCTTCGGCGTCCGGCCCGGCAAACGCGCCCCGGTCGACCGGGGGATCGTCCGCTTCGAAGAGTGGCTGCGGTAGCCCGAATAGCCGGGATCATTGGGCAGAAGCGAACGCACCGATGTTTGATTGAAGGTTCACCGACTACTCGGGGGCTACAAAGCCGGATTCTTGCTTGCTACGACTCGGGGATATCCCTTCCCTTAGTATGTCTCTCCAGGGAGACGAGGATGTAAGAACCCTCCGCAACAAGCGGTCGGCATCGACCGCAACGATGCCGCCAACCAGGCCCAAAGGCCGGGGAGGCGGCGGTGCATGTCCAGGCCTTCCTTCGGGGAGACTAAAGACCGTCGCAGCCGACTTGTTGCGGCTTCTTACCTCCCCGTCCACCAGGAAGGAAATCCCGGAACTGAATCCCTAGCCCTCCCTGACATGAAAAACCTTTGGTTGCTTCTCTCCGTCGCCGCAGCGGCTTGCCCTCTCTCCGCCCGCGATCTCGCGCCGGATTACTGGGTCGAGAACGTGATGGCCACCGACGATTCGGTGCAGCAATCCCTCGTTTTCCGCACCGTCCCCGGCGTCGCCTACCGGGTCGAGACCACGGAAAACCTGACATCATGGACGGCGGGCGACGAGATCTACGGCATGGGCCATGAATACGTGGTGCCGGTGCGCGAATTCACTCCGCCCCCACCGCCGCCCGGTGGCGGTGGGGGCCCGTTGCACACTGCCCCGGTTCGCAGGACCGTCAGCCTGATGCTCAAGCGCTCCAACGCGCCGGAGGGCGGCACCGTCGCAAGCTGGCCGTCGCTTGGCGGCGGTGGCGGCGTGACCGTCCTGTTGGAGGAGAACCTCGGCCCCGGCTGGGATCTCACCCCGCTGTTCTGGGTTTCCGAGGGCGACTACAATTTCTTCATCTGGCATCCCTTTCTGCCCGCTGCCCCGCCGACCTCCACGCCGTCGCTTGCCCTCGCGGACCAGGGGTTCCTGTCCGAGCTTGAAGCCCGCCTGCCGGCGATGAACGCGCAGGTGGCGATCAACGAAATCCACGCCCGCAATGCCCCGCCGCCCGGGCCGCCGGCTCCTGGGTCGAGGAAGTTTTGGCGCGTCCATGCCGACTGGAGCGTCGATACGGACGGCGACGAAAGCCCCGATTGGGCCGAGTTCGAGATGATGGCGGACCCGCTGCATCCTTCCCACTCGCTTGCCGATCCATTCGAGAGCGACACCGACGGAAACCAGATCAAGGACGGCAGCCAGACTGACACTGATATCGATGGCACCCCGGACAACATCGACATTGGCGTGGGCGACGCCGCCGTGTCTGAGGTGATCTCAGCCCCGCCGCGTTACGCCTTGTTCCCGCTTCCCGTCGTGATCCAGAATAACGCTCGGCGGGCACCCTTGGGCATCAACGACCGGGGGACGGTCCTTTACCCGCGGACGGCTTGGAGGAATGGGGAGTTGATCTCGCTCAAAGCTAGCACCGGCACCCTTGAGACATGGGATGCCTTGGCTCAGAATGACGCCGGAGAAATCGTCGGCAATGGCAAGCTAACCATTCCTTCCGCAGTACCGGGTCTGGCGGATGTGACAGTACTTTGGGCGTCACCCGAAGCCGATCCGGAGGCAGTGACCTACACCGATGCCGACGGAAAGGTGCTCCACGGCACGATCGAAGGTGCAGATCGTGGCGGGGCGCTGTTGTCGAATGATGGACATGTAATGATCGCAGGCTCCAAATGGTATTCCATGGGTGCTGGGGGAAGCTTGACGCAGGGTGAGCTTGGTGACGGTCCCGCATTGTGGAAGTTGCCCCGTGACGGCCATCCCGCGGCCCGCGCACCTATTACACCCAAGGTGCCTGGATTGACCCAAATCCTCGATAAGGACACCTACTGGGGATACGACGAGAATACCCTAAAGTCCCGATGGGGCGGGACCACTCCGGCACCCCCGCTGGACAACCGGATCGTGAAAGTCACGAGGTCGCTCAGCGGCACCCTGACCGTGTTCTACGATCAAGGTCCTCCGCACCGGCGTTACGTACCTCCGGGTTTGGGATGGATTCCAAGCGCGATTTTCGCCAACGCCACGGACCTCGCGGCCGATGGCTCGGCTATCGGTGCCACCTCCGCCATCCGAACCGCGCCGATGATGACCAACGGAAACTGGAAAGAGCTCGTAGCCATGGCTCCCCAGGCGGCTCCTCCCTGGGATGGCGATTCTGTCCACCTCTCCGACATCAGTCCCATGGGGTGGGCGCTCGCCAGCGAGGGAGAGGGCGGCGAGACCCGCTTCGGCGCGCTGCTCCCGTTGAGACTCGAAGGACGGCTGGCCCGGGACGGGCAGATCCTGAAGGAAGCCGCCGGGGTGGACGCGATGTCGATCCGCAGCCACCGGCCGGGGGACGCGGTGCTCCAGCGGCAGTGGGTCATGGTCCCGTCGGGCGGCAGCACCCCGCTGACGCTCCGCGCGCCTCTCAATGAGGATACTGAGCTCAAGATCGAAGGCGCGAACTTGACCTTCGGCGGCACCGCCGGCTCGGTCACCGTTTCATCCGACGTGAACGCTTTGAGCATCTCCGCCGCGGCCACCGTCGCCAGCGGCTCGGAAATCCCCCTGAAGCTGACCCTCGGCGGAACCGAATCAGTGAGTTACCCGATTGCCGTGAAAGTGATGAAACCGCGGGTGATCAAGGTGGCGCTGTTCAAAGTGACGAAGGTCTTCACACCTCCGCTGGGGCCGTTGCCGGCGAACGACCCGGTGCCCAACCCGCCCGACATCGTTCCGGACGAGACGGCGCTGGAAACATACCTGAACAAGATCTACCAGCCCCAAATGAACGTCACTTCCGACATCATTCCCGTGGCCGCGCCGGTGGAATCCGACTGGGACGTCCTTGGCCGGAACGCCACACTGGATATCGCCGGCCCGGACAGCCATTCAAGCGAGCAGGAGACCGTCCTCGCCGCCGCGGGTCCCGGACCGCCGGCGAACATCAAGCTGTTCCTGATGGGGACTTCCAATAACTTCGGGGGTACCTTGCACGCCAGCGGCTACGCCAACCGAGCGGCCAGAACCTGCTGGGTGGTGGCCGAACCACTGAGCGGCACCACCACGGGCTACTTGAATCACATTATTGCCCATGAAATCGGCCACGTCATCAGGGGCAATGGACATCCCGGCGAAGACATCGGCCCGGGCCAGCTACCCGGCGTGTCCGCCAACACGCGCCTGATGACCACGAAGCCCAACCCCGCGGAGTTGGGCAACGTCCTCGTGAAGGAAGAATGGGACGAGGCGGAAACTTGGATGAAGATGGAAGAAGCCGCGAATCGATTGGGATCATGAATCGAGTGTTAGTTCTGTTGATCATTGCGACCGTAATCTCAAAAAGTGCCGCCGATGGATGGTATGAAAGCTGGTGGAACGCGGGAACAACATGGGAAGAGCGATGGTCTAATCTTCTGGCTCGGGTACCATCCATGTTGCCGATGGAACGAGTTGAGGTGATGTCGAAGGCCTTGCCCGACGACACCCAGGCAATCGAAGACTCCGCCCATCGGGAACTCGTTGAAAAGATCCGGGCTGTCGTATTGGAGACCCCAGGTCATGCCGAATACTTCGCCAATCGTATCAGGGAAGCTCGGAAGAAGGTCGATGAAGCCTCCCCGGAAGACCAGGGACAGTTCTGGCACCCTTTGAACAACGAGCAGATGTATGGCTTCCAAACGCTCGGCCAGCTTCCTAGCCCGGAGACGATCCGGGTGCTCGGCGAATTCCTCTACGACGAGCGCGGTCTGTTTCCGAAATACAACCCGGCGCTGCAAGACCGCGCTCGCAACCGCGGGGAAAACGCGAATTCCGACCGCGCCCTGATGACGCTCGCCCGAATGCCGCTCATTTTCAAACCGGTGCAACCGCGCATCAGGAACCACGTGATCTACGACGAGGACATCAACGCCTGGCGGCTGTGGTATGAGCAGATCAAGGCCGGTACCCGGACCTTCCGCTTCGAAGGTGACCCGCAGGAATACAGTCTCGCCGGGCCTGTGAGCGAGGCGCGGGTTCCGCAAGGAGATGGGGCTTCGAGGAAAGCTCCGCGTTCCCCCGCCGAGGCATCGGCTTCGCCGTTGGACGAGAAGAAATCCCTGCCCGTATGGTCCCTGGTTGGCGCGAGTCTCCTCTTGGCGACGGCCCTTTGGCTTGCCACGCGGCGGAACTCCCACGCGGACTGATCCGCTGCCGCCCGCACCGCACCTGGCCGGTCATTCCACCGGCCAGGCGCGCCGGGATTCAGCCGGTCACGGAACCACGATGCTGGCGGTGGCGGAAATGGCTCCGTCGCCGCCATCGTTCACGTCGGTGACGGTGATTTCCAAAGTGCTCCCGCTGGGCAGGCCGGTGAGGGTGGATGCCGTGGCACCGCCACCTTCGTCATTGCGCCCCTAGCCTTCCCCGTCCCACGCTCCGCCCGTGCCTACCGTCCGTCTCAAATACTTCAGCTACCACCCCGCGATCTGGCCCCGCATGATCGGCGAGGTCACCCGCGACGCCAAACCGGGCTCGCTGGTCGAAGTCCTCGACAAGGAAGGCCAGCCCTTCGGCAGCGGCTTCTGGAACCCGAAGGCCGGCATGCCGCTGCGGGTGTTCGACCACGGCGGCGAAGTCGTCGGCGAGGATTTCTTTCTCAGTGCCATCCAGCGCGCGGCCGAACTCCGCCGCCGGATCCTCAAGCTCGACGAAACCACCGAAGCCTACCGCGCCATCCACGGCGATGCCGACCAGATGCCCGGCCTGGTAGCCGACAAATTCGGCAGGGTCCTCTCGCTCGAAGTCACCAACCTCGCCGCTTACCAGCGCCTCGACACCTGGATTCCCGCGCTGAACGAGGCCTTCGACACCGACAAGGTCCACGTTCGCGTCGATCCCGACCTCGCCCGCATCGAAGGCATCCCTTCGCTCACCCACCACCTTTCCCAGGAGATCCGCCCGCTCAAGATCCGCGAGCACGGCGTGACCTTCCAAATCGACCCCGCCGGCGGCCACAAGACCGGCTTTTTCTGCGACCAGCGCGAGAACCGGAAGAAATTCGCCGCCATGGCCGAGGGCCGCAGCGTCCTCGACCTCTGCTGCTACACCGGCGGCTTTTCGGTCAGCGCCGCCCTCGCCGGAGCCGAGGAAGTCACCGCGGTCGACCTCGATGAAAACTCGATCGAGATGGCCAAGCGCAACGGTAACCTCAACCAGCAGCGCATCAAGTTCACCCACGCCGACGCCTTCACCTGGGGCCGCACGATGATCGAGAACGGCCGCCAGTGGGATCTCGTCATCGCCGACCCGCCGAAGTTCATCCACGGCAAGGAAGACCAGCTCGGCCACAACAAGTACCACGACCTCAACAAGCTCGCGCTCAAGATGGTCAAGCCCGGCGGCCTCTTCGTCACCTGCTCGTGCTCCGGCATGCTGACCGCGGACGAGTTTGAAAAGATCGTTGTCTCCGCCGCCCACCGTCAGAACCGGCGCTTGCAGATCTTCGACCGCACCGGCGCGGGTGCCGATCATCCGACGCTCTCGAACTACCCCGAATCGCGCTATCTGAAGCTCCTCTGGTGCCGGGTGATCTGAGCACCCGGCGCGATCTTCCCGAACCATGCCCGACCTGCCGCCGCTGTCCGCCGAAGAACGCCTGCGCTACGCCCGCCACCTGTCGGTCCCGGGCATCGGCGAGGATGGCCAGCGTCGCTTGAAAGGATCGTCCGTCCTGATGATCGGCACCGGCGGCCTCGGCTCGCCCGCCGCGCTCTACCTCGCCGCCGCGGGCGTCGGACGGATCGGCCTGATCGATCCCGACACGGTCGACCGCTCGAATCTCCAGCGCCAGATCCTCCACGGCGAATCGTGGGTCGGTAAGCCGAAGCTCGAAAGCGCGGCCGCCCGGCTCAAGGAGATCAATCCCCACGTCGAACTCGAACTCCACCCGGTCCGCTTCGCGCCCGACAACGCCCTCGACCTCGTCGCCCGCTACGATGTGGTGCTCGACGGCTGCGACAACTTCCCCACCCGCTTCCTTTCGAACGACGCCTGCTTCCTCCTGAAAAAGCCCTGCGTTTACGGTTCGATCTTCCGCTTCGAAGGCCAGCTCAGCGTCTTCGCCCCCCATCTCGGCGGCCCTTGCTACCGCTGCATGCTGCCCACCCTGCCCCCGCCCGGCGCGGCCCCGTCCTGCGAGGAAGCCGGGGTGCTCGGCGTGCTGCCCGGCGTCATCGGCTCGCTGCAGGCGATGGAGGCGATCAAGCTGCTGCTCGGTATCGGCGAGCCACCGCTCGGCAAGCTCACCTGCTACGACGCACTGAGCACCAGCTTCCGCGCCCTCCGCCTGCGCCGCGATCCGGCCTGCCGCCTGTGCGGCGATGCCCCCTCGATCCACTCCGTCCATAATCCCGAAACCATGGCCTCCTCTTCCTGCTCCCTGCCCGATCCCGGCATGCCGTCCATCACCGTCCAGCAGCTCGCCGCCCGCCTTGAAGCCGGTGAAACGCCCTTCATCATCGACGTCCGCCAACCGGAAGAAGAAGCGGAAGGAACGATCCCCGGTGCCCTCTTGATTCCCCTGGCAGCCCTGCCGGATCGACTCGCCGAGCTACCTGCCGACCGCGAGATCCTCGTCCATTGCAAGGCCGGCGGCCGCTCATCTCGCGCCGTGAAACTCCTCCACGAAGCCGGCTTCCCGCAGGCGGTGAACATCGAAGGCGGGATCAACGCCTGGAACACGGCCAAACGCTGAACAGCCGTCTTAAAGTCGAAGGTCTAAACGTCTCAATGTCGCCAAGACCCACAGACCTTCAGACCCACAGACCTTCAGACCTTCAGACCTTCAGACCTTCAGACCTTCAGACCTTCAGACCTTCAGACCTTCAGACCTTCAGACCTTCAGACCTTCGACCTTCAGACCTTCAGACCTTCGACTTTTCCTCGACCATCGGCCGCTCGACCGAGCGATGCACCCACACGCTCTGCACCAGGCCGAGCAGGAACATGCAGATCAGCACGAAGGTTCCGGAATAGCTGATCAAGGGCAGCGGAATCCCGGTGATCGGCGTGATCAAGACGCACATCCCGATATTCTCAAAAATGTGCGCGAAAAGGATCGCCACCGTGCCGGCGACAATGAGCCGCCCCATCGGATCACGGGCATAGGTGCCGATGAACATGCACAGCACGAGCAGCAGCGCGAAGGAGGTCACCAGCAGAAGACTGCCTCTGAAACCGTGTTCTTCGCCAATGACCGCGAAGATGTAGTCGTTGTGCGCCGTGTCCTTGGGAATGAATCCCGCGGCATGAAGGGAATTCCCCCGGGAGTTATCCGCCATCCAGCCCGTTCCCGACCATCCGGCCTTGCCGACAGCCACCGAAATCCGGTGAGCAGCATACCCCTCGTCCTGGATATCCACCTCCTCGCCGTGGAGCATTCTCCAGTAAGTGTCCAGTCGGCCGGGACCTCGCTCGGACACCTCGGGCAAGATGATGTAGAACGCGATGGGCAGGATGGCGATCCCGACCAAGGCCAGCGAGGAAAGATAACGGAAGGGAATGCCGGCCACGAGCAGCAACACCCCGGCCAAAGGCAACCATACGATGGCCGAGCCCATGTCACCCTTGCCCATGACGACGAGGAAAGAACCGCCGGAGATCACCCCTACGATCAGGATCTTGAGGAAGGGTTCATCCAGCAGCCACCCGACCTTGGGAATCCTGCGCCCCAGCCGCGGCAGATCCTGCAGCAGGCTGCCAATCAGCATCAGGCCACCGGCGAGAATGAGCTGGGCGGGCTGGAAGGAAATGGAGCCAAGCGTCACCTGACCCACTCCCGACGAGATGGCCATCAGCCCGAGGCCCGCCAGCCACAAGGGAAGACCGAGCCACCGCAGCCACCGGTAGTCGATCAATGCCGTCGCGAAATACACCGCCGAGCCGATCAGGATCCACGTCTTCTGCCGCTCCGCGAACCACGCACCGCCGTTGTCCAGATGCCGCGCCGCGCTCTCGATCGAGAACACGCCGAACACCAGCAGCCCGTACATCGTCAGCACGAGCGGCCAGTTCAACCCGAGAAGTTTCCGGAACAGCGGCGTCATTCGGCGGGCAGACCATCCCGGCCGCCGTGCCGCATTGCAAGCGCCATGGCAGCGAAGTGTCGCTTCCCAGGCGACATGGCAGCGGAGTGTCGACTTCAAGGCGACATGGCGACGGTCGGGCGGCATCCTGCCGGCCGACGCCGCCCCTCCAAACCCTTGCGGCCCCGCTCTTCCCCTGCCAGCGTTCCGCATGACCCGCCGCCTCCTGATCCCCCTCGCCCTCCTGCTCCTGCTCGGCGGCGGCTTCGGCTGGTGGTGGTATCAGCCGGAAAAAGTCCTCGCCCGCCGCGTCGCCGGCCTCTTTTCCGCCGCCAACATATCCACCGGCGATGGCAATCTGACCCGCAGCACCCGCGGCAATGCGATCGAGCCCTTCCTCGCCCCCAACATCACCTTCGACGGCCCCGACGGCCCCACCGACGAGATCGACGGACCCCAATCCCGCGGCTCCATCGTCTCGCTCTTCTCCTCCCTCGCCCGCTACTGCCGCCGGATCGAAATCGAGGCCCCCGAGATCGACCTCATCGCCATCACCGGCGACGAAGCCACCGTCAAGGCCCGGGCCAAAGCAGTGATCGACCTGCCGAACAACCAGCGACCGGTCGATGGAATCCAGCATCTCGAAATGACCTGGCGGAAGATCGACGGCAAATGGCGGATTGCCGACGTCCGCTGGCACGAAACGGCGAGGTAGGCCGGTGAGACGGTGGTTCGGTGAGTCGGTGCGCCGCAGAAGAATCGCGCCGCCCCTCCGAGGGAGCGCCGATCTTTAGTCGGCTTGGACGGTAGGCAGGCCAAATAAACGTCAAAGCGCCGTCCAAAAGTCCGAATGTCGAAAGTCTAAATGTCGGATGGCATCCCGACCTTCAGACCTTCAGACCTTCAGACCTTCAGACCTTCAGCTCCACCGAATCACCGAATCACCGAATCACCGAATCACCGAATCACCGAATCACCGAATCACCGAATCACCGAATCACCGAATCACCGAATCACCGTCCCACCGTCCCACCGTCCCACCGAATTTCCCCGAGATTCTACTTGGCAAGCCCCGGAGCCTCATTCAGTTTCCCCGCCCTCCCGTCACCCGGCGGGCACTCTCAACGAATTCACGCACATGGCCGTCGCACTCCGCCTCAACCGTCAGGGAACCAAAGATCGTCCCTACTACAAGATCGTCGCTGTCGACAGCCGCAAGCGCCGCGATGGTCGTTACATCGAGCAAGTCGGCACCTACGATCCACTCAAGGAAGGTGTCAACTACACCATCGACCTCGAGAAGGCTGAGAAATGGGTCGGAGTTGGCGCCAAGGTCTCCGAGACCGTCAACAGCTTCATCCGCAAGGCCCGCACCGCGGCCAAGGCTCAAGCCTAGCCCGCTCCGGCACTGATTTCCCAAGCCGCGCCTCCCTCCGAGGCGCGGCTTTTTCGTACCTTCGTCCCGCCCTCCTCCTGCCATGGACTACTCCGCCCTCATCGCCCAGCGCCGCCGGCGGCTCGGGGAGATCGACGACATGATCTCCGACCCGGGTTTCTACGACGACCCGAAGCGGGCCTCCGAGATCATGCGCGAACACCGGCGGATCCAGCAGACCCTCGCCTTCTCCGACCGGCTCGAGACCGCCCGCCGGCAGCTCGGGGAAAATGAGGACTTGGCCAAAGGCGACGACCCCGAGCTGGCCGAGATCGCCCGCGAGGAAATCGCCGCGCTCCAGGCGGAGATCCCCCAGCTCGCCGAGGACCTCCAGTACGCCTTGCTCCCCGCGGACCCCAACGAGGCACGCGATGCGATCGTCGAGATCCGCGCCGGGGCCGGTGGCGACGAAGCCTCGCTGTTCGCCGGCGAGCTGCTGCGCCTTTACCAACGCTACGCCGACAGCCGCGGCTGGAAAACCGAGCACCTCTCCAGCAGCCCGTCGGAAGTCGGCGGCTTCAAAGAAGTCTTCCTCCGCGTCACCGGCGACGAGGTCTTCCGCACCTTGAAATACGAGTCCGGCGTCCACCGCGTCCAACGCGTCCCCGCCACCGAAACCCAGGGCCGCGTCCACACCTCCACCGTGACCGTCGCGGTCATGCCGGAAGCCGAGGAAGTCGACGTCGAACTGAAGGCCGACGACCTCCGGATCGAAGTCTGCCGCGCCGGCGGCGCGGGTGGCCAGCACGTCAACCGCACCGAGTCCGCCGTCCAGGTCTTCCACCTTCCCACCGGCCTCTATGTCCGCTGCGAGGACGGCCGCTCGCAGGGCCAGAACAAGGAGCGCGCCCTCCAGATCCTGCGCACCCGCCTTTACGAAATGAAGGTCCGCGAGGAGCAAGAAAAGCACAGCGCCCACCGCCGCGCCCAGATCGGCTCCGGCGATCGCTCGGAGAAGATCCGCACCTACAATTTTCCGCAGAGCCGCATCACCGACCACCGCATCGGCCACACCTCGCACAATCTCGCCGGCGTCATGGCCGGCGATCTCAGCGAGTTCACCGCCGAACTCCAAAAAGCCGAAATGGCCGAACGCCTCAGCGAAGCCGGCATCCGGTGACAAGCAAGTGGCTCCCCCCCGGGTGATGGACCCGGACTTGCCGCCATCGTGCCTGCGATCTAGAACCTCCCCGTGCCCGCCATCCACCCGACCGCCCACATTTCGCCCGACGCCGAGATCGCCGACGACGTGAGCATCGGCTCGTTCACCGTGATCGAGGGCCCGGTGAAACTCGCGGCCGGCGTGAAGATCGGCGGACATGCCTGGATTTCCGGCCGCACCGTGATCGGCGAGGGCTGCGAAGTCGGCTGGGGTTCCATTCTCGGTGCCCATCCGCAAGACCTTTCGTTCGACCCCTCCGTCGACTCCGGCGTGATCCTCGGCCCGCGCAATACCCTGCGCGAATATGTGACGATCCACCGCGGCTCCAGGGCCGGTGGCCAGACCGTCCTCGGCGAAGGAAACTACCTCATGACCGGCGTCCACCTCGCCCACGACGTCCGCCTTGGCGACGGCAATATCCTCGCGAACAACGTCCTCCTCGCCGGCCATGTCACCGTCGGCAACAAGGCCTTCCTCGGTGGCGCGGCGGGCTTCCACCAGTTCATCAAGGTCGGCGACCTCGCGATGGTCCAAGGCCTCACCGCGGTCAGCCAGGACGTCCCGCCCTTCTGCACCGCCTACGGCATCAATCAAATCGCCGGGCTCAACACCGTGGGTCTCCGCCGCGCCGGCTTCAGCGCCGACGACCGCGCTGCGGTCAAACGCGCTTTCAAGCTGGTTTATCAATCCGCTAAAACCCGCGAAGAAGCCCTCGCCGCCGCCGCCAGCCAGGACTGGCCGGAGCCGGCCCGCCGCTTCCTCGATGCGATCATGTCGCCTTCGCGAAAAGGCGTCATGAGCCCGTGACTCCGCCGGGCTCGTCGTCCCCGTCGTCTTCCGCCTCGATCTCCCGCTGGATTTGGGGCGGGAGGAAAGGCCGGATCACCAGGCCATACAGCAGGTAGGCGGTGAAAAGCACCGCGGGCATGATGTAGTGAAAGCGCACGGTGATGATCACCACCACCGCCGCCACCACGATGACCAGCGGCGTGGCACGGGTACGCCAGCCCACCTTCTTGAAGCTGGGATAGCGGATGCTGCTGACCATCAGCCACGACAGCCCGAGCATCGCCCCCGCCAGCACGTATTTCCAAGCACCCAGGTTGCGGTCGGTATCGTTGAAATAGATGACGAGATAGGTAAGCGAGGAAATGAAGCCGGCCGCCATCGGGATCGGCAAGCCGCGGAAGTCGGTGCTCGCGTTCGGCCGCTTCGGCGCGGCGGCGAGGCAGTTGAATCGCGCGAGCCGCACCGCGCCGCAGAGGACGTAAATGCAGGCCAGCCCCCAGCCGAAGCCCTCGAACTTCAAGTCCTCGTCGAGCGGCAGCAGCACTGCCTTCGCCATCAGCATCGACGGCGCCATGCCAAAGGAAATGACGTCCGCCAGCGAATCGAACTCCCGGCCGAACGGCGACTCCTGGCCACCGAAACGCGCGAGTCGACCGTCGAGCAGGTCGAAGATGCACGACGCGAAGATCAGCAGGATCGCCTGCTTGTAATACGGCTGGGCCGATTCAAAGACATAGCCCTCGGGCGTCGTCGCGACCATGATGCCCTTGAAGATCGTCAGCACCGCGAAGAAGCCGCAGGCGAGATTGCCAGCGGTCATCAAATTGGGCAGCAGGTAAATCCGCGGCTCGTCGGGGTCGTTCAGGCGGGACATGCGGCGGGACGATGGCCCATAAACCGCCGTGGAGACAGCGGAAAATCCCGCTACCGCCCGCACCGAAGCAAGGCTCGCGAAATGCCCGCACCGAACGAAATGGCGGGCGAAACAAGTTCTTCTTTCGTTCGTTTCGCCGGTTTCGTTGTTTATCCCGGCCTTCGTCAGGTAACGCGCCACCCTTTCCACCGTGAATCCCGAATCGATCACTCCCGACACCCCAATGGGGCAAATCATGCAGGCCCTGCCCGGTGCCCGGCGCGCGCTCTTCTCCGCCTACCACCTCGGCGGTTGCCAAAGCTGCGGCTTCACCGACAGCGAGACGCTCGCCCAGCTCTGCGCCCGCGCCGGGGAGCTCGATGTCGCCGAAGTGCTGGCCCATCTGCTGGCAAGCCACGCCCACGACGAGTCGATGATGCTCTCCCCCGCCAAGCTGAAGGCCGAGCTCGACGCCCCCGCCCCACCGCTCCTGTTAGACTGCCGCACCCGTGAGGAACACGACGCCGTGAGCATCCCCGGCGCCGTCTTCCTGGAGCAGGAACTCCAGCAGCAACTCTTCGCCGGCGATCCTCAGCGCCGCATCATCCTCCACGACCACTCCGGCAAACACGTCCTCGACACCTGTGCCTGGTTCCTCGGCCACGGCATGAAAAACACCCGCGCCCTCAAGGGCGGAATCGACGCCTGGAGTCAGGAAGTCGATCCGACACTGCCAAGGTATCGGATTGAGATCGACTGAGGTTCACTCCCCGATCAACCCCGGCGGTATATGGAACAGCAAGCGGGCGTGCCAGGCCGGCGGGTGAACCTGCAAGCCGGTGATGCTGGCTTTTTTCACCTCCACCGAGCTTCCTGTGCAGCCGAGCAGCCACTCGATCAGCGACGAAAGGTCCGGCTCATGACCGACGATCGCCACCCGTTCGAAATCACTGAACGCCACCAGTTCGCGGATCGCCGTTTCAGGGTCCATTCCGCACGCCAGCCAGCCCTGGACCACCGGCCCTGGCATCTCCGCCGCCTCGCACAATGCCTCCGCCGTCTGCCGCGCCCGGACCAGCGGACTGGTCAGCACGATGTCCGGTCGGCGATCGGTCTTCCTCAACAAGCGACCGATCCGCGCCGCTTGATCAAAGCCCTTCGGCACCAGCGCCCGTGCCGCATCGCCCTGGGGATGACCGTGGGCTTCAGCCTTCGCGTGACGGATGACTAGGAGTTCCACTCGAATTGAAGATTAAAAATTTCAAATACCCAACCGGACTCTCACATCGTCATCCCGCCGTCCACCGCCAGCACCTGGCCGGTGATATAGCGCGCTTCCTTGCCGGCCAGGAAAAGCACCGCTGCGGCGATGTCTTCCACCGTGCCAAAGCTGCCGAGCGGGATGTTCTTGAGCACCTCCTCGCGGACCTTCTCCGGCAGATCGCCGGTCATGTCCGTGGTGATGAATCCGGGCGCCACCGCGTTGCAGGTCACATGACGGCCGGACAATTCGCGAGCGATCGACTTCGTGAAGCCGATCAGGCCCGCCTTGGACGCCGCGTAGTTCGCTTGGCCGGCATTGCCGATCAGACCGATGACCGACGCGATGTTGATGATTCGCGGGTCCTCCGCCTTCATCAGCACCCGCATGAAGGCCTTCACCGTGTTGAAAGCTCCCTTTAAATTGGTGTCGAGCACCGTCGTCCAGTCCTCCTCCTTCATCCGCATCAGCAGGCCGTCGCGGGTCACGCCGGCATTGTTGACGAGGATGTTGATGGTGCCGAAGTCGGCAATGATCTGTTTGCCAAGTTCCTGCACCGCCTCGTGATCGGCCACGTCGACCGCATAGGCCCGGGCGCTGCCGGGAAAGGCCAGGTTGATCTCGCCCGCGGTCTTGCCGCAGCTCGATTCATTGCGGCTGACCACCGCGACCTTCGCCCCCTCGGCGGCAAATGCCATGGCGATCGATCCGCCGATCCCGCGGCCACCCCCGGTGACCACGACTGTCTTTCCTGCAAAGCGCTGCATGGCGAGACCCTGCGACGCCGCGATGCCCTTTGCCAACTTGGAAAATCCGGGGAGATGCGTCCCATCGACTGCAGGCGGCCTGCGGCATCCAGCCCATGGGCCGCCGCGCTTTGCTCTTCCGCTGGCTGGACTTCTTCCGTTAGATGTCGGCCATGCGCTGCCCGTATTGCCGGACGCGACTGACGGAACTCGCGGTGGAATGCCCCGCCTGCCGGCTGACGCTGGACCGTGCCACCGCCCTGCTGGGTCCGGTTCCGCGTCTTGGCCTAGGCGTCGCGGACCTCGCCGGAGTCCTGCCGAATGGCGACGCCGAAAAGATCGCCAAAGCGGTCAGCCGCCTGATGTGGACCTTTCCCCAGATCAGCCTCCACGTGCTTCTCCATGTTTTTCCGGAGGATCACCCCTTCGACCTCCACGTCTTCTGGCTCTTCAACTGCGGCGGCTTTTCCAATGAGTCGCAAAAGGCCGGCGAGAACCGGACCATCCTCCTCGCCCTCGATCCCGCGAAAGGACGATCCGCCCTGACGGTCGGCTACGGGCTGGAGCCTTTCCTCGGAGACGAGGCGCTCGACCATTTGCTGGAACTCGCCGAACCCGCGTGGCTCGCCGGAGAATGGACGCGCGGCATCCTTGAAGTGATCGCCGGGCTCGACCGCCTGTTAGAAAGCGCAGCGCTCGAGGTGGCCACGGGCTTCGGCTTGTCCGCCCTCGCCACGGCCCCGAAACGCCGGGGCGAGTTCTAACAACGGTCAGGCGAAGGCCTTCAGGAACCCGACCTCGAGCGCCAGTTGCTCCTGGGCATTGGTTTCCAGATTCGAGCGCATTTCGCCCACCGCCTCCATCCGGCGGATCAGCCGGCCCAGATCCTCCGCCCCGGCCAACATGCCGGTGGCCTCTGTCGAAGTCGGAAACTCGAGCCCTCCCGCGCCCGTCTTGCACCGCAGCACGTCAGCCATCCACGACTGCAAGACCTCGAACAGAAAGGCGCGCTGCTCGATGTAGTCGGACTCCGCCGTTGCCTTCAGCGCCTCCTCGCGGCGCTTCAACCAATCTCCCTCGAAGCCCTTGTTGAGCGCCTTCTCCTCCTCTTTCAGCAAGGCTTCCGCCGCATCGACCGCCTCCGCCTTGCTGGTCTCGAGGATCGAGGAAAACACTGACTTCAAAGTCAACGCCACGCTGGCCGAACCAAAGCCGGCCCGGGCGGCGTGGTCCAACGCTGCCAACAGATCCCCGCCCGCTCCTTCGCTGAGGTCGGCCTTGCCGATCAGCTGTATCCCCACGCAACGGGAAAGCACCGTCGGCAACAAGGCACCCGGATTGGAAGTCAGCAGCAGCATGAGGCTCTGCGGAGGAGGCTCTTCGAGCGTCTTGAGGAAGGCGTTGGTCGAGTTAGCGTTCATCCGGTCGGCATCGCAAATCACACCGATCTTCCAGGTCTTCGGTCCGGAGGATACGTAAAAGCTTTTCTCCAGGTCGCGCATGGACTCGATCAGAATCCGTCGCGATTTGGACTGCGGCCGCAGCACCCGCACCCACTCGCCGGCCAGATCGTCCAAAGGCGGGATCTCTTCCACCACCGGCTCCCCGAACAGATCAAAGCCGGCCCCGGAGTCTTTAAAATTCAACATCTTCACGATCCGCGCCGCCAGCCGCTCCTTGCCGCAGCCGCGCGGCCCGCTGATCAGGAAGGCATGGGCCAGCCGGCCCCGCTCGTGGGCAGCCTTCACCAGTTGAAACGCATGATCGGGCGAGAATGCCATCGCGGGATCATGCTGGCCGCTGACCCCACCCGACTCCAATTTCTAAATTCCGAAATCCACCCCTCCCTGCCCGGATTCAGCTTCCCCAATAGGTCTTGATAAAATATTTGCCCTGATTTTTAAAATTTATTAAATACTTCCCCGCTGCCGCCGATAAATAACGAAAATTCAACTCAAAAGGTTGCCCCACCTCTGCGTTGCCTTGTCCTGTCTGACGTCCCTACTCCCCGACTCCCTCGCCGCCGCCCCTTCCGGGCCGGCGACGAATCCCATCGGCCGGGTCGCCCGCCTGTTCAATCGCACCTTGGTCCGGGATGAAGACCAGATCATCTGGCTGAAAAGCCGTCTGGTCGACCTCGCCGTTTTCGCCGAGATCCCCCTCAACGAGCAAGTCGGCTGGCGCTGCGGCCTGATCGACCCCGAGGCCGGCAGACCATGGCTCGCGCTCGATCTCGGACGCGAATTCCCGCTCGACCAAATTTTCCTCATCCCCGCCCAGCGCCAGGCAGGCGATCCGCTCGACCTCTTCCCGCGCCGCTTCACCATCCAAGCGGCAAGCCAGCCCGACTTTTCCGATGCCCGGACGATCCACCGGACCACCGGCAGGTCGCAACCCTCGCCGGCCGGCTATCCGGTCCGGATCAATGGCGACGAACTTCCCGCACGCCACATCCGTATCACGTTCGACGAAGGTCACGCGTGCGGACTCAGAGGAGTCTGCGCCCTTTCGGAAATCTTCGTCTTCTCGAACCAGCATCCCGTTTCCCTCGGCGCTAAAGTCACCACCGGCCAATCCGTGAACATCCCCGGAGTCTGGGAATCTTCCTTCGTCGTCGATGGCCGCACGCCGCTCGGACTCTGGGAAGGCGGGATCGCCACCTTGACCGAGTCCCGCGGCCACTGCCTCGAAGTTCCGGCCGATCAGCAGAATGTCGAATGGATCATCGACCTTGGAAAGCAGGCTCGGATCGATCACCTGATCCTCTTCCCCTACGCCCTGCCGGAACTCTCCGGCCCCGGCGTGATGCCGCCGCGCCTCAAAGTCGAGATCGCCAGCAATCCCGAATTCGACGGCTCCGCCTGCATCGCATCCAACGGTGCCCGCGACATCCCGATCGACCTGACCACCCCGGTCATCCTCTCCGCCGAGCCCGTTGAAGGCCGTTACCTGCGCATCCTTTCGGAAAGAGCCTGGCAACTCGGAAACCGCCATCTTCAGTCCATCGGCGAAGTGGAAGCCTGGTCGGACGACATCAACCTCGCCGCAGGCCAACCGGTCACCGTCCGCCACGCCGGCCTCGACTTGCCGATCCAGGAACTCACCGACGGCTTCGGCAGTGGAAAACAAATCCTCCCGATCTTCTCCTGGCTCAATCAGCTCGTCGAACGCGCCACCCTTGAAAAGGAAGTCGCCTGCCTCACCGCCAGCGCCGGCAAAATGGCCGCCGAAAGCGAGCTCAACACCACGTGGGGCGCCGCCATCGCCCTCGGACTCACCTTCCTGATCCCGGTCGCCATCGTCGAGCGCCGCCGCCTCGTCTCCCGCACCCACCTCGACAAGCTGCGGAAGCGCATCGCCTCCGACCTCCACGACGACATCGGCAGCAACCTCGGCAGCATCTCGCTCATCGCCCGCTCCGCCAAACGCGACCTCGAACGCCTCCACGGTCCCGAAGGAATTGCCAGCGACCTCGGCGAAATGGAGACCATCGCCCGCGAAAGCTCGCTCGCCATGCGCGACATCGTCTGGCTGCTGGAACGGCGCCAGGACACCATCGGCGACCTCATCCAGCGGATGCGCGATTGCGCCGCCCGTCTGCTGCGCGAAATCGAATACTCACTGGTCTGCCGTTCCTCCAAGACCGCCGCCAAGCTCACCCTCGATGCCAAGCGCCACCTCTTCCTCTTCTACAAGGAAGCCCTTCACAACATCGTGAAGCACTCCCGCGCCACCAACGTCACCGTGAAACTCTACGATTCCAAGGACAAGCTGGTCCTCGAGGTCTCCGACAACGGCATCGGCCTGCCCCGCGGCGAAGGCGAGGAAATGACCGCCGTCAAAAAGCTCAGCGACCGTGCCCGCGTCCTCGAGGGCAGCCTCGAAGTCGAATCCACCCCCGGCAAGGGCACCACCTTGCGACTCTCCGTCAAACGCATCAACCTGATGGCCAACAAGAAAACATCCCATGAGTGATTCCAAAAAACCGATCCGCATCTGGATCTGCGAAGACCGCGCCAACTTCGCGAAACAGATCTCGCGCCTTATCGCCGGCGAAGACGACCTCGTCTGCGAAAAGGCCTTCAACCACCCCGACGATCTGATGGCCGAGTTCGGCTACTGCGCCGCCCCGCCCGACCTGCTGATGCTCGACCTCGGCCTGCCCGGCAAGGACGGCCTCCAGGTGCTGCGTGAGGTGAAAGCGAAGTTCCCCGACCAGCGCATCGTCATCCTCACCTCCTTCGACGACCGCGAACGGGTCTACCGCGCCATCTGCAACGGGGCCTCCGGTTACCTGCTCAAGACTGCCGATCCCGATGACATCCTCTCCGGCATCCGCGACGTCATGAACGGCACCGCCGCGCTCAGCAGCCCGATCGCCAACATGATCCTCGAGGGCTTCTCCAAGCACGGCCCGGTGGAGGAAACCGAACCGCTCACCGGCCGCGAGGAGGAAGTCCTGCGCCTGCTGGTTGGCGGTTTCATCAAGAAGGAAATCGCTGACCAGCTCGACATCTCCCAGCATACCGTCGACATGCACCTGCGCTCGGTTTACCGGAAGCTGCACGTCCGCACCCAGACCGAAGCGGTCTCCAAAGCCCTCCGCAAAGGCCTCGTCTGAAGCAACGCGGGCCTTTACCGGGACCGCGGATCTTTAGTCCTCAGAACGGTCCCATTCAGCCCGCTGCACTTTAAAGCCCGCATCGCCGAAGCGCCCCCCCCCCCGGGACCGCCGGTCTTCAGACCGCCAGAACGGTCCCCGACGGCCCGTCGCCCATTCCAGCCCGCATCGCCGAAACGCCGAAGCGCCACCTCCCGGGTGCTTCGGCGGGCCGGTGGCACGCCGTCCCCGGCAACAGCCCGTTACTTCAGCGTCATCATATACCCGAACAAATCCGCCACCTGCTTCTCCGTAAACCCGTCGATCAAGCCCACCGGCATCAGCGAGCGCTTCGACACGGTGTGCTCCTTCACTTGGTCCTTCGGGATCGCCCGGGCGTCCGCGCCGATCTGCTTCAGCACCAGCGTGCCGCCTTTCTCCGAGGCCAGAAAGCCGCTCGCCAGCGTGCCATCTTTCAAAGTGATGTCGTGCCGATAATAGCCGCTCTCTAGCTGCGCGTTCGGCGTCAGAATGTTCCTCAACAGGCTCTCCACCCCCATCGCCCCCGCCCCGCCGAGCTCCGGCCCGATCGCGATGCCTTCGCCGCGGACCTGGTGGCAGATCATGCAGCTCGCCTGGAACAATGCCTTCCCCGCCGCCGGGTCACCGGGCTTCGTCGCCATCGCCCGGAAGCGCCCGAATTTCTCCGCCAGCGCCTTCGCCTCCGCCGGGGTCACCCGCTCGGGAAAGTCCGACGTCCATTCGATCGCCGCGCCGCCTTGCAGCTTCAGCCCCGGCGTCTCGTCACTGAACTGATGCACCAGCCCCGACCTCGCTTCGCCGGCCGGAAAGCTCGTCCGGAAATCCGCGCGGATCTCGTCCGCACCGCGGGCCACGTTCCAAACGCGATACTCCAGAAAGCTCGCCGCAGTGCCGCCCGCTTGGTTCGCCCGGCCAAGTTCGAGTCCCTTCATCGACGCCGCGAAGACGCCGGTCGACACCCCGGCCGCTTCGCCATCGAGATAAATCGCCACCTTGCCCGCTGCATCCCGCGTCACCGCGCAATGCGTCCACTTCCCGGCTTCCACCGGCCGGTCGGCAGTCACCACGTCGCCCGCGCCGCTCCACAGCCGCAGCCGCGCATCGAAGAAGTTGATGTCCGGTCCCCCGCCGCGTGTGCCTAACAGCCCGTCGCGGTTGCCGATCCCCGGATCGAGCTTGATCCAGGTTTCCACCGTGAAAGCCCCCTCCAGCGAAAGGTCCGCCGCCACCACCGCGTCGGGCTTGCCGGGCAAGCGGATCACGCGGACCAACAGGCCATCGACCTTCTCCAGAATCTCGCGGAACGCCGGATGATCCGCACCCAGCACCGCCGAAAGCTTCTCCACCACCGAGGCATCGAAGCCCGCGAAGCCACCGCCCGCCGCGGCTTTCGCGAAGGCAGTCGCGGAGTCTTTGTTAGAAAGCATCCCGTTCACCGCGAACTGCCGCATCGCGCCGGGAAGCTTCGCCCAGCGGCCTGCGATCTCGCCGACCGCCGCTGCACCGCCCGCCGTTGCGAAGCCCAGCAGCGCCTCGCGCGCCACCGCCGCATCGGCGTGGTCGAGCTGCGACTTCGCCAGCGCTGCATCCGCCGCCCCGATCTCGTTCAAGGTCCGCAGCAAGGTCGCCAGTTCCCCCGCATCGGCCGGAACCTTCGCCTTCTCTAACAGCACCGCCGCCAGCTCCTTCAACCGGAACCGCCGCGCCAGATCCAGCACCAGCGGCAGTGACTTCGGATCCTCCTTCACCATCGCCGCCGTCGCCGTGCCGACCGCCGCACGCAGCGCCGGATCGGAGGCCGCGGCGGGATCAAGCTGGAGCAGCGCCTTCAGCAGATCGGCCCGGCGTGCGCGATCCGCCAACAGCGTGCCGAAAATCTTCGCGACCGCCGGACTGGAAAGCTGCGAACCCAGCAGGGCCACCTCCTCCGCGGCTAGCCGGCGATCTCCACCCAACGACTCTAACAAAAGCGCCACGCCCTTCTCCGGCGACAAGGCTTGCGACGCCAGCAAGCGGCCCTCCTGCGGCAGTTCGGGATACTTCGCGAGGATCGTGACAGCTCCCTCCGGATGCGCCTCCATCGCCCAACGGATCACATAGCGGAGAAAAGCACTTTCATAGGCCTCGCGACCCTTGCTCTCACCGGGAGCCGGCACTGCCCAAGCCATCGCCGCCAACATCGGCGGAGCCACCGCGCGCCGCGTCCGGATCGAGTTCGCCCACGCGGCCAGCGTCGCGAAATCCGCTTCCTTGCCAACCACCCGTGCCAACTCCGGGCTCTTCGCCGGATCGCCCGATGACATCGCACCCCAGGCCTCCGCCGCCTCGCGCCGGACGTCCGGATTGGCATCCGCCGCCAGCTTCGCCACCAGCGCGTCATCCGTCACCCCGGCCTCTAACAGCGACCACAAAGCTCCGAGCCGCTTCGCCACCGGCTGCGCCGCGTCCGCCGCCATCGCCTTCAAATCCTCCGTCACCGCCGGGTCCCTGCGATCCCCCAACTCCGCCCACGCCATCCGCGAAACCCGCGCATTGCCCGTGCCGAGCTGGCCTAACAGCTCCTTGGATCCCATCTTCGCCAAATCCGGCGGGCGCACCGGAGCCACGCCCTTCGCCTTGATCCGCCAGATCCGGCCGCGTGTCTTGTCGCGGTCCGGATGCGTCCGCGGCACCTCGTTGTGCGAGATGATCTTGTTGCACCAGTCGGCGATGTAGAGGCAGCCGTCCGGCCCGAACTGGATCGACACCGGGCGGAACCACGAGTCCTTCAAGACCAGGAAATCGTCCTGCTTCTGATAGACCCCGTCCTTCAGCGTGACGATCTGGATCCGGTTGGTGATCGGGTTCGCGAGGTAGAATACCTTCCGGTCCGGCCACTTCGCCGCAAAGGCGCTGCCCTCGTCGTCCGCCAGCACTAGCCCGCTCAAGCCGGTCCCGCCCATCGGCTGCCCCGGCGTCGAGGCCGGCAACTGCGGCGCATACGGCCGCAACTTCTCGCTCGAGCCCGTCGGGTAGTGCGTCCCGGTGATGTATTCCGACACCGGATGCCCCATGTCGTTGGCCTCCTGCAGGAACTCGCGGCCATCCTTGCCCGTCGTAAATCCCCAGATGTTGTTCGGCCCCGCGCTCAGCAGTTCGAAGTCCGAGCCGTCCAGCTTCGCCCGGCCCAGCTTGCACTGGTTGAAGGCAATCTCCTTCGGTCCGCTGGCAAATGCCGCGCCGTCCGGCCGCACCACCTTCGAGTAGTTGAAAAGCCCCTGCGCCAGATAAAACCAGCCGCCCGGCGTGCGCTCGAACTGATGCGGAAACAAATGCGAATCCTGAATCCCGAAACCACCTAACAGCACCTCGTGCCCGTCCGCCTTGCCGTCCTTGTTACGGTCCGCGTAGTAGCGGATTTCGTGACCATACTGGACCAGCGCGCCGTCCTTGTAGGGCAGCAAGCCCAAGGGAATCGCCAGCCCCTCGGCAAAGACCCGCGCCACCTGCGGCCCGGGCTTCCACGGCTCGTCAAAGACCAGCACCTGGTCCTTGCCGCCCCGCGCATACATCGCCTCGGCCTGCGGCGCGTTCTCGTTGGCATCGACCGGATACTCCAGCGCGGTCATCGTCCACATCCGCCCGGAATGATCCCAGGCCATGGTGATCGGCTTGCCCACGCCTTCTTTTTCGGAAGCCACCAGTTCGATCTCGAATCCATCCGGCAGCGTCATCGCCGCCATCTCCCGCTCCGGCGTGCGCACCGCAGCCTCTTCCCACAGCGGCGCGCCGGGGGTCGGCGGGAGTTCCTCGATGGTGATCTCCTTGAACTGCGCCAGCATCTTGCCGCCGCCATGCGCCTGCATCCCGATCAGCCCTTCCAGCGGGATCGACGGATCGGCCTCGGTGTAATCCAGCGCCGCCACCCCGTTGATCCACGAGCGGATCCGCCGGCCCTCGCACAGGATGCGGTAGTCGTTCCAATCCCAGTCCTTCGCGGCCGCCTTGATCGCCGCCGGATCCACCGGCTCGCCGACCACCTTGTTCCGACGGGATTCATCGTACAATTTCCCCCACCAGCCGATCCCGGCATCGACCTGGTAGCCGGACATCTCGGGGTTGTCCTTCACCCGGACGCTGCGCACCTGCACCCCGGAGTTCATGAAGCCGCCCCCCTTCACCAGCCGCACCTTGAAGCGCAGGTCGAAGTTCGCGTAGCGCTTCTTGCTCGCGAGGAAGGTGTTGTGCGCCACGTTCTCGTCGAGCGAGCCGCCGATGATCATCCCGTCCTGAACCTTCCACCATTTCTCCTCGCCCGGCCGGATCTCCCAGCCGTCCAGAGTCTTGCCGTCGAAGATCGGAACAGGTTTAGCGTCAGCGGCGAACAGCCCACAGCTCGGAAAAAGGAACAGGAGGGCGCGAATCGTATTTTTCATGCAGATGGTGATGACCTGATCAAACGGGCGGAAAGGGCGAATTGTTGCCGGAAATGCCCCGGCGGCCCTAGAAATTGGACACACTCCAAACCGCTCCGGACGACCTGTTCTACGGACTCGCCACGAATTTTGCATCCTCCACCGCTTATTCCCAATCCACCTCGGCAGATCGGACCGGATGGATCATGAACGGCCTCGCCTTCCGCCCCCTGCCTTTTCTCGCTGAAATACCGCTTCAACGCCGCCCCGATTGATGATTGGAAGATCGGTGATTGGTGCTTTCCTGCCCTCATGCTTCTCGCCCGCCTCCACGACGGCCCGGAAATCTTCCACACCCTCCAGGGCGAGGGCGTTTCCGTCGGCTTGTCCGCTGTTTTCGTCCGCTCGTCGCTCTGTAACCTCCACTGCCGCTGGTGCGACACGGATCACACCTGGAACTTCGAAGGCACGCCTTGGAAGCACGACAAAGACGCGGACCCGGGCTACCGCAAACACCGCAAGGCAGAGGTGACGATCGAAGTGCCAACCGCGGAGATCGTGTCACGCGTCGCCGCCTTTCCCTGCCGCCGGGTCGTCCTCACCGGCGGCGAACCGCTGCTCCAGCAGGACGGCTGGCTCGATGTCATTGCCGGCCTGCGGGCGATCGATCCCTCCTACGTCTTCGAAGTGGAAACCAACGGCACCAAGTGCCCTAACCCGGAGTTCCAAGCGGCAGTCGACCAGTTCAATGTCTCGCCCAAGCTGGCCAACTCCGGCATGGAAGAAAGGCTGCGGGTCGCCCCGGACGTCCTCGCCGCCTTCGCCACCGACCCCAAGGCCTGGTTCAAGTTCGTCGCCCGGGATGAAGCCGACCTGGTGGAGACCGGGGCTTTCGCGGAGCGCTTCGGCATCCCCGCCGGCAAGATCCTCGTCATGCCGGAGGGCCGCTCGGCCGCCGAGCTCGACCGCCACGCGCGGGAGATCGCCCCCCGCTGCATCGCCCTCGGCTGGCGCTTCTGCGACCGCCTTCATGTCCGGCTCTGGGGCGATCTCCGCGGCGTCTGAAATCCGCAGCGCAACTTTTGCCTCGCAAGCCGGTTTCCCCCGGCAGAATCTGCCTCCCGAAGCCATGAAGCGCGACCCATCCACCGGTGATTTGGACCAGGACCCCGTCTGGGACCTCCTCCGCCAGAGTCCATCCCTGCGGCCCGGCCCGAATTTTGCGTCGAATGTCGCTCGCGCCGCCCGCTTGGAAGAACCGGCAAAGCCTTGGTGGTCCAAACTGTGGATCCCCGCTTCGATCGGCGGAGCTTTCGCCGGTGCTGCGGCCCTCATTGCGGTGGTATTCACTCTGCAATCCGGCACGAATAACGGTGGCACGACAGTTGCCACGGTTCCCGCGGATTCCTCGCTCGCCGACCTTCAGGAGAACTACGAAACCGAAGTTCTCCTCGCCGCCTCCGACCACCTCGCGGACTACAGCGATGAGGAACTGGTCGCGTTGATCGGGTTCTGATCGGAGAGGGTGCGTCCCGCGCCCTCGGAAACTCACTCAAGGGCGCGGGACGCACCCTCTCCCGGTTCCTTCACGGTCACTTCGAGGCCCCACTGGGCACAGGTTTCGGTTTGCCGTATTCAAGAACCTGGCCGTCCTTCAGCAAGCGCTCTCGCAGCGCGGCATACGGAACCCTCTGCACCGGCAACCCGCCGTCGATCGCCATTGCCGCAGCACTCGCGGCGCTCTGGCCCAGGATCATGAAGACCGGCTCCATCCGGATGCTGCCGTAGGCGATGTGGCTGGCGGACATCGCCACCGGCACCAGCAGGTTCGCCGCCTGCCCTTCTTTCGGCACCAGCGAGCCGTAGGAAATCTCGTAGGGCCCGTTGGTGCTGACCCCGATGTCGCCCTCGTTCTGAACAAAACCGTCCGGCTTGATGTAGCGCTGCACGTTGTGGCTATCGATCGTGTAGCTGCCCATCCCCACCGACTCCGGCGTCGGCTTCTTCTTCCGCAGCTCGTTCTCGGTCATCACGAACTTCCCGACCATCCGCCGTGCCTCGCGGATGTAGAGCTGGTGCGACCAATTCCCGTTGTCGGTGAACTCGTCCTTCGGCAGGCCCCACTCACGAAGTTTGTCCTGCACCTTCTTCGGCACGCGCGGATCGTTGGCGACGAACCACAGCAGCCCCTGCTGGTAGGTCCGGTGCTCGGCGATGATCTCGCGCCGCCGTTCGTAGCTCGCCTCCGGGTAGTCGTAGTTGTAGCCGATGTTGTCGAAGCTGAAGGGCCCGTGGTTGTTGGTGTCCGTCTTGTGGTTCGGGATTGGATCGAACTTCCCGAAGAACTGGCCCCACCCCGCGTTCAGCACTCGTAGCAGCAGTTCGTATTGATCCGCATCGTAGCCATCCGGCTTCGGGAAGGGGATGCGGTTCGCGGGGTCGTTGGTGAAGCATGCGCGGAAACAGTAGGCCTGCACCCGCTTGTCGCCCTTCCCTTTCACGCCGGGATCTTCCGTGCTGACTCTTGGCAAGACGCCGCTCTTCGGATCGCCCGGGACCTTGTAGGGACTGACCGGCACTTTCACCGCAGCGAAATGATGACCGTGATGCAACACGCCGACCTGCACGCCGTTGTGCTCCTCGCCATAGACGGCATTCGCCTCGCGGCCGACGTGAAAATCGACCCCCGCCGCGGCCATCAGGTCGCCTTCGTAGGTGGCGTCGATGAACATCTTCCCGCCGTAAGTTTTCCCATCGAGGGTGGTGATCGAAACGATCCGACCACCCTCGATCTTCACGCCCTTCTCCCGGTCCAGCCAGGCATCGCGCACCACCTCGAGGCCGAACTCTTTCACGTAGTCCTCGAACACCCGCTCGGCGACATGCGGTTCGAAAATCCACATCGTGCGGTTCTCGCCATCCATCGCCGGAGTGCCCTGGCCCTTGTTGCCGTATTCGGACTGCTTCTGCCATTTCCAAGCCTCCGGCTTCTGGTAGTGGAGATAGATGCGGTGGTAGAAGTCCCGGGCCAGCCCGCCGATCACCGCCTTGTTGCCGGTGTCGGTGAATCCCAGGCCACCGCTGCTCAGGCCGCCGAGATGCTTGTCCGGCGACACCACGATCACCGACTTCCCCATCTTCTTCGCCTGCACCGCCGCCACCACCGCCGCGCTGGTCCCGCCGTAGATCACGAGGTCGTGCCCGGCGGCGAAAAGGCGGGCAGTGAAGAGGAAGACGAAGGAGAGGACGGCGGGTCTCATCAGGAAAGGGGTGAAGTTCCGATGCCATACGGCCTTACCGGGCTATTCCTACAAGCCTGCTGCAGTTCTGGCACAATGACTTGGCCTCGTGCCGATCAGGAACGGATTTACGGATTGGCGTGGAGGTTTACACACCGACCTGAGGCTGCTAGCGTCCCGCCATGGTCGATCCCGAGGACCTCGTCGGCAGCGAATGGGCGGAGTGGTATCGACTCACTCCCGCCCAGCGTTGGGCCGAGTCCGAAAAGCTCTGGCAAACCTATCTCACCCTTGGTGGCAGCCTTGATCCCGAACCCGATACTCAAAGTCCTTTCTTCGATGCACAGGCACCACGTCCAGTGCCTGCTGATGGGCGGCCAGGCCTGCGTGTTTTACGGCGCAGCCGAATTTAGCCGGGATACCGATCTCGCCATCCTCGCCAGAGGTTAGGACTCGAAACCACATGGCGCCGGAGAGCAGGCCAAGCGACTTCGCGACACGAAATAACGCCCCCCCTCAAGAAGGAACTGGAAGCGATGCTGTAGGACCAGTAAAACCCAGCGCAACCAAGCTCGCCCGAATCACACGCTCGATGATTTCCCTCCTCATTACCCCCACCACGATCTTGGCGAACCGCCCGCCCGATCGCCGCTCTCATAAATGCGGTATTATCGAAGATCTCAGGCAATACCCCGCTGAACCAAGCCAAGCGGAAGTGGACGGCATTACTGAGGGGTGGAGGAGACGAGCAAAGATTTTGCGGACAAGTGGCTGGAGCTTCACCATCACTAAATAAACCTTCTTCATACGCATGGACGACCAAGACAACTTCACCTTCGACTCTAGCCTTGGTGTTGAAGACGAATCAGATCTCAGCCCTCTCGACAAGAGCGACGTCGTAAACGTCTCAGTAACAGGGACGGACTGGACTACCGAAACTATTCTAAGCCAACTCGACAAGGGGAACATCGAACTGAACCCAAGGTTTCAGCGACGAGATGCGTGGGAACAAGGAAGAAAAAGTTTGTTCATAGAATCGCTAATCCTCGGCCTTCCCATACCGCAAATTGTTTTGGCCGAGCGGAAGGATGTACGGGGAAAATACATCGTTCTCGATGGAAAGCAACGTCTCCTTTGTCTCAGGCAGTTCACGACAATAAACCCCGAATCGCAATTTCGCACATTCAAACTTAGAGGATTAGAGATCAGGAAAGATCTCGAGGGCGTAAGTTTTGAAAGCCTTAGCCAAGATTTGATTTTCCGCAATGATTTAGCCAATTTTGAGAACCAACCGATCCGCACGGTCGTGGTTCGAAACTGGCGATCAGAATCGCTTCTCTTCCATGTTTTCCTTCGCTTGAACCGGGGAAGCAAGCCTCTTTCTCCTCAAGAACTTCGTCAAGCTCTCCACCCGGGACCCTTCTTGGATTTTGCGGACGAGAGATCCACATCTAGCAAGGCCATAAGAGAGATTCTTCGACTGAAGGAGCCCGACTTTAGGATGCGGGACGTTGAGCTAACCATCCGGTATCTAAGCTTCAAACATCGCCTCAAGTATTATCGCGGAAACATGAAGACGTTCCTCGATGACGCTTGCTCTACATTCAATGAAGAATGGACAGACATCAGTCGGCAATTCGATGATGACATAAACGAATTAGAGTCAGCGCACCTCTTAGCCAAGACTGTGTTTGGCCGGGATTTCAATTACGGCAAGTGGACAGGAAAGGCGTTTGAGCGTCGATTTAATCGTGCAGTTTTCGATATTATCATCGCAGCATTAACCAACCCATCGCTGGCAGCAGCAATAGAAGACGAACCCGGTAAAGCACGCCTCGAATACCAAAAACTCTGCGAAACAGACTCTAAATTTCTTGAGTCGATCGAGAGAACCACTAAGAGCCTTGAATCCATGCGCTACCGCTTTAATACCATTTTCACGCAGCTCAGCGAAGCTTACAATGTAGTAGCACTTGCTCCGGAAATCGGCTTTTAACGCGTCATCAAATGACGCCCGAATACCACTCCCTCTGCAAGCGGATTGCGAGACTACAGAGACATCTTCTACCAAAACTAAGCTCAACCGGCTCATATACCGACGCCGAGTATGATGGAACACGTGCTTACATCGCCCTTGTCCATGCTGAAATCGAATCCTTTTTGGAGAAACGCTGCAAGGACGTGGCTGCCGCTGCAAAAACCCGCTGGTTCGTGAATCGAAGCATCAACGGAATCATTTTTTCCGTATATACGATGTGTTATTCAGGTTGGGCTGAACTGGAAGGAGATTCGGGACTCCCAAAACTATCAAAAAAGACCGATGTGGAAGATCGAATTACGTCAAGCATCCAGCAATACACGCATGTCGTTGACAGCAACCACGGAATCAAAGAGAAGTATCTCAAGAAGCTCTTAGTGCCACTTTCGATTCGACTCACGGATCTAGATCCAAATTGGATCATTGAGATGTCGAACTTCGGCGGCCTGCGGGGCCAGATTGTTCATATGAGCGGCAAGACAAGAACCCCTCCTGACCCTGCCGCTACCAGGCATCTCATCCGAACCATGCTGCTTCCGGGCCTTAATGACCTCGACAAGAGGCTAACAGCCTTGGTTACAAGCATAGGTCCTCTCACGACAAGAATGACCTTGCGCGAGCGAGTGCGGGGTGCGTTCCGGCTGCTTTGGTGCGAGTAACGTCAGATTTGAAAGCTGACGTCCTCAGGGGATGGCGTGCTCCCCGGGAATTGAACCGTCTGCTATGAGAGTCCCCGGCGCGAGCCGGGTCCGACTCTCACCATGAAAAGAAAACGACACACCCCAGAACAGATCGTCAAGAAGCTGCGGATGGCCGGCGAGGAGCAGGCGCGCGGGACGAGCATCGAGGAAGTATGCCGCAAGCTGGAGATCAGCGTGGCGACCTACCATCGCTGGAACAAGGAATACAGCGGAGCGAAGACGGAGACCGTCAAGCGGCTCAAGGAGCTTGAGAAGGAGAACGCACGGCTCAAGAAGCTGGTGGCCGAGCAGGCGCTGGACATGGACATGCTCAAGGAGATCAACCGGGGAAAGTGGTAGGCCCGGAGCGCCGCCGCGATGCCGTCGGGCACTTGTGCCGGGTCTTCGAGGTGGGTGAACGCCGGGCCTGCCGGGTGATCGGGCAACCGAGGAACACGCAACGATACGAACGAAAGCAGCCGATGAAGGACCGCTCCCTGACCGCTGACATCCACCGCCTCGCGCGCAGCGAACCGCGCGCGGGATATCGAGGCGTGACCCGCCTGCTGCGCCGGGAGGGCTGGCAGGTCAACGAGAAGCGGGTGCACCGGATCTGGAAGCAGGAAGGCCTCAAGGTGCCCGCGCATCCGGCCCGCAAGAGAGCCCGTGGCAGCGCGGAGAACTCGATGCAGCGGCACGCCGCGACCCGCATCAATCAGGTTTGGACCTACGATTTCGTTCACGACCAGACCGATGATGGCGGGCGGTTGAAATGGCTGCCGATTGTCGATGAATACAGCCGCGAGCTGCTGAGCATCGAAGTGGCGCGCTCGATCACCGCCGAGGATGTCGTGCGCGACTTGGAGCGGCTTGTCCGGGAACGCGGGGCGACCGAGTTCATCCGATCCGACAATGGCCCCGAGTTCGTTGCGCGGGCGGTGCGGGACTGGATCGAAGCGAAAGGCTTCAAGACGTGCTTCATCGAGCCCGGGAGTCCCTGGCAGAACGCCTACATCGAGAGCTTCAACTCCCGCTTCCGCGACGAGTTCCTCAACCTCGAAGTCTTCGGCAGCCTGCTGGAGGCAAAAATGCTGGGCGAGGAGCACCGCTACAAATACAACCACCAGCGACCACACTCTTCCCTGGGTGACCTCACCCCGGCAGAGTTCGCATCACGCTGCCCTTCCCCGCTGCGGCCACCGGTCATGCCTCCGAAGGACAGCGCGAACCAACCACAACCCCAACTCTCATAGGAGCTGGTTCAAAGAGCGGGGGCACGCCAGGGACGTTCTTAGCAGGTGCATCTAGGCACGGCGCTTGGTCTTTGACTTGTTGGATTTATTTACCGATCCGTCGTCCACGCGAAATGTTGAGCTAAACTTTCGAGACCGCTATCAGATCAGCATTTTCCCAGCGCATAGCGACAACCCTCAAAAAGCTTCAGGCAGAATTTTCACCGTCTTCATATCACTACGAATTCCATCGTAGAATCCGCGGATTATGAAGATCAGTGACTCTTGAACCTTCTCACTTGGCTGGATCCCAAGCTTATCGCACAATGACAGCATCAAATACGCGGGCGTGAGTCCGATTTTCCAAGACTTTTCGGTACTCATCCGATTGCAGACGCGGGCCGCAGCCTTTTCGTCCAAACCTGCATTGCTGTATTTTCCAAACTGCGTTAGCCGTTTGCGATCTAGCTCCTGCGAGAAGCTCTGGCCTTTCGCGGATCTGGGATCGTGGATCAGCGAAGACCGGGCCGCAGCTTGATTGTAGGCTTCTCCGTCCTCCCAGAGGGTTTCACGACGTGCCCCCTTAAGGTAGTCCAAGGTCCATTCGGTTTGATCTCCCGCTAAATCGAAGCCGAACTCGTGGACCCAGGCGATCCCGAATATTTCGATGCGGGCAGCCAGCAACTGTTCATGTAGTGCGTCCTGATCGACAGACAGAAACGACGGATCTTGCTCGCCGATGTTCTTGACGACCACCTCGGTGTAGACTCGACCCAGATCGTTGCCTTGGAACTCCGGGCTAATGATTTGATCACGCAGCATGGCATTACAGTATTTATCCAGCGTGATCGGCCTTCTCTTGGAGAACGGGTTGAACATGAAGTGAGTCTGTGTGGTTGTTACCCTTTACGGGTCATCCAGCGCCTTCTTAGCCACCATCCTGGATCCGGCTCGGCATACGGCCGGAAGGTCTCCACGCTGCCGAGGGCCTCGTTGTAGAGCAGCGCCCGGTGAAGACCGAGGCTGCCGGCGGCGGGGGAGTCGATCAGGTTCGCGGAGTCGTTCGCGCTCATTTGGAACAGCACGCGCATCTCGAACTCCGCCATGACCTTGCGCGGTAGCCAGCGGCCGACATTGTTCCAGGTATCGACGCCGGCCAGCAAATGGATGCCCGCCGCGCCGCCCTCGCTCGCCAGGTCGGCCAGCACCTTGGCCGGGTTTGGTCCCGCCGGGGTGTCGTCCATCGAGAACAGGAAGTCATCCTCCTGACGCAGCTTCTTGAAGCGCTGCAAGCCGTGGATCACCACAAAGATCTCCGGCCCGTCGGCCTCGCCCGCCGTGCGTCTGGCAAGTTCTTCCGCCAGCTCGCCGAAGGCCTCCGCCATCGCGGTCGGGCCAACAACCTTGACGCTATGCGGCAGGAGTTCGGCCAGCTTCTTCGCGGCCCCGCTGGCATCGAGCACGATGAAGCGCGCGCCATCGGCCGGTTGCCCGGCGGCCAGCGTGAGCATCGCCAGTTCCAGCAGCAGCGAGACCCGCTCCTCCGCCTGGCCGACCACCAGCAAATGGCTGCCGCTGCGGCGGGCGAAGACCGCTTCGGTCGGGCCCTTGATCGCATTCGGATCGCCGAGCCACGCGCGGGCTTCGGCAGGACGCGCGGCCGGCGGCGACTGCAGCAGTTCTGTTAGAGCGACATTGCCACGGAGATCGGCCGGGGCATTGCCCTCGAAGACCACCGGCGCGGCCGGCTTTCTCCCCCGCTCCGCCGCGAGTTCGGTGACCCGGTCGAGCAGGCGGTTGCGCTCGTCTTCCGACAGCCACACGGTCTGGAAGGGGCTGTTGGCCGCCAGCGCGCCGGCATTGTCGTTGTAGATCCCCTCGCCCGGCCGGGTCAGCAGGCGCGGCGCCGGGTTGTCGTCGTCCATGATCAGGTAGGCATCGGCCTCGTTGCACTGCAGCGCGATCCGCACGACCATCTGGCCGAGCGTCGCCCGGGCCAGGGTGTAGGCCCCGCCCAGCGTCTGCGAACCGAGGATTACGTGAATCCCGAAGGCGCGGCCCTGGCGGACGATCCGGTCTAACAGCAGCGAGGCGGCCTGCGCGACCGGGTCGTCCTCGGTGAAGAATTCCTGGAACTCGTCGATCAGCAGCAAGGTCCGCGGCAAGGGTTCGCCGGAGGCTTTCCGGAAGCCCGCCAGATCCTGCGAGCCGTGCTTGCGGAACATCTCGCCGCGGCGGCGGAGCTCGTCGTCGACCCGTTGCAAAACGCTGAGGCCGAATTCGCGGTCGCTCTCGATCGCCACCACCTTGGCATGCGGCAGGCGCTTGCTGCCGTAGCACTTGAACTCGACGCCCTTCTTGAAGTCGACCAGGTAGAACTCCACCTCGTCCGGGCTGCAATGCAGCGCGAGGTTGGTGATCATCACGTGGAACAGCGTCGATTTCCCGGAGCCCGTTTTGCCGGCGATCAGCGCGTGCTGGCGGGTGCCCTTGCCGAGCGCCACCATCTGGAATTTCTTCGCCCCGCTGCGGCCGATCGGCACGCGGAGTTCCTCGCCGGTGCTGTCCTTCCACCATTCGGATTCCGGCGGCGCGATGTTCGAAAACGGCACCTCCACGCGGTTCGAGTCGATGCTCGCCTTGCCGAGGCGGTGGACCAGCGTCGTCGCCAGCTCACCCTGCGGCGGCGAGGAAAGCACGGCGGCATCCGCCCCGCCGGGCATCCCCGCGACGCGGAAGCCGGTGCCCTGCGGCAACAGGCGGACGCACGCTTTTTCAAGGGCTTCTGTTAGACCTGGATCGATCGCCCCCTGGTTCGGATCGCGGTGGATCAGCAGGTAAACGCCGCAGCGCGCGCCGCTGGTGGCGATGCTCAGCAAGCGCTTCGCCGCCGTCTCGCTGAAGGCCGCGGGAAAGCCGGAAATCACCACGAAACGGTGCTTCTCCGCGATGGTCCCGGCCTGCGCGTTGTATTCGTCGAGCGTCGCATACTCGTTACGAAGGTACATCTGGATGACCTTCTCGATGTGCTCGTTCAACTCCGCCAGCCGCTCTTCGATCTGCGTCGCCTGCGTCCAGATCCGCCCGTGGATGAGCGTCTCCTCATAGTCGCCGAGGTGCATCAGCCCGGCGAAGTCCTTCCCGAGACCGACCGGATCGATCAGCGTGAAAATCGCACGCCCCGCCGGATGGGAGGACAGCACGCGCAGCACCACTTCGTTGATGGTCGCCGCGGCGGTGGAGGAATCGCCCTCGATCCAAAGCGACGCGCGGTCGGGGAACCCGAGCGAAAGCGGGACCTCGAAGTCCGCCGGGGCATCCAGCGTGAAACGATCGCTCTCCGGCATCCCGCCGGCCAGCGCCGGCAGCGAAACATGCACGCGGCCGATCGGGATCACCCGCTCTGAGTCGGAAGGCGGGCTCCAGTGTTGCACCATCTCCTCCGACCATTCGGGGAAGCGTTGCCCGGACGTCTCTAACAAGCCGGCCAGCTCGCGATGAACCGGCTGCACCTCCGTCTCCCAGTCGAACAAAAGCTTCTCCAGCTCCGCATCGCGCGCCGCGTCGGCTTCCGCCATCTTCTGCGCCAGTTCGGCTTCACGCGCCACGTCTTCGCCGGCATTCGAACTCTCGATTTCCGCCGTCCCCTCCGCCTCCCGCGCGGCGAACCACGCCATGTTCCGCTGGTGCAGCGCCTCGGCCTTGGCGGGCAAGCGGGCATACTGCGCCTCGATCTTCCGCCGGCCTTCCTGCATCAGCCCCTGCGCCACCTCGTCGCTGCCACGCAGCGTCTCGCTGAGGCCGACGCTCTGCTCGGCCAGCTCGCGCTTGAGCGACTCCGCCAGCCCGGTGACCCGTGCCTCCGACACCGCGACCGCCGCCTCGCCGTGAACCCGCGCGGCTTGCAGCGACATCGCCACCCGCCGCACCGCCGGCCACAGTCGCAAGGTCACCACCAGATGCACGGCGATCGGTGCCAGCAGCGCGAGGAAGATCGTGCTCTCCCGCGCCGCGAACTCGGCCGCCCGGTTCTCCGACTTGAAGATCAGGAATCCGAAGGCGCCGCCGATGACCACCAGCCAAAGCGTCAGCGGCAGCCAGCGGAAAAACGCGGCGAGAGGGTTTCGCTTCAATCCCTCCGAAGCCGTGCGGGCCGCTTCAAGATGCTGAAGCGAAGTCGCCCGCAGCGTCTCGCGGTCGAGGCTGGTGTCGGGCTTCGGCGAGCGCACCAGCTTGCCTTTCCGCAGGATCAGGTCGAACCAGACGCGGAAACTCCGCAGCGACTTCAGGGCCCCGCGGGCGAGGGCCCGGATTTCCTCGGCCTCGGCGACCACGCCGTCGGTGAACTCGCGATGATCCTGGCGGGCGCGCTCCCAGATTTCCTTCGATTCCTGCTTGGTCCGCAGCGTCTGCGCCTGGCGCGCCCCGACCTGGCGGTCCTTCGAATTCCGGATGCGATGGGCGAGGCTGGACTGGGCTCCCTGCGCGGCGCGCTGGATCCGTGCAAGCCGCTTTTCATAGGCGTGTTCGACGCGGGCCTGCTCTGCCTCGCAAGCGGCGATCCAGCGGGCCTGGCTCGCCGATTGTTCGCCCGCCACCGACTCGCGGCGCACGGTCGCCTGTCGTTTCGCGGCAAGCTGGCTGGCGGCGCGGACGCGCTTCAGCGCGGCCTCGCGGCCAGCCACCGATGACACGGCGGCTTGCAGCAGGCCCAGTTGTTCGCGGATCCGTTCGGGGTGAAGAGGGTCAGTCACAGTCGGCATGAATTTTGGCAAGAACCACGTCGAGTTCTTCGATGATCCGCACCGCGGTCGCGACCGCTTGCGGCAATGGGGCGAGATACTCCTTGTCGAAATCCGCGGCCTTCGAGTCGCGCCACGAAGCGCGCGCTTCCTCCCAGCGGGCGAAGAGCTCGCGGTTGGACTCGTTGAGCAGCGATTTGCTGGCACCGAGGCTCACGGGTCGCTCCTTTCCGGTTCGGTGGCGGCAGGTTTCGGGGGACTCATTGCTTCGGCGTAATCCTGAAGCAGCCGGATCGAGTTCGTCAATGACACCACGCCCTTCGGCATCTGCCGCGACAGGGTGTCGTGCAGCCCTTCAAGCTGCTTCGACAAGGCCTCGACCCGCGCGTCGTAGGCCTGTCGCCAGCGCTTGATCACCGCCAGCTTCTGCTCGGCCTCGAGCAAGGCCCGGCGCGCCTTCTTGACCGCCATCTGTTGGGCGCTCTTGTCGTTCTTCATCGACGACATCCGCGCGCTGAAAAGCTCCTGCTCCGCCTGTTCCAGCGCGCGGGCGCGGCGGCGGTATTCGTTCTCCCACTTCTGGCGCTGCTCGGTTTCCAACCAGCCGCGGGTCCGTTTGACCTCGCCGGTCACGTCGTCCAACGCCCGCTTGGCCCGCTCCGTGTAGCGGATCAACGCCGCGCGGAACGCCTCGAGGGCGTCGATCGATCCGACCCGTGCTTGTCCTTCCATGGGTGGCGGGGGTCAGCGTTGGTCGAGGTACTGCTGGATCCGGTCCGCCTTGCGCAGCAGGTAGGGCGCGTGCTGGTCGGACAGCTCGATGAAGCGCTTCATGGTCTTCATCATCTGCAAAAATTCGGCCGAGAATTTCTCGTGCTCCTGGTCCTGCCACGAGTCGCCTAGCGCGGCGAAACGGGACATCAGCGACGAGGTTCGTTCCTTCACCTCGTTGTTGAAGCGCTTCAGCTCCGCGGCGAAGCGCCGGACTTCCTCGGGGTCGATGATGGCTTGGGACATGGCGGCAGTTTCAGCGATCCACCCCGCCCGTCGAGGATTACCCTGCGCCGGAGGGGGAAATTTCTACCCTTCGACCAACCCCGCGGCGGGGGGGAAGTTCCGGGGCTCCGTGGAGAGTGCCGGCAGCGTGGCCGAGAAGTCCGGGGGAGCGCTGACTTTAGTCGGCGAGGGTTGCCTCCCCCGGTCCGACTCGCCGACTAAAGTCAGCGCTCCCTTGAGGCGATCCCCAACCGCCTCCGCCCGGGGTGCGGATGACGACGCGCTCACCGGCCACCGCTTGATAGGTGACGGCACCGGGCAGGAGTTCCTCGCGGCCGTCGGGGTGGATCCTTGTCTGGCTTCCCGGCTGGCCGTCCTTGCCGCCGTGAAGACCGCGCGGGCCGGACGCGCGGCGTTCGGTGAGGAAGGAAACCACCAGCGGCTTGAGGAACTCCACCTCGCGGATCATTCCGTCGCCGCCGCGATGCCCGCCCGCGCCGCCGGAACCATGACGAATCTCGTACTTCCACAAGCGAACTGGAAAGCGGTGCTCCAGCAGCTCGGGATCGGTGATCGCGGTATTGGTCATGTGGACGTGGCGGCCGGAACTGCCGTGGTGGCTTGGACCCGCACCGGAGCCACCGGCCAGGGTTTCGTAGTAGCCGAAGCTGCCGTCGCCGAACAGGAAGTTGTTCATCGTGCCGGGGCCGTTGGCGGCGAGGCCCAGCGCCTCTAACAGCAGGTCGGTCAGCCGCTGGCTGGTCTCGACATTGCCGCCGACCACCGCCGGGGCGGTCGCGGGATCGTCGCCGAAATCCGGCGAAAGGAGGCCAGGTGGAATGATGATCTCGACGGCAAAAAGCAGGCCTTCATTCAGCGGTACATCTTCGCCCAGCCACAGCCGCAGGGCGAACAGGACGGCACTGCGGACGATGGCGGGCGTGGCATTGAGATTCCGCGGGTGGACGCCGCCGCTGCCGGTGAAATCGAAGCACATCCGCCCGTCCGCCGCGGAGAGGCGGAGCTGCAGCGGAGTTCCATCGTCAAGGATTGTGGTAACGGTTCGGTCAAGGGAGACGCCGGTTAGTCGCTTGGTCATTAGCGCGGTGGATGGACCAAGAATGCCGCGAATCTCCAATCGGACGACCCTCCCGCCGTGTTCGGTGCACAGTCGTTCGGTCGCGTGGACGCCGTGATGAATGGACGCGAGCTGGGCTTCCAGGTCGGCGAGGTTGTCGGAAATGCGACGGGACGGCCACTGGGCATCGCGGAGCAGCACTTCGATTTCCGTGAATTGCGGGATGCCCGAACGGACGAGAAAGCGCGGGGCAATGACGACCCCTTCCTCCAAGAGATAGCGGGCATCAGCGGGCATCGAGCCGGGGGCCTTACCTCCGATCTCGGCATGGTGGGCGCGATTGGCGACGATAGCGACCCGCATTCCTTGTGCGTCGAAAACGGGGGCAATCAGGGTGACATCGGGAAGATGGGAGCCCCCGAAGCCGGGGTGATTGGTGATGATGACATCGCCAGGGCCGGGATCGAGGACCCGCAGGACTTCGCGGACGCAAACGCCGAGCGCACCAAGGTGGACCGGGACGTGCGGCGCACTGGCAGCGAGGTGGCCCGCGCCATCGAGCAGGGCGCAGGAGTAGTCGAGGCGCTCCTTCACGTTGGTAGAAAGCGCGGTGCGGCGGAGTTTCTCACCCATCGCAGTCACGATGCCTTCGAAGCGGCTGCGGAAGAGGGCGCTCGTGACGGGAGAGTAAAGGCGAACGCCGAACATCGAACATTGAACATCCAACGCTGAATCAAGAGCGGGTGGCTCGGACCTCTCCAACAACAATGTCCCTCGGCTGCCGCGGCGGAGCTGCCAAGCGGCGGGGATGACGCAGGTGGAGAAGCGGTCCTGAAGCAGGACGGGGCCGGATTGCCGTGGCTGGTGCCCGTCCGTTCCCGGTGCGTCTTGCGCCAGGGTCTCAGCCGCGGCAGCGCGCAAAAGCGGACCGAACTCTTCGGTCGAAGTTTCGGCGCTGCGTTCCTCCGCGACGATCCGGAGCGCGACCAGTTCCAATGCGCGACCGGCCGTGGGCGGGTAGCCGTAGAGCTTCCGGTATTCGGCGTTGAATGAGGCGACGATCTGGTCCGCCGATGCCGATGAATCCTCCGCTTCCACGGTGAGAAAGCTGTCTTGGCCGGTGAGGCGGAGATCGGCGAACCAGCGGATGGCAGGATCGGGGATGGAGAGGTCGGCGGCGAGAGCTTGCCATTCGCTTTGGAGCCGGGGAGCGAGACGCTCCCCGGACGGACTGGCGCGAGACGCGCCAGCTACGGGAGATGCGTCGGCGACTTCTTCGAAAGGTCGGAGCATCTGCTTCACCCGCTGCTCCTGGCGGCGGGCGCGTTCGAGTCCCCAGGCGCTGAGCAGGCCGGCATCGGCGGGTATCAGCACGCGGTCGACGCCGAGCTTCTCCGCGACGGCACAGGCGTGCTGCGGACCGGCACCGCCGAAGGCCAGCAGCGCGAAGTCGCGCGGGTCGCAGCCCTCGCGCACGCTGACCCCGCGGATCGCCTCGGCCATGGTCTCGACGGCGATGTCGCGCAGTCCGGCGAGCAGCTCGGCGGAGGTGGAGGCTTCACCGGCGTCGCGCATTTCTGTTAGAAGCTGTTGGAGCCGCGCTTCCGAGGCCGCGCGGTCGAGCGGGATGCCGGCTTTTGCGGGGTCCATCAGGCCGAGCAGCAGGTTGACATCGGTCAGCGTCAACGGCCCGCCGCGGCCGTAGCAGGCGGGCCCGGGATCGGCCCCGGCGCTTTCCGGGCCGACTTCCAGCCGGCCGTTGCGCCAGCGGCAGATCGAGCCGCCGCCGGCCGCCACGGTCTCGATTTTCAAGGCCGGGGCGAACACGCGGGCCGGGCCGATCTGCTGCTCCTGCCGCCAGGTGAAGGGGCCGTCGATCCGCGCGACATCGGTGCTGGTGCCGCCCATGTCGAAGGTCAGCACCTTCGGAAATCCTGCCGCGCGGGCGAGTTCCGCCGCGCCGACCAGCCCTCCGGCCGGACCGGAGAGAAGAGAATCTTTCGGCCGGAAGCGGCTCGCGGGGACCAGTCCGCCGGCGCTCGTCATCAGCCACGGTTCGGAGCCGCCGAGCGGTTCCGACACGCGGCGGACAAAATGCTTCATCACGGGGGTGAGAAAAGCCTCCGCCACCGCGGTTTCGGCACGCGGCAGCAAGCGGATCAGCGGGGCGATGTCGGAAGAGAGGATGACCTCCGCGAATCCGGCAGCGCGCAGGATTTTTCCGGCGCGGTGCTCGTGGGCCGGCTCGCGCCAAGCGTGGAGAAAGGCCACCGCAGCGACGGTGCAGCCGGCTTGCAAGGCCTCTGCGGCGGCGTGGCGGAGGGCTGACTCGTCGAGCGGCACGACTTCATGGCCTGAGGCATCGTGGCGGCCGGCGATCGCGGCGGTGAAGGCGGGCAGCACCTCGGGGACCGGCTGGTCGAGCGAGAAAAGCCGGTCGCGGCGTTGGTCGCGGATCACCAGCAGGTCGGCGAATCCCTCAGTGGTGAAGAAGGCGAGTTTGGCTCCCTTCCGCTCTAACAGCGCGTTCGTCCCTCGTGTCGTGGCAACCCGGAAATCGACCGGCGGCAGCGGCTGTTCCGCCGGTGTGCCGGTCAGCAAACGGGCGACCGCAACGGGGGCCTCGTCGCCGCAGCTCAGCTCGATGATGTCGCCTGGCGCGAGACCCTCGCCCTTGAACTGTATCCATCGTGCGCCGTCTCGACTGGCGGTGACTTTTGCCGTAGCGCAGATCCAGCCCACCAGTGAGCCATCGGGTGCGACCAGTTCCGAATCGGTAATCCACCCCTCCCCTTCCCGCGCCACCAGCCGGCAGCGCAAGGTGCCATCGGACAAGATCTTCGCCCGCCGTTCGACGCCATCCGGGCCGATCGCCCAGGCATCGGTAAAGGTCCCGCCGGTATCCACGCGGATGCGCCACTGCATGGCGGGAGTGGAGAATGGAACGGGGGAACGGGGAAGCACGGATTGTGGCGGGCGGTGCAATGCCCGTTACCCACAAGTCGAGTGTGGAGAATCAAGGAGTGGCGGACTCCGATCCGCCATGCCCATGATAAGCCAATGAAAAGCGGTTCCCTCAGATGATTGACGGCTCATTGGATGGCGGATCGGAGTCCGCCACTCCTTGGTCTTTGACGCGAAAGCGCCGGAACGACCACTCTAACGGACGGCCGCGAGCTTCTTCTTCAGCTCCTCCACCTTCTCCGGATGTTCCTTGGCGAGGTTCTTCGTCTCGCCGGGGTCCTTCGACAGATCAAAGAGCTGGCCGGCCGCTTCGTTGCCGAGTTCGGTGCCGGTCTTCTGGTTCTTACGCTCCCCTTTGCCACCCGGGATGAACTTCCAGTCGCCCATCCGGATCGAGAGGCGGCCGGCTTGCTGGATGACGTGGTCGCGGCCGGTCTCCGATTCACCAAGCAAGGCGGCGCTCTGGTCGAGGCTGTCGGGAAAGCCCGCCTCTACCCCGGCGATCGCGGCGAAGGTCTTCGGGAAGTCGGTCTGGCTGACCAGCGCGGCGCTGGTCTTGCCGGGCTTCACCCGGGCCGGCCAGCGAAGCATGGTGCAGACCCGGGTGCCGCCTTCGAAGCTGCTGTATTTGCCGCCGCGGAACGGGCCCGCCGGCTTGTGGTCGCCGAGCTTGGTCACCGCATCGTCCTTGTAGCCGTCATCGAGCACCGGACCGTTGTCGCTGCTGAACAGGATGAGGGTATTCTCCGCCAGCTTGAGCTCATCGAGCACCTTCAGGATCTCGCCGACCTGCCAGTCGGTCTGCACGATGGCGTCGCCGCGCGGGCCCATCGTCGTCTTTCCAACGAAGCGCGGGTGCGGGACGCGGGGCACGTGGATGTCGTGCAGCGCGAAGTAGAGAAAGAAGGGCTGCTCCTTCGATTCCCGGATGAAGCGGACCGCCTGGCCGGTGAAATGGTCGGCCATATCCTCGTCCCTCCACAGCGCCTTGGCACCGCCCTTCATGTGGCCGATGCGGCCGATGCCGTTGACGATCGCGTTGTTGTGGCCGTGGCTCCAGTCCATCGTCAGCTCGGAGCGATGCGTGACGCCGGTCTTTTCTCCATCGATCGGCTTGCCGTAGGAGACCTCGATCGGGTCGGCGGGATCGAGGTTCACCACCTTGCCGTCTTCAACATAAACGCAGGGCACGCGGTCGCCGGTGGCGGCCATGATGTGGGAGAAATCGAAGCCGATCTCGTTCGGGGAGGGCTTGATGGTCCCGTTCCAATCCGGCCCGCCCTTCGGTCCGAGCCCGAGATGCCACTTGCCGACGACACCGGTGCGGTAGCCGCCTTTCTTCAAGGTCGCGGGCAGGTTCGGTTGGGCGGGATCGATGATCAGCGCGGCATCACCTGGGAGGATGCCGGTGCCTTGCTGGCGAAAGGCATACTTGCCGGTGAGCATCGAGAAGCGCGACGGCGTGCAGGTCGCGGAGGTGCAGTAGCCGGCGGTGAAGTTGATGCCTTCCTTCGCGATGCGGTCGATGGCCGGCGTTCTAACAGCTGTCGCGCCGTTGATCGAAACGTCGCCGAAGCCGATGTCGTCAGCGTAGATCAGGACGATGTTCGGCTTCTCCGCGGAAAGCACGGAAAGCGGCAGGGCGGCGAGCAACGAGAGGAGCTTCATGGCGGGAGAATACGGGGTCCGGGAGCGAAATTCCCAAACTCAATCCCACCACCCGCAGCACTCGTCCTGCGGCGCGCAGGCGATCTCAGTGAGACCCGGGACTCCGGCGCGGAGGGTGGAGATCGCCTTGTCTGGATGATTGCAATCGCGGCTGAGGTGACCGAGCACCACTCGGCGCAGGCCGGAGGGAACGAGTTCGGCGACGAGCGCGGCGGTCTGGGCGTTGGAAAGGTGGCCGTGGCGCGACGAGATGCGCTGTTTGGTCGACCACGGACGCCGGGTGTCTGCCTCCAACAGTTCATCGTCGTAGTTCGCTTCGACAAACAGCGCGTGGACCCCGCGGAGGCGCTCGGTGATGAGCTTGGTGACGTGGCCGGTGTCGCTGAGCAGGCCCAATGATTTCTCCTCGTGGCGGAAGACGTAGCCGACCGGTTCGACCGCATCGTGCGGGACGGCGAAAGACTGGATCGAGAGTCCATCGAGCTGGAAACCGGCGCCGGACTCGAAGATTTTCCACGTCGCGGTATCGACGCCGCCATCGCGGACGACGAGCGCGGTGGACGGCGTGGCATAAACCGGGACGGCCACCGATTTCATCAACACGCGGAGGCCGCGGATGTGGTCGCCGTGCTCGTGGGTCAGGAGCACGCCGCGGAGGCTGGCGGGATCGATGCCGCTGGACTTCATGCGGTCGACGAGTTGCTTGGCGGAAAGCCCGGCATCGACCAGCAGGCGGACGCCGCCGGCCTCGACGACCGCCGCATTCCCTCCGCTGCCACTGCCTAGGACGATGAACCGCACGGGGTGAAGAGAAAGTTCCAAGGGAGAAGTTCCAAGTGCCAAACGCAGAAAGTTCCAAGTGGGGAAGTGCCAAGTTCGTGGCCGCGCAAATTTTTTTTCATCACAGCACACTTTTTCAAGGCCGGTGACTGGATTAGCGGGAATGACTTCAAGGACAAAGTGCTTCACACGAGCTGGTGTTCCTTCGCTAACAAACGGACCCTCACACTGAAGATCGTTAAGGACCGAAATATGTTGGATACGCCAAAGCAATCCCGACTCGAGCGCCTCCTCAGAAAAGCAATGTCGCACAGGAACGCCTTTACCCACGGTACGTTCACCATTGAAGGCCGGAACGTCAGGCTTCGCCGACGAGTATCTACACGAGATCCTAGGTGCGGGGACCGCGCCTCCCAGCGAGGGCTGATCGTTGGAACAATCCTGCTCTCAGTGCTCCAATTGCGGAACCGGGAGTCTTTGGGACCCTGCCCCGGCACTGTCAGCACCCGGATCGCGCACCCAGCGCCGCTTGCGAGCAGAATTGCGATCACTTCCGCGGCGTGCGGCGGTGCCCCTGTCGGTAGGCCTTGAACTCCTTCACACGGACTCGGCGGGTTCGGGGTGGGGAACGAGAAGGATCTCGTCGCAAAGCTCTGTGAGGAAGAGCTGGTAATTCGCCATCTCCGATCCGCCGGACTTCTCCCAGCGTTCGATGAACTTGGTGATGGCTTCGGCGGAGGGGTCGGGCACCCCCTCCGCCAAATTAACGAGAGCAGCCCGCACCCTCGTTCAGTGCCCAAAGTTCACGCGGCCCGCATTGCCCATGGAGGGGGTGGGATGAGAAGCCTTGCCACAGGCCCTGGGTTCGAACGCAGGAGCGAGCTTCGCGAGCAAATCCAAAGACCGCGCAGCGCACTTCTGCCTTTCCGGGAGCACCAGTGTCGGAGGCAAGTATGCCCCCGTGCCAAAAATCCCTTCAACTTTGCGCTTCACATACCCCGACTCCAAAGCGCCATAGTCACCGGCGTGATCAATAATGCCGCCTTCTGCGCCCGGAACCGCCGAGATCCCAAGGGGGGCCAGGCGGACGGTTTCGCGTTGGTGATCACGCTCGCGCTTATGGTCCTGCTGGTGATCGTGGCGGTCGGCCTGCTGTCGCTTTCCTCGATCTCGCTCCGCACCACCGGGCAGAGCGCCGCGCGTGCCGAGGCGGCGGCTAATGCCCGACTGGCCCTGATGCTGGCGTTGGGGGACCTGCAGAAGCTCCTGGGGCCGGACCAGAACATCACGGCACCATCCGGAATTTTCGATGCCGACCCGGAATCCCCCGAAATGTCCGGTTTGAACCATCCCCACCTCACCGGTGTCTGGCGATCACGTTCCGAAACCCTCGCCCAGACGCCCGACTATTCCCGCGAGCAATCCTTCCGGCGCTGGCTGGTCTCGAACCCCGATGACAAGCCGATCCGATCGCCCGGATTCGTGAATCAGGGCTCACTGGTGAATCCGGTCCGGATGGTCGACGGCCCCGGCAGTCCGGCAGAAGGACGGGTCGAAGCAGGTCGTCTGCCGGTAGGAAGTGGTACCCTCGCTTGGTGGGTGGGGGACGAGAACTGCAAGGCGCTGATCAACCCGCGCAACGACGACGACCGCAACGACAACGCCCCGGCCGCCGAGTTGCTGGCAGGTTTCGCAAGCCCGGGCCCCCATGGCATCCTCGCGCTGGAGGACTTCAAGGATTTCCCCGCCAACACCACTGCCAGCGACAAACTGATCACCCATGAAACCCTTCCGCTAGTCGCCACCGGTGCCGATGCCGCCAAGTATTTCCACCATCTGTCGCCCTATCCGAGCAGCGTGCTGGCGAACGTGACCAACGGGGCGCTGCGGAAAGACCTGAGCCTCTATCTCGAGCGCACGGACATCAACTGGCTTCAAGGCTGGGGCCGCGCCGAGGGAACGAGTGGAGTACCGCGCGGACCGCTCGGCCCGAACGGCAAGATCGCCCTCAGCAATCCCGACGATCACGATGTGCTGGCGTGGAAGCACCTCCATCATTGGTATAAGATGCACCGCAAACAGCTTGGCAACCAGCAGGACCTGCCCGTGAACGCGATGCTCAACACCACGCCCGCGATCGATCCGGTCAGCAACCCCGCGTGGAACAGCGGCGTCACCCGGATGACGCCCATGGTGGTGCGGATCCAAATGCTCGTCTCACTCGGCGCACAGGGCACGCCAGGATCCAGCGACTTCTCCATGCGGATGTACAGTTATCCCGTCGTGACGCTGTGGAATCCCTACAATGTGCCGATGAGAGTGAGCGAATGGAGCACGTTCCTGCACACGCTGCCGCTCGAACACACGATCTTCGTCGGCGGAGTGAAGCAGAACCTGACGGGCGGAGGCACGCTCAATGGCAACTACAACTGGGGATGGCCGCACGGCAACATGACCATGCGCGTCGGCGGAAGCACCGGACCTCCCATCAGCTTCGCGCCCGGCGAGGCGAAAATGCTCACCTACAGCACTTCGGAAAGCGGAGGTTTCAACGCACACAACATGATCGACAGCCCGCCCGCATGGCTGCCGACCCGTGCCGGCCAACCACGCGACCTTGGTGTGATCAGCGGCAACCCCTCGGACCGGATTACCATTTCCACGTCCCTCGCCACCTGGGAAAGCAGCGCCTCATCCTACGTCGGCCAGAATTTCCAGACCACCTTCGACTTCCGCTGCGAACCCCGGGCCATCCATGCCGGGCATCCGGCACGATTCCAGAACCAGATGTTCTCTTCCCAGGTCGGCTGGCGGCACGAGGCGACCAACCCGCGCATCGCCTTCATCTCGGAGCGGAACTTCCCCAGCGTTACTTTGAGCGAGCTCAACAACAACCCGAAACCTTTCCTTCATCTCGACATCCGCCTGAAGACGCTCGACGAAGTAGCACTCCCCAACAAAACCTGGCTTCACAACATCCCCTTCCACCCATTCGCCGCGGTCACCTCGACCTCGAAGCACTCGCAGAAGGGTGTGGATGCCGCGACGACCTTCTACGCGCACCCCTTCACGCTCACCTTCGAGCAGGTTACCGGCGTTGAGGGAGTGTTCCAGAACCGCCCCTTCTTCGGTCCCAGCAACCGTCCGGGCGGCCAGTCACGGATTGTCTCGGCGCCGATACCGCTGGCTCCCCTCACCTCGCTGGCCCAGTTGCAGAATCTTCCCTTGCTGCCGATCGAGGCGCTCAACTGGAGCGGCTATTACTACCAGAATCACGCGATCGGGAACTCCTTCGCCTCGCCCGGCCTGACTCCTACTTCGATCCGGGAGACTTCGTTTCCTTTCCATCTCGGCCAATACTTCCCTTGGCAGGGTGGAGACATCGCCGGCCAGACTTACGATGACCGCACCTGGTTCAACAGTGCCGACTATGTGGTCCAGGGGGCACCCGCAATGGTGGTCGACCGGAGCTATGCCGCCAACCACCTGCTGTTCGACGATTACTTCTTCTCCTCGATGGCGGCACAGGAAGGGCCGGTCTTCGAAAAATACGGAACCAGACGTGCGTTGCGCGCCGTGGTGGAAGACTTCTTCAGCGGGCGGAAGCCCCTGCCCGTCGCCGCCTACCGGGCCTACAACGTCGCGGAATCCGCCGCGAACAACACCATCGACCTTTTGACCAGCCGCACCGGTCCGACCGCCACGGGACATCTCAAGTCCGCCTCGAAGCTCATGGTGGACGGCGGCTTCAACATCAACTCGACTTCGGTCCCGGCATGGACGGCCGTTCTCTCCGCCGCCAACCGGAAACGTCCGGTCACCATGGTCCGGGACAGCCAACTGAGCGGCCAGATCCGCGGTAGTTATGTCGTCAGCCGTAATCCGAATCCCTCCACCGGCAACGCCACGGAGGCAAGCCGTTGGCTCGGTTACCGCGAGTTGAACGAGGAGGAAATCCGCCAGCTTGCCGAGGCGGTGGTGCGGCAGGTGAAAAAGCGCGGGCCGTTCCGCTCTTTGGGGGAATTTGTCAACCGGCGTCGCTCGACGGATCAGGAAATGGCGAAATACGGCGCGCTTCAGGCCGCTCTCGATGACCCGGAAGTCGATATCAACCGCGACTACCGAGGCAGCGGAAAGGAAATCAGCGCTGCCGATATCGCGGGGGCCAGCTACAAGTTTCCCGCCGCCGCCCTGGGATCCCGCTATCAGGGCACTCCCGCCTACATCAATCAGGCGGACATCCTGACGCCAATCGCCCCGATTATGCAGGCCCGCTCCGACACCTTCGTGGTGCGCGGATACGGCGAGGCCCGCTCGAACGATGGGAAGAACATCACCGCCCGTGCCTGGTGTGAGGCCGTCGTCCAGCGGGTCCCCGACTTTATTGATGCCGCGGAATCCCCGGATCTCACCCGTGACCAGCTCAAGTCGACGGCCAACCGGCTCTTCGGCCGCCGCTTCATCATGAAGTCGTTCCGCTGGCTGCCTGCCATTCGTCAAACCTGATCGGCTCCCATTCCCTGCCATGTCATTCACCAACATTCCCTTCCAGATCCCGGCCCGGATCCTGTCCGCCGTTCTGCTACTCACCGGTCTTCCCCTCTTCGCTCAGGACAGCGCCGCGAAAAAGGTGGCCACCGTGGAGTTCCGCGTCACCCGCTTCGATCTCGATGACCGGGAATCTCCAGTCTACCGCGCCGGGAGCGGAGGCAAGCAGGTGGAGATCGAGGTCCCTTTGACCTTTATCGCGGGGCCGTTCGAGGCACCGCTGCGCGACGGGACCACGCTCGACCTCTGGCAGGGATCCGTGGAGAAGCCCGAAATCTCCCTCGAGATCAAACCTGCGGAGCGCGAACACCTGCTGCTGGTCTTTTTCCAGCAGGACAAAACCGTCCGGGTCATGAAGGTCCATTCCCCGCCGGACCGCATCAAGGGCGGTGATCGTTTCATCATCAACACCACCCCCAACGAGATGGCGATCAAACTCGGCAACGGGGAGCCGCTGATGATCGCAACGGGCAAGTCGGGAATCCTCGCCGCCCCCCCGGGGGACGCGATCGTCAGCCTGCCGGTGCTCGTGAGTCTGAAGCAGGAAGACAAGTGGACGCTCGCCAGCACCGAGCAATGGCCTTTCGACCCCCGTTTTCGGAAGTATCTCATCGCCTACATGTCGCCGCGGACTCGCCAGCTCGTATTTCACAGCGTGACGGAGAGCCTTTAACCGGGCGACGGAGAAATCTCCGGTTGAAGAAGACAAGCCGGACTAAAAAGAGCCATTGCCACCAAAAATGGATATTCTTGTTTTGGATTTTGAACATTACGTCGAGATTTCCTCCCCCCCTTTGGCCCCGAGGCGGCTTTAACGCTGTAAATACATTCAATGCTTGGATCCTTGACGCACCAATCCATGCGTTGTAGTTGCAAATCATGCGGTTCGCTCCAAGGCGATCGTCGATTCGGTCAGTCCAAGCCCCCGAAAACCCAGCTCCAAGCCCATGAAACATTTCCTGCACTCGAATCCGTCGAGCCGCCGACAGCCCCGAGGGTTTGCCTTGGTGATCACCCTTTCGCTCATGGTTCTGCTCACGGTCATCGCGGTCGGTCTGATGTCGCTGTCTGCGATTTCTCTCCGTTCCGCGAGCCGCGGCGATGCCATGGCTGCCGCACGCTCGAACGCCCGGCTCGCCTTGACGATCGCGATCGGCGAACTCCAGCAGCTCGTGGGTCCGGACCAGCGAATCACCGCCCCGGCGAACATCGCCGGCACGGCCACCGGGGATCAACTCGGCGCCGGAGCTCCCCCGCTCAACAATGCCTCCGTCAATAACATCAGCAAAGGCCTTACCGCCCTGCAGCCGGGCACCCGTTATTGGACTGGCGTTTGGAAGAACAGCAACACAGCCACCCCCGGAACCGAGATCTACACCAAGACCCCGTCTCCGACCCTTCTGCAGTGGCTGGTGAGCGGCAACGAAATCAGCGCCACTCCCAAAAACACGCCGGCATCCGCGGCTTTCACCGTCGCAGCCGACGGCTCTGTCTCCGATCCTGAGACTTCGGTGCTGCTGGTCGGACCGGGAACTGTCGATGGCAACGCCACGACGGCGGCCGACAACTACGTCACTGCGCCGCTGGTGGAAATCTCGACAGCAGCCCCGGCAGACTCAGAGCCCCAGGGCCGCTACGCCTGGTGGATCGGCGATGAAGGCGTCAAGGCCCGCATCAACATGGTCCGAACCGAATCGGACAACACCGCCTCGGCATCGCTGATCGCCCAGCGCCGCGGCTGGGAAACCATTCCCGCCATGGCCTCCTACCCCACCCCGGGAACCCCGGGCGAAAGTTCCCTGCCGAAAGTCATCACCTCGTCCCAAGCCTCACTCCTCAACACCGGCGCCACCGCCGCCCGGCAAGTCTTTCATGCCGCCACCTCTGACAGCCGGGGCGTTATCTCCGATGTTCTGAACGGCGGCACCCGGATTGACCTGACCAACCTCCTCGACTCCGGCCTCCCCGCCAGCAGCCCGATCCCTTCGATCGCCAACTATCCGACCCAGTCCGGCAACATCATTCCGCGGACCATCGCAGCCAGCATGCGAGCCCCTCGCTGGTCCGCCCTGAAAGATTTCCAGGGCCTGACCCGGCTTGTGAATGGCGGCTCGCTCACTGCCACCGCCGCCACCCCTGAAACGTCCAACACCAACAACCTGACCAACCCCAACGTCGTAACTGGTGTCACCAAGGCCTCTATCGCGCCCGTCGTCACCGACTTCCGCATCCTCATGGGCGTCCGCTTCGTACCCTCCGGTGAAGGCATTAAAACCAACCCCTGTGGGAAAATCGCTCTCGCGATCTCCAACCCCTACTCCGTCCCCCTCAAGTGGAGCCAGGATTTGGAGTTTCACGTCAAAAACCAGACCCCACCCGGCAACAGGCCGTCGCGCATCTGGAACCTTGGCAACGAAACCGCCTTCTTCAGCAACTCGAGCGACCCCACCGAACCCGCCGTTTTCAACAACGTCTATTTCCGCATCCGCGCCGGAACCCTCGAGCCCGGCGAAGTCAGGGCCTACACCCATTCCGGAGCCACCTTCCGCGACCGCACGAATTCCCGCATCGTTGTCGAACTCGGAGCCTTCGGCAGCTCCTCGCCCGGCAGCTTCAGCAACTGCGTCGAAATGGACACCACTACAGTCCGCACCACACTCCCCTCAATGGACGTCCGCGAAAGCTGGCAGACCACCCTCATCGGCCTCGAGATGGGCCTCTCGGGATCATCTTCAAGCTCGGGACTTCTCCGCGCCATCGACCGCTTCGACCTCGATAACGGCTACTTCGGCGCCAATACCCGAAATCTCCCCATCGAAGAAGCCAAGCAGATCAGCGCCCCGATCCCGCTCATGCTTTATAGTTTCTCCCTCAGCCAACCCGGCATGGATTACCTGAACCTCATGCCCAGCGGCTACGATCTGGGCCAGCGCGGCTCCTCGCTCCGCACCTTCATGGATTTCAATATCCGTGCCGCCCGCATGTACAAGCCCATCGCCTCCTACAATCCTCCCCCTTACTTCATGGAGACTACCAACTCCATTGCCCAGCTCCCCGCCACCGGCGGCGCTACCGGAGACGCTTTCACCCGTGACCTCGCCATCCCGCGCTGGGGTTACTCGCCCGTTTCCGGCTCCGGCCGCGCCATCCTTTTCGATGTTCCAGAGCGTCTCGTCTCCCTCGCCCAGCTCCAGCATGCCGACCTCACCGGCGACGACATCAGCGCCTCCATCGGTCACCAGCCTGCCTACGCCGTGGGGAACTCGTATGCCACTCCCTTCGTCAAACGCCAGCTCACCTCCCAGCGGCGTTACGACTACGAAATTGTCGGCTCGCCCAATCAGTCGGGTGCCCTCAACGCGCCCCGCAATTACTTTGACCTCTCCTACCTGCTCAATACCTCGCTTTGGGATGGTTATTTCTTCTCCTCCCTCGCTGGCAGCGGAGCTTCACGCTCTTCCGAGAATCCGACCCTCATCTTCCACGGCGATTCCAGCCCCTCGGGTCTCACCGACGCCACCCAGCCGGCCGCGGCAATGATGATCGAGGGATCGTTCAATATCAATTCCACCAACAAAGACGCGTGGAAGGCCTTCCTCGCCAGCAGCCGTCACTTCAAACACAAGGCGGATACCTCGGTAAACTCCTCCGCTGCCTTCCCCCGAAGCCTGAGCCAAACCTCCCCCGCCACTGACCCACCCTCCGGCAAGGATGAAGACTCCTATACCGGCTTCCGCCGTCTTAATGACGCGCAGATCGACGCGCTCGCTGGGGAAATCGTCAAGCAGGTCCGTCGCCGCGGTCCCTTCGTTTCCCTTTCCCACTTCATCAACCGTGCCATCGGCGACATCAACACCCAACGTGAACTCACCCGCGCCGGCGCGCTGCAAGTCGCCGTCGATGAAAGCGGCCTCAATATCAACCTGGCCGGCAGCCGCTCGGTCTTCTCCGCTGTCACCGCTGCCAAAGACGGCTTGAAACTCAGCGAGAAAAACGGGGCCCCCCGCGCCGACATGGACGGTGGCGATACCGGGGGCCAACTCCCCAACGCCGAACCCGGGATTGCAGATTGGGCGGTCACATCCACCGACAACAACTTCGGCTCCGTCGCCTCCATCATCGCCGACCGCGTCACGATGACCAACCCGAGCTTCCAGAATGAGCAGGGCTACCGCTCCACCGGCATCCCCGGCTGGCTCACCCAAGCCGATATCCTCCAGGTCATCGGCACCGCCATCTCCGCGCGCTCGGACACCTTCCGCATCCGCACTTGTGGCGAAGCCTTCGATGCCTCGGGAAATGTCGTTGCCAGAGCTTACTGCGAAGCCATCGTCCAACGGCTCCCCGATTACGTGGACCCTTCCAACAAAGCCACGGACCGCGGGACCCAGCTCAATGCCAATCCCGTCAACAAGATCTATGGTCGCCAATTCCAAGTCGTCTCCTTCCGCTGGCTCTCCCAAAGTGAAATCTAAGCATTTTTTTCGCGCCGTCTGTGTCGCGATCCTCGGCCACGCGTCTGCCATTTTCGCTCAGGATGCCTCTGTCAGCATGAAGATCGATGTCGTCGCCTGGGGCGATGACATCCACGGGCTCACTTTCAAGAAGGGCGACTCCAACGGCGAGATCTCGGCCCTCGGTTTCCGCTACTCCGCAAAGCCCGTCTCTTACGCGGGGCCCCTCGTGATGGAAATTTACCAGACCGGTTCCGGCCCCGCCAAACCCGCCGTAGTGTTGACCCAGGAAGACAAGGACCACGAGCTCATGCCCCTCATCGTCGAGGAGGAAAAACCCGCTGCGGGCGAGGAAGCCCGCACGCCTTTGGCCGTCGAACTCGAAAAGCGTCGTAAGGAGAACCCCTCCCTCGTCGCACTCGCCCAGCTCCCCGGTGCCTCCTGCAATCGCGCCACGATCCTGCTGGCCCCGGCTTCCAATGGCACCTTCATCGCCTATGTGATCGACGATGATCCCTCCAAGCTCCCGCCCGGCAAGCTCCGCGTCCACAACCTGAGCCCGAACGAGATCACCTTGCGCTGCAACGGCCGTGAGAACAAGGAGTTCAAAACCCGTGACGCTCACGTCTTCAATCCCGCCAACGACAGCATCATTTACGAGCTGGCCTACAAGCAGCGGGGCGAATGGATCGTCCAAGGAAACAATATCCTTTCCATCAAACCGACCGATCAGGTCCAAATGATCATCCTCCGCTCGCGCAACCAGTTTTTCCTCTCCTCCGACGGTTCCAGTGGCGGCTTCCTTCAGATCGTCACCCTCCGCCGCAACAGCAACCCGTCCTGACTCCTCACCCACCCGCTCCCGAGTGAATTTCCGCTGCCCCCACTGCCAGCTCGAGATGAGCGCCGAGAACGAGCACGCCGGTCAGGTCGTCTCCTGCCCCGGCTGCAATGGTCGCTTCCAAATCCCCGCCTTGCCCGACGCCCCGGTCGCAGGTCCCACTGCGGCAGGCAAAAAAGCGTCATCGTCGCAGCGCGGCGGCTGGCAGGAAGAGGACCACGCCAATATCAGCTTTGGCATCAGTCTCGGCATCGCCGCCGCTGCCACCACCTTGTTGCTGATGGCCATGCTGCCGTTCGCGGGTTCGACGGTCTCGGACATCCTGCTCAAGCGCGGCTGGGTCAACTACGCGGAGGTTTTCCTCTTCGTCTGGGGCTTCGTGATCTTGGCGATGAAGTGGAAAAAAGCGAAGCGCCAGCGCCAGGCGATGCTGCTCGATGTGGTTCCCGCCAGCCTCGGAGCGGAGATCAATGCGCACACCGTCAACGGCTTCATCGAGCACATCTACAAGCTCCCGCTGCGGCTCCGCGATAGCCTGATGGTCAACCGCATCCGCAAGGCGCTCGAACTCTTCGAAAAGCGCAACAACAACGGCGAGATCTCGTCTTTCCTCAACGCCCAGTCCGATATTGATGCCAACCGCAGCTCCGGCTCCTACACCCTGATCAAGGTCTTCCTCTGGGCCATCCCGATCCTCGGCTTCATCGGCACCGTCCAGGGCCTGTCGATCGCCGTCAGCTCGCTCTCCACCGGCTCCGGCGACCCGAGCCAGCTCAAGGATTCCATCAACCAGCTCACCGGCGGTCTCGGCGTCGCCTTCGACACCACCCTGCTCGGCCTGGTGCTCTCCATGATCCTCTCCTTCCCCCTCGCCAGCATGCAAAAGGAAGAAGAGGAAGTGCTCACGCTGATCGATGCCTTCTGCAACGAGAAGCTGATGCCGAAGCTCAACGACTCGAAGAGCGACGCCAGCGACATGCTGCTTTCCCAGGCCGAGAACATCCCGGCCTTCGCCGCCTCGCTGGCCCGTGCCCACGAGCTGTTTCTCGTGAAGTTGCAAGAGGCCACCACCCTGCTCTCCCAGGCCGGCGAAACCCTGTCCACCCGTCTCAATGCCCACCAGACCCGCGTCGAGGGAACCTTCAGCAGTGCCGTCGACAAGCTGACCTCGGAAACGCGTGACGCCATCCTCGTCCCGACCCGCCAGCTCAACGAATACTTCGCGTCGCTCTCCAAGGGCGTCGAATCCCTGAACGGCACGCTGCAAAAACTCGGCGGCGAGACCATCGTCGTGCAGAAGCGCGGCTTCTTCTCAAAGTGAGCCTCTAACCGGAACTCCGATGTCACGACGCAGGTCCAACGCGGGAGGAGGAGGGGTTTCGCTCTTCCCCTTCCTCAGCATCCTCGCGTGCCTGATCGGCATTCTCACGCTGATGATCAAGCTGGTCAGCGACATTCGCGATGCCGGCCCGCAAGAGCGCGATCCGGAGGAGCTGGCACGCTCGGAGAAATTCCTCGCGATCGAAGCGCAGCTCAAGCAGCGCCGGGCCGAACTCGCGAAGATCGAAGCCGAGCTGAAGCAGCGCGACGGCGCCTTTGTTGAACTTCAGGATCTCGAAGGCCGCCAGGTCGTGTTGCGCAAGAAGCTTGAGGGGGCCAAGGCGAAACCCGGCGAGTCAGACGCCGAACTCCAGAAACGGACCGAGAACCTGCTCGACCAGATCGCCGCTCTCGCCAAGGAACGGCCATCCTTGGAAAAGAAGGCCGCGGAACTGAAGGCGGAGCTTGAGAAGCGGAAGATCAAACCCGACTCCACCCCGGCCCCGGTGGTCGTCCAGCCCGGCGGCTCCGGCGTGACGCGGAACACCCCGATGTTCTTCATCGAGTGCCATGGTTCCGGCGTGAACATCCTCGGCAAGGACGGCTCGAAGACCGCCGTCTCCACCGCGGCCATCACCACCGAACCCGCTCTTTCAAAGGTCATGAACGAAGCGAAATCCGCCCGCGGATCGCTAGTTCTTTTCCTCATCCGCGGCAACGGCTACGGCACTTACCAGACCGCCGCCGGTTGGGCCGAGGACCAGTTCAAGGTGCGCACCGGAAAGCTCCCGATCCCCGGCTCCGGCGCGATCGACCTCACCCTCTTCCAACCCCGTTGACATGGCTTCACGAAGAAGAAAGAGGGACGAGGAAGGCGGCAGCCTCGATTCGCTGATGGACGCGCTGACCAACGTGGTCGCCGTGCTGATTCTCATCCTGATCCTCTTGCAAGCCGACGTCCGCCAAGCGGTGGAGAAGATCGTCGAAAGCCTCAAGCCGGTCAGCGTGGAGCAACTCCAGCAGGCCCGTGAGAAGCAGCAGGAAATGGAAAAGACCATCGCCGCCCGCGAGAAGCAGCGTCAGGCCCCCGCCCCTGCCCCGGCGGAGCTTGCGAAGATGAAGGCCGACCTCGCGCTGCTGGAGAAGGCCGCCGTGCGGGATGAAAAGCTGCTGATCGAACTCAAGAAGCTTCAGCAAACGGCGGAGCAGACCTCGCTGAAGGCGAAAGTGGAGAAGGAGAAGACCGATGCCCTCTTGACGGAAATCGCCCGGCTCGAAGCGCTGCTCGATCAGACCCCCCGGCCGGTGGTCAAGCGCCCGACCGTGGTGCGCCTGCCGAACAGCCGCGAGATCCCGAACGACGCGACCATTTACTACTGCTACATCACCGGCAACCAGGCGCACCTGGTCGATCCCACCGCGGTGAAGGAGACCCTGATGGAAGCCTTCGAGCGCGAAGCACGGAACCTGATCCGCGAGCGGGTCAAGGTGAAGGGTGGCCTGGACCGGGTGATCTACGACCAGGAAAAGACCGTCGCCTTCTTCGCCTCGAAGCCTTGGAACGTGCGGAACCAGAAGGTCACCGTCCCCTTCAACCGGCCGTGGACGCGGCTGAACTTCCGGATCGAGTTTGACCCCGCCAAGGGCGACGCCTCGCTCGACGACATGAACCAGCCCGACGGCCGCTTCCACCGGATGATGAAGCTGGTGCGGTCCTATCGGAACGGCGTGTTGATGTTCCGGGTGCGACCGGACGGTTTCGAGACCTACCTCAAAGCCCGCGAGATTGCGGATGAAATGCGGATGCCTTGCGGCTGGGAGATCGATGGTAATAGTGCTTATGCCGAACCGTTGGAGTTTGAAGTAAACCGATTGCAAGAGCCGCCCCCTGCGGTGCCCCAAAAAGACAAGCCGGTTCCCAAGCCGAAGCGGGTCTTGGACTGAGTGACGCAGCACCATCGGAGCTGCCACCCGTGAAGGCTGTTCCGGGCGGACTCACCGCGAATAGCAGTTGAAGAACAACCGGTGACCCAAGCACGAGCGGAGCGACCTAGGTCCGGCAGCGCTTTCACCGGACTCCGCTCCCTGCGGGTCCGGTGGTCGGGGCTTACGGCGTGTTAAGGCGGTAGAATCCGCGGCTTGCACCCGCAGGGGCAGCCACTTCGAGATCCAAGCCACCGCCGTCTCCAATCACGATTTCCCGATCAGGAGCCCACGCGGTGAGGTCTGGCGAATGCTCCAGCAAATACGATTCGCCGGGCGTACCAGTGATCTGCAAGCGGATGACACCCGGACGAGCAGGATCCGTGGACAGCGACATTTCAGGCAGCGCCAAAGCACCCTCCTCAGCCTTGGCTTTTTCGAGACCGCGCGCCGCGACTTCCACTGGCTGGGTCACATTGATGGTGACGGTGATCGGCACGGAAGTGAGGGCACCATCGCTGGCAGTGTAGGTGAAGCTCACCGATCCAAAGAACCTCGCCGTCGGCTTGAAAACAAGGTTGGGCAACTTGCCGGTGAGCTTCCCTGTGCCGGGTTTGGTGACGATTCGGTAGACCAAGGAGTCGCCATCTGCATCGGTGGCCCGCAATGCCACCGGCACCGCGGTCTTCATCGGGGTGCTAACCGACCAAGCGGCGGACGACGGCGCGCGGTTGTTCGGATTGACCACTGTGATCGAAACGCTGGCAGCGGCCGAGTTCACGGCTCCGTCGTTGGCGAGGAAGGTGAAGCTATCCGCACCTTTGAAGCCGGTATTCGGCACATAGACCAGGTTCGGCGGAGTGCCGCTGAGCACCCCGTTGAGTGGCTGCTTCACGACCGAGAATGTCAACGCATCGGAATCCACATCGGTCCCGGAAAGTGCCACCGCCGTGCCGGTGTTCCAGTTGGCCGTCAGGTTACTGGCAGTGGCTACCGGCTTGCTGTTCGACGCCTTCACCTTGATCGATATCCAGGCGGTCGCGGAGTCCACGACGCCATCGTTGGCCACATAGGCAAAGCTTGTATCACCCACAAAGCCGGTTTCGGGCTTGAATGCGAGATTCGGAGGCGAGCCCGTGAGCACTCCCGAGGTCGGCTGGTTGACGAGGCGGAAAGTAAGCGGGTTTGCGTCGGCATCGGTGCCACTAAGCTGGATCGCAACCTCTTTGTTCTTAAGGGTCGCCAAGGACTTCGATGCCGCTTGAGGGGCCGAATTGTTGTTGGTGATGTTGATGCTGACCGTGGCTGCGGTGGAATTGGCAGTCCCATCGTTGACCCGGTAGGTGAAGCTGTCCGATCCCGTGGTGTTCGAATTCGGGGTGTAGGTGAGATTCGGAGCGGAACCGCTGAGTGAACCCTTTGTCGGCGAGGTTAGAACAGCGAAGGTCAGCGCGCTTCCCTCGACATCGGTACCGGTGAGGAGGATTCCGACCGCCGTGTTCTTTCCCGTGGTCACACTCTTGGCTGCCGCGACCGGAAGGTCGTTCACGGCGCTGATGCTGATGCTGACAGTCGCTGCCGATGAATTCGCAGTGCCGTCATTGACCCTGAACGTGAAGCTATCACTGCCGTTGGCGTTGGCATTGGGGAGGTAGCTCAAATTGGGCGCGCTGCCCGAAAGAGTTCCCTTGGACGGATTGGTCAAAACCGAGTAGGTCAGCGGGTTCACATCGGCATCGGTGCCAGCAAGAACGAACGCGACCGACGTATCCTCCGCGGTAGTCACGGATCGAGAAGTCGCCACTGGAACGGTATTAGGCCACTCCGAAAAATAATACTTTATTGACCATCAATGGCTTGCGTCCTGCTTTGGCATGTCTCGACCTATGATCCAGACCGGCTTTTTCACCCACGAGATTCAACTCCGCAGGCTCGACC
>NEUO01000010.1 GCA_002304315.1 Verrucomicrobiia bacterium Tous-C4TDCM
GGAATGCCGCGCGTCAATGACGGCTGCCACTTCGGGCAGCCCCAGTTTGAATTTGCGTCCGGGCATGCGTCATCCTGCATGAATCCGCAGGAAAGTCACATTATTTTTAAGATTTGGTATCAGAACTCATGAAAGTCGATTCTTCCTCCACTTCAGGCAAAGCACTTCGTCTGCTTTTGCCGTTGGTCCTTTTCGTCACCTGCGTGGCCTTGTGGTGGTTCGGCCGGACCATGGATGTCATTCCTCCTCGACCCGGGATGGACGTCGAAAGAGCGAATGCTGTCGCGAGTTCGGATGCGACGGGTCAGAGCGTGCAACAAGGCTTCCGGCGTTGGCTGGATTCGCAGGATGCGGCGGATCCCGGGAAAGGCAGCCAGGGAACGGTGCCGGATCTTCAAGAAGGAATCCGCCTCGCGACCGAACGCCGCCAGCGCATGGTGGGTTTGATTCGCGGGAATCCACGGCAGGCGATCGCCGAGTCGCTAAGCTGGGCGGAATGGGAGCGTCTGCCGGAGGAGGTGCGCGCCCTCGTGGAGCGCCCTTTCAGCATGGTGGCCGATTATGCCTACTACCCCGTTTGTCTGCCGCCGGGTACGATGCCCCTCGCGGGAATCCCGACCTACGTGGCGGAATTGAATTTGCCTGATGGGCGATCCTTGCAGGCCTTCGTCTATGGCACACGATCGGACCTCGGCAGCAAGCGCCGCCTGCCGGTGCAAGGGATCGAACTCGATGGCATCGCAGCGCTGCGCCCGGAACCACTGCAGGTGCTGCCGGAGGCGGATGTAGAGGTCGCCCGACGGAGTCTCGATGCCGCTCAAGCGGATAGTGGCCGCTGTTTCTCAAGCGGTGTGGAAGCAGGCTTGGAAGCTGTTCACGCGCTGGTGGGTGGGAGCCTGGTGATTCTCTCCAGCAACGAAACGGCTCTCGCCGCCAACGAGCGTCTCGCTGCCGCAGAGTCCCGCCCGGGTCCGGTCGCCCTGACGTCTTATCTGCTGCCGTCGGGCGATGGCTCCATCGACTGGGGCGCGCTGGAGAGATTCTCCGCCTATCAGGCGAGCGCTTGGACCGAGACGAAAAAGAAGGTCTACCTGATCCGCATCAATTTCTCCAACAACGCCGCCGAACCGGTGACCCAGGCCGCCGCTTCCGGAGTCTTGAACGGCACGGTGAGCGATCAGATCCGCGCCAACTCCTACGGCAAGACCTGGATCGAAGCCACGGTGAGCGCCAATCTCTATACGATGCCCCAAGCCACGACGTTTTACATCAACGGTGGCAATGGCCTGAACACCGAGTTGCTCCGCGACGCGAGAAATACCTTCCGCAATACCAAGTCCGGAGCGGACGCGGCGATCAATATCGGCCCGGTCAGCGCGTCGGGCTCCGGCGACGGCGGCGGGTTCGGTAACTACGACATCGTCGGCGTGACTTTCAGCGGCATCGGCATCAGCTCCGGCGGCGTGAGCTATGCCGGCCTGGCCGGCGGTGGAGATCTCTGGATGCAGGGCAACAACAGCTCGGGCGTTTACGTGCATGAATTCGGCCACAACTATGGCATCGGCCACGCAAGTTCCTGGGGCACCAGCGACGGTTCGGTGGTCGGGACAGGCAGCTCCACGGAATACGGCGACATTTTCGACGTCATGGGCAGCGGCGATGATCCTGAAGGACAGTTTCATACCCAGGCAAAGTCGAGGCTCGACTGGCTCACCACCGCCCAATGGGCCGATGCCACCGCGCTCGGGTCAAACACCTACCGGGTCCACCGTATCGACGACGCCAATACCACTTCCTCCGCCCTGCGCGGCGTCCGCGTCACCAAGGCCGCCGGCGAATACTACTGGCTCGGCTATCGAACGGCCTTCACCGCCAACCGGAGCAATCAAAAGGGCGTTTATCTCAACTGGCAGCGCCCCGGGCAAACCCGTTGTTGGCTGGCCGACACCACGCCGAACAGCACGGATGGCAAGAATGACGCGGCACTCACGCTGGGTCGGACCTACAGTGATGCAGCGGCGAACCTTCACCTCACTCCTTTGACCACCGGTGGCAGCGGCGCTGACCGTTGGATCGATGTCCGCGTGAACCTGGGTCTATTCCCCGGCAACAGCGCACCGGTGGCGGGAGTCATTGCCGGTCCGTCTTCCGTCGCCGCGCGCAACAGCATCACTCTCACCACTGCTGCGACTGACGCGAATGGCGACACGCTTTCCTATCACTGGAACACCAAGGACGGCCTGGTTCATGATAACGCGCCGAGCCTGACTCACACCTGGACCACCGGCGGAACCTATCTGGTCGATCTTACCGTATCCGACATGAAGGGCGGCACGCAGACCGTCACGAAATCCATCACGGTCACCGATCCGCTGGATAGCTGGACCCAGCAGACCACGAACAACACCGGTTACCTGCGTGCCGCGGTGTGGGGTAAGGACCGATTCGTGGTGGCAGAACTTTTCGGCGCGGTCCTGACCAGTTGGGACGGAGTCACGTGGACGAATGTCGGCGAGCTTCCCGACTTCGACCGCGATCCGAGGCTTGCCTTTGGCAAAGGCGTGTTCGTTGCCGTGGGCAAGAAGGATGGTGCCGCTGCCTCCCAGGTCTGCTATTCGCCCGACGGCCGTAGCTGGTCCACGGCCAACTTCCCCGGGGGCATTCCGCAGATCCGGGACGTCGCTTCTTCTAACAATGGCTTCGTTGCCGTGGGCGACGCGGGCACCGTATTGACCTCGCCGGACGGGATCAGCTGGTCACTCGCCACCGTGGCCGGTGCGCCGGCGTTCCGCTTCGTCACTCACAACGGCAGCGTCTGGATGGCGGTTTCGACCCATTCTCCCTCGGGGCAGGACGAAACCGTGTGGACCTCCGTCAACGGCACCACATGGACCCAGCAAGGGAATCTGGGCTTCGACGTGTCTGGCGTCGCCGCGAGGGCTGGCACGCTTTACGCGGTCGGGTGGTATGGCGGCATCGAATACTCCACCGACAACGGTCTCAACTGGCTGGCAGCCGTCACGCCCGGCACCACGCGTTGGAGCACCGGCAACATTGCCATCGCTCCGGACGGCACCTTTCTCGTCACCGCCAGGGCGATGGATGAAGGCGGAACACCGCAAGCCTTGCTCGTTTCCACCAATGGCATCGAGTGGACCCGATCCAGTGCCGGCACCACCTTTGCCTGGGACGTTCAGGCACTCGTATCCGGCTTCGGGCGTTTTCTCGCCAGCGCGGACGGTGGAGTCGTTCGGACTTCCAGCGGACTCTATCCAACCAATACCGCGCCCTCTGCTTCGCTGACCCTCGCTCCGGCAAGCCTCTCCGCGCGCAGTGGCCGCCTCTACGCCGGCACCGCGACGGATCCGGATGGCGACGCGCTGACCTATTACTTCGATTTCGGACTTCCCGGCCTGATCGCCGATGGATCGAGCGTCGTGAAGTCATTCGACTTCGGAGGAACCTATCACTGCACGTTCCGCGTCTTTGATGGGAAAGGCGGGCTTACCACCCTCACTCAAACGATCACCGTGAGCGACCCCGCGCGGCAGTTCACCCAGCGGACCAGTGGCACCACCGAAAATTTGAACGCCATCACCACAAACGGCAATCTCGCGGTGGCCGTCGGCGGATCCGGAGGCGTCATCCGAACTTCTCCGGACGGGGTCACTTGGACCACACGCAATGTTTCCGACTTCAACGGCAATATCACCTTCCGGGGTGCTGCTTGGGATGGCAGCAAGTTCATCATCGTGGGATCTGATTACAACTTTACATCCCCCGGCGGTTGGCAAGGGGTCATCTACACCTCCACCGACGGTTCCACTTGGACCCGGCGCTTCGGTGGCGGCACCCAGCGAAACAACGATTTGGAAGCCGTAGCCGCGGGTGGCGGGGGAATGGTGGCCGTTGGCAATAATGGCACGGTCCTCCAATCCACGGATGGACTCACCTGGAGCCCGGTCACGGTGGCGGCCCTTTCCTCCACTTCGATCAAAGGTGTGGCATTCGGCAGCGGCACTTTCGTGCTGACCGGCCACAGCGGGGGCAATGGCACGCCGAAAGTATTCACGTCTTCCGATCGCACCAACTGGATGGACGTTAGCTCCGGCTCCGGTCTCGCATCGTGGCAGGACATGCGCCGGATCGCCTGGCTCAACAATCGCTTTGTCGCTTCCGGTTTTTATTCCAAACTCCGCGTCTCCACCAACAGCGGGGCCAGCTTTGCCAGCAATCGTTCGAACAACGAGGAAGCCCCGGCACTCGCCTTCGGAGATGGCATCTACTTTGCGGGCGGCATCAACTTCGACGCATCCAATGCGGACATCGATTTGCTTTCGCTCGACGGCACCACGTGGACCTCGTCTCCCGCGCCGACGACTTCGGATCGGAATGGCGCGGTGTTCTTCAAACACACCCTGATCACCGTGGGTGCGGGCGGCAGTATCTGGCAAAGCGCCGACCTGACGCCCTCGAATTCCGTCCTCAATCAGCCGCCGACCTTCGCCGGCTACAGCGCCACGACGCCGTCCGGCACGCCGCTTGTCATCCCGAGAGCGACCTTGGTCGCCGCCACCGGCGATCTCGATGGCGACGCGGTCCTGGTCACCGCCGCAGGACCAAGCTCCCCTCAAGGAGGCACCGTCGTCCTCGGTGGACCGAGCGTGACCTATGTTCCTGCCAGCGGCTTCACCGGGGCGGACTCCTTTCCGGTAACCTTCACCGACGCCCGCGGAGCCACGCTGATTGGCACGGTGAACGTGACGGTGCAGTCTTCTGGCGCGGGCGTTTCCGGACCGATCACGATCACGCTGACCGGTGGGCAGGCTGCGATTTCTTTCCAAGGAACGCCCGGACAAAGCTACCAGGTCGAACGATCCCTCAATCTCGGTCAATGGGCTCTGATCGGCAGCGCCACCGCCGCTCCGAATGGCGTGGTCACCTTCACCGATACCCCGCGCCCGCCCGGCAGGGCATTCTACCGGATCGTGCTACCTTGAAAGGAGGCCCTGCGGAAGATGTCGATTTCCGGATTGAGTCCTGCCACCTGCGAGGCTAGCTCTCCTGCTCATGGCAAGCGGTTTCAAGGAATGGCAGGTGGTGTGCGACGCGCTGGCGAGCGGGCGGCAGGCGATCATCCTGCGCAAGGGCGGCATCCACGAGGGGCGGGCCGGGTTCTCGTTCGCCGAGGAGAATTTCTTCCTCTTCCCGACCCGCTTCCACAACCAGGACCAGTTCGTCCGCGAAGGCAACGTGGTGGCTGCGCCGGAGTGGGTGGCGGGCGACGCGGTAAGCATCACGCACTACTGTGAGGCGCTGTGGGCGAAGACGCTCACCGATTGGGACCAGGTCGCCGCGCTGGAGCCCTATCACGTGTGGACGGCGGAGACGATCCGCCAGCGCTTCGACTGGGAAGGCAAGGGGATGGCCAGCGGCAGCATCCACGTGGCGCTGGTGCGGGTGAGCGCCTTGGTGAAGCCGTGGGAATTCCCCTACGAGGCGAAGTACGGCGGATGCCGGAGTTGGGTGACCCTGCCGGAGCCGCCGGTGGGAACGCGGGCCGGGGCGGAGCCGGTGCTGGGGGACGATTGCTTCTCGACCTTGTTCGCGAAGTTGGGGGAGATACTGGGGGAGTGAGGGGTGTTACTTTCGATCTTTCCAGCGGGGAGCGACGAGGATGTAGTCGTCCTCTTCGTGGTGGAAGCCGGGTGTCAGTTTTTCGGGTTTCAGAGGGGCCGCCTTGCCGTCCCATCCGCGGCAACGGATCACGCGGTTTTCGAAGTCGATATCGAGAGGTTCTCCGCTGATGGGATCTGTTAGTTCTTTGAAGGAGTCGGCCGTGACATCGAGCCCGTCGCGCTCGCGCTTGAGCCAGATCAGGCAGGCATCGAGCAATCGCTGGCGGCAGAGGTCATCGCATGGCGGTTCGATTTTGGGGTTCCTTGGCTGCTCGAACATCAGATCGCCCAAGCCGTTCGGGAGCTTGCGATAGTCCTCGATCGTCCTGTTCACGACAGGTCTCGTAAGTCCCGGCCATTTCACTGCGGGAATGCCTTGCCTTAGTGCCCGAATCCGGTCGGAAGCCTGGTTGAAGGTGCGGGTCAAGTCGGTCTGCGGGTCGTAGGGGAGCGAGAGCAGATCCTCGAGGGTGACGTCTTTGAACCGCTCGTTGAGGGCCCAGCCAAGCGTCGGATTCTTCTCAATTTGATGAAGGAACCCCCTGCATCCACCTTGGTTCGCCCACCAGCGCACATCCGCCCTTTCGACGGCAACCAATTCCTCGATTTCGATTCGGTTGGTTTCGAAGACAGGCAATAACTCATCAAACCGTTCCCGTTGATTTTCGTGCCCTTGCCAGTCTTCGAGAAGGACGTCGATGGTCGATTGCCAGCCGTACTGCCAGATCTGTGCCTCGTAACCGGTCGGATGGGCGTTTCTGAGAAGCTTGCTCCATGAAAGCGCGTCGGTCAGGTAACGGTCGGCGGATCTGCGATCACCTTCTAGAATTGCGTGGAGAGCGAGGATCTCGGTCGCCTTAAAGAGCCTACGGAGCGGTGCGGTGCGCGAGTAGGGGAACACGTATCCAGGAAACAGAAGCGGCGGCTTCAAGTGTTGCTTACCGAGATCGTATGTTCGCCGGAACTCGTCCAGAAATTGAGAATCCGGTACCGGCTTGCCTGATTTAAGAGCCTCCAAGGAATCGTCGTAGCGCTTCGTTTGTGCGCCGTAAGGAGGCACCCCGAACTGCTTCAAGAACAACAAGACGCCATTCTCCGCGTCAGGTATTGGAGGTGCGGTGAGTTCGAACTCGGGGGGAAGAACGATGGCGGGAGGATTTTCCTCCGCCGGGAGGATCGCCACGAAGCACCAAAGCGAGGCGACAAGATAGCGGAGGGGAAGAATCATTGCCGTCAGACGCTTTGAAGTTCGCGCCGCAATTCGTCGAGGTCCAGATCCACTCCCACCGATTCCAGTCGGAGGATGCCGCCTGCAACTGAGATGCCGGGGTCCCAGCCATCGCTTTTGAGGTGGCGGAAAACCTCGAAACTCCCGGGCTCTGGATCGGGTCGGATGATCACGTATTCCTCGACCGATTCAATGCGCGGATAGGCGAAATACTTTTCGACGAGGTCCTTGTTCTCGTCCTGTGACAGGACCTCGACAATCAGCTTTGGATACTCGCGGTAGAGTGGATGCTGGTCGCGGGGATCGCAACAGACCATGACGTCGGGATAGTAGAAGAGATCTTTCTGGCGGGCATGGGTGCGGATCTTGACGTCGCTGATGAAGGTCTTGCAGGGACCGCCGGCGAGGCCGGCCTGTAGTTTTCGGTAGACCCAGCCCGCGGCGATATTGTGCCGGACCGAGGCACCGGCCATGGCCTTGACCGTGCCGTCGAAATACTCGTGGCGCAGATCGGAGAGCTGCTCCCCTTCGAGGTATTCTTCGACGGTGATGAAGAGTTTGGCGGCTGGATATCCCATGGCTTGCGCAAGCTAGCGGGCAGGAAGGACGGGTGCAAGGCCGGGGTGCCGGGTGGTTGGCATGCGAAAAGCCCGCGCCTCGTGGAGAGGAGCGGGCTTTTCAGAGAGATGCTTGCCGTGCGGGTGAAGCGGGCCGCACCCGATCACAACTTGCAAAGTTGTGCTACTTCCCCCAGCGCGCGAGCAGGGTGGTCGCCATCTCGCTCGGGGTTTCGGCGACGGCGATGCCGCACTCGGCGAGGATGCGCTTCTTGGCCTGCGCGGTGTCTTCCTCGCCGCCGACGATGGCACCGGCGTGGCCCATCCGGCGGCCCGGAGGCGCGGTTGCGCCGGCGATGAAACCGGCGATCGGCTTCTTGCAGTGCTCCTTGGCCCAGCGGGCGGCCTCGACCTCGGCGTTGCCGCCGATTTCGCCGATCATGATGATGGCTTCGGTCTCGGGGTCGTTGTTGAACATCTCCAGCACTTCGAGGTGGTTGGTGCCGTTGATCGGGTCGCCGCCGATGCCGACCAGCGTGCTCTGGCCGTAGCCGAGCTGGGTGAGCTGGAAGACCGCCTCGTAGGTCAGGGTGCCGGAGCGGGAGACCACGCCGACATTGCCGCGCTTGCAGATCTGACCGGGGGTGATGCCGATGCGGCAGCCGCCGTGGGACTTCTCGCCGCGGCCGGGAGTGACAAGGCCGGGGCAGTTCGGGCCGATCAGGCGGGACTTGGAGCCGCGGATCGCTTCCTTGACCCGCATCATGTCCATGACCGGGATCCCTTCGGTGATGCAGACGACCAGCTCCACGCCGGCATCGAAGGCCTCGAGGATGGCGTCGGCGGCGAAGGGCGGCGGGACGAAGATGGCGGAGGCGGTGGCACCGGTTTCGCGCACGGCCTGGGCGACGGTGTCGAAGATCGGCACGAAGTCGGCGAAGTTCTGGCCGCCTTTGCCGGGAGTCACGCCGGCGACGAGCTTGGTGCCGTAGTCGAGGGACAGTTGCGCGTGGCGGGCGCCGAAGCTGCCGGTGATGCCTTGGACGAGGAGCTTGGTGTTTTCGTCAACGAGAATGGACATGGGAAGAGGTGGTGAGGTGTTTGGTTCGAAACTTGTGGCGGGGGATCAATGCTCGAGTCTTTCGGCGACGGAGGCCGGCAGGAGTGGCATCAGTTCGGGATGGCTTTCAATCAGGCGGGCGATGTCGGCGAGGTCCTTCTGGCGTTTGCTGGGGCGGCGGGTGGCATCACGATAGGCCGCGAGCTTGCCTGCCAGGGTGTCTTCCAGGCTAGCGACGCGCATCAGGATGCCGTGGACGTCGGCGGGTACGGCTCGCGACGGGAAATCGAGATACATTTCCTCGGTGCTGACCTGGATGGTGACCTTCGATTCGCCTCTGAAGTTGATCGACCATTCGAAGCGGTTTTCGGCGAAGCCAATGCTCTTGAGTGTGTCCGCCGCTTCTTCGATCTTTTCGGATGCGATGACGAGATCGACATCGGCGGTGGCCATGGGTTCCTGCGCCCAATGATTGACCGCGAGGCCCCCGATCATGCACCAAGGAATTTCACGCTCTTCCAACGCTGCGACCAGCCGGGAGACGTCTTTCGCGCCTCCCAGGGTCTGCCAGTCGTAGAATTGCCTCAGGGTCATGGAGCCGGGGCGAAATCGGTTCAGCTCACCGTGGCGACGATCTTCTGGGCGCCGTCGGCCATGGTGGTTGCGGACACGATGTTGAGGCCGGAGGCGTCAAGGGTGGCTTTGCCCATTTCGACGTTGTTGCCTTCGAGGCGGACGACCAGCGGGATCGGCAGGCCGGTTTCCTTGGCCGCGGCGATCACCCCTTCGGCGATCACGTTGCAGTCCATGATACCGCCGAAGATGTTGATCAGGATGCCCTTCACCTGCGGGTCGGCGAGGATGATCTTGAAGGCCGCGGTGACCTGCTCCTTGGAAGCGCCGCCTCCTACGTCGAGGAAGTTCGCCGGTTCGCCGCCGTAGTGCTTGATGATGTCCATGGTGGCCATCGCGAGGCCGGCACCGTTGACGAGGCAGGCGATGTTGCCGTCGAGGCCGATGTAGTTGAGGTCGTATTCGGAAGCGGCGACCTCGCGCGGGTCCTCCTCCTCCTTGTCGCGCATGGCGACGATCTCCGGGTGGCGGAACAGGGCGTTGTCGTCGAAGCCGAACTTGGCGTCGAGAGCGAGCACGCGGCCGTCGGGGGTGGTGACCAGCGGGTTGATCTCGAGCATCGAGCAATCGAGCGAGACGAAGAGCTTGTAGAGGTTGCCGAGGAGCTTGGCGAACTGCTTGGCGATATCGCCGGTCAGGCCGAGCGCGGCGGTGAGCTTGCGGACTTCGTAGCCCTGGAGTCCGAGCAGCGGGTGGACGAACTGGCGGACGATCTTCTCCGGGCTGTCGTGGGCCACGTCCTCGATGCTCATGCCGCCTGCGGTGGAGGCGACGATGACCGGGCGGGAGGTGCCGCGGTCAATCAGGATGGCAAGGTAGTATTCGTGGGTGATATCGACCGCCTCGGCGACCATCACCTTGCGCACCACGCGGCCGGCCTCGCCGGTCTGGACGGTGACGAGGGTCTCGTTGAGCATCTTGCCGGCGTATTCGGCGGCTTGCTCGGGGGACTCGATGAGGTGGACCCCGCCCTTGAAGCCGTTCTTGAAGTGGCCCTTGCCGCGGCCGCCGGCGTGGACCTGGGCCTTGATGACCAGCTTGGCGCCGGCGAATTCCTTCGCGGCTTCAGCGGCCTCTTCGGGGGTGGATGCGACCTTGCCTCTGGGGCTCGGGACTTGGAATCGATCGAAGAGCTCCTTCGCCTGGTATTCGTGGATGTTCATGGCCGTCGGAAAATCGCGGCGAACCTAGGGGACCGGCTCCGGGGGTCAAGGAAAAGGCCGGACTCGGGGGAAATGGGCCGTCCGGGGCGGTTGGACCGGGGTCTCCGGTCCGAAGAGAGGATGAGGGCCGCGGAGTGAGGCTGGCGCGCTTTTGCCGCAGCGTGACTGTGCTGAGTGGAGGAGCCAAAAGCCGGGGATAGGGTTCAAGTGTGAGAAGGAATAGTCGGGTAATCAACTCGGCCCCCCGGAGGCGGGTTTTTGCCAACGAGTCGGAGGTCACGTGAAATCAAGCGCCGCGCCTTATCGTGAAAGGGAACTTGTATTCCGCCAAACCGGCGTGAGGGAGCGCCCTCACTCACCCCCGCAGCCCGGCGATCTGCATGATGCGGTCGGTCTGCGTGTAGGCTTCCTGGACCCACTCGACGATGCGCTTCGGGTCGGGTGCGTACTCGAGTTCGATGGAAACGGCGCCGTCGATTTTCAGCTCCTTGATGGCCTGCAGGTAGGGGCCGAATTTCACGATGCCGCGGCCGGGAGGGAGATCGCCGTGAACCTTGCCGTCGCAGTCGCTGAGGTGAACGTGGATCGCCTTGCCTTTAAGCTTCCGCAAATCCAGCGGGCTGGTGTCGGAGAGCACGAGATGGCTCACGTCGATGTTGGCGCGGACGCGCGGATGGCGGCAGTCGTTCACGAAGCGCACCATTTCATCCACATTGTGCAGGAGGCTGAGGCGGAAGGGTTCGAGTTCGAGCGCGAGGTCGATTTTCTTTTTGTCGGCGTAGTCGCCAATCTCGCGGCAGGTGTCGATGGCCCACTGCCATTGGGCCGCGGGCGGAATGACTTCGCGCTGCCAGATGTATTCGCCGAGCACGAGCAGGATGTTTTTCGCGCCCAGCTCGGCGGCGAGGTCCACGAATTTCTTGCAGCGCGCGACATGAAACTCACGGACCGGGGCGTTGAAATCGATGAGCCCGACGGCCACCACGGGGAGGGAAACAATGGGGAGTTTGGCGCGGGCGCAGGTCCGGGCGATGATGAGCTTTTCCTTTTTGGAAATGGTCATCGCCTCGGTGAAAATATCCACGCAATCGAAGCCGATGCGGGCGATGTGCCGGAGGCCGGTGGCGGTGTCCACGCCCGCCTGGTCGAAGGCGCTGTTGATGATTCCGAGCTTCACGGGTGCCGAAGGTTGAGGGTTAAGAAATGATCGAGCGGGGATTCACCAGGCGATGCTCCGCGGCGCTGAGGTAGGCCGCATCCACGAGCGCCATGGTCTGCAAATTGTCGCGCCCGCTGATGGCGGGCTCGCGGCCGGTTTCGAGGGCGATGAGGAGCTGACCCATCGTGCCGGCGAAGGCGTCGGGGAACCAGCTCTCCGGCCAGCGCGGTTCGTGGAAGGCCGCGTCGCCTTTCGCCGCGTAGCGGATGGTGGAAGGAGTGGTGTAGGGATTCTGACACCACCCGATGTCGCCGAGGGCGAGCCCGTTGAGTCCTTCGATGCGCCACTTGATGCCGATGTCGCCGGGGCAGCCTTCCTTCGCCGGGCCCGTCCAGGGGTCGTCGATCACCACGCAGCGCAGACCGTTCGCGTATTCGAGGATGGAGGTGCAGATGCCGTCGGTATGCGGAAATGGGGTGCGCGGATCGGGGCGCGTGCTACAAAAAATCCCCTCGGGTTCACCGAACCAGTAACGCAGGCAGTCGAAATGGTGGATGGACATGATGCGCAGCGTGACCCAGCCGAGCGCCTCCTGCCACGGCATCCGGTGGGGCACGCCGCGCATGTCGATCGTGGCCAGCACCGGCTCGCCGATGGTGCCGTTGGTGAGCAGCGTCTTGGCGGCGCGCACGGACTGGTCGTAGCGCATGTTCTGGTTCACCGCGAGGGTGATGCCCGCGCGCTCGCAGCACTGCACGGCCTCCAGCGCCTCGGCGTAATTCATGCCCAGCGGCTTCTGCGCGAGGATGCCTTTGACCGTCCGGCGTTCACACGCGGCTTTGATCAGCGCGAGCTGGCAATCCGGCGGAACAGCGATGTCGAGCACCTCGATCGTCGGATCATCGAGGAGTTGTTCGTAGCTGTCGCAGACCTTGGGGATGGCATGGCGTGCGGCGGTCTGGCTGGCGTTCTCCCGGGAGCGCGACGCGATGGCCACCGGATTGAAGCCCGCCTTGCGATAGCTCACCAGATGGCATTCGCGGACGATGAATCCGCTGCCGAGCAGGCCGATGCGGAAATCTTTCTTCGCCGGCAGCGGCGGGTGGATGTCCAGATTCACGGTGGATCAGTAAGATTCCGTCAGCTCGCGTCCGACGTTTCCTTCAACACCCGCGCACTCGCGTCCTTCTTGTCATCCAGCCAGGCCAGATTCGAGGTGTCGTCCGCAAACCGTTGGCTGCCGACCTGCTTGATCATCTCGTCCGGGACTTTCTGGAGCGGGGTGTAGCGCGGATGATGGGCCTCCTTGTAGGGATCGTTTTTCTTGTAGTTGTAGCAACAGATCATGGACCAGCGCGGGTCGTCGGAGTTGTTCCGGTCCGACGCGTGCAGGAGATTGCCGTGAAAGAAAATCACGTCGCCCGGCTCCATCGTGCAATGGACGAGTTCAAAGCGCTTTTTCGCCTCGGCCACCCTTTCCAAATCCGCCCCCGCCTGATCGCCCGTCAGCACATGATCCACCCGGCCGAGTTTGTGCGAGCCGCGGAGCACCTGCAGGCAGCCATTTTCCAATGTGGCACGGTCAACGGCGATGGACGCGCTGCACAAATCCGGAAACATCACCCCGTTCTGATACCAGTACCCGTAATCCTGATGCCAGGCCCACGCACCGCCGGTCTTCGCGTCCTTCATGATCATCTTGGAGTGGTAGTGATACGCCTCGTCTTCCAGCAACTGCTCCACGGAATCCACGAGTTTATGGCAGCGCGCGAACATCCCGTAGATGCCATCGCCGGGATGATTCCACAGTGCGAGCCGCACCTTCGTGCCCGTGCCGTCATCCCGGCCAAACGCGTGATCATCGAGCGCCTTGTCGGCCTTGCAGGCGTCGCGGAGCAGGGTGATCTCCTCCGGATCGAAGAGGCCTTGGACGACGACATAGCCATCGCGGTGGTAGGCCGCGATCTGGCCGGGGTTGAGCTTTCCTTGGTTCATAAAATTTTGGAGATGAGCAGTGTTCCGGAATCGGATGCGCGGGGTTGGAGTCCTCGGAGCCCGTGCTACCTCGCGAGTCCGGGTTCTTCGAAAATCGGCGTCAGGTCCGCGGTCCACTTGGTGTCGCCGGCGGCGTCCGGGTGCGGCAGGTCGGGCAACTTTTTCATTCTGCACCAGCCGCTGTCGTCGCCTGACTGATTCTGATGAAAATTTTGGCGTATTTTACTCGGGGGCCGACCATTTTTCTGCCGGACCTTTTTTCTAAAGAAATTTATTCTGCTGTATCAGAGGGAAAGTCAATCGCCCTCATAATCAGATCCCGTGCCGCGCCGTGATTGTCGCCTCCTTCTTTCTCGTTTCACTCGGGATCTTCCGGTTCCCAACTGGTGGACCCCCGAGGCGTCCCCCCGAGGCGCAGAAACGCAGTCGAAAGCTCCTTTTCGGTCAGGACATGGCGGGGACATCTGTGCCAATTCTTGCCCCAATTCAAAATTCGAGGCTGATACCGGAGGCCCCAGAAGCTGATCCCCTAGGTCCAGGTTCCGGCTACAAGATCAGGCGAGCGTGATCGTGGCAGCGCAGGCCTTGTAGTTCGGCTGCCGCGAATGCGGATCGAAGGACGGGTGCGTCAGCCGGTTGACTTCGGGGTAATGCATCGGCAGGAACAGGTGGCCGGGCTGGACGGTCGGGGCGAGGTAGGCGGCGGCGGTCATTTGCCCGCGGCGGGAACGCAGGGCGACGCGGCTGCCTTCGCCGATCCCGAGCTGCCCGGCATCGTCCGGATGAATCTCGACGTAGGCCCCCGCCGGGTAGAGCTTGCGGAGGATGGCGGAGCGGCCGGTGCGGGTCTGGGTGTGCCATTGGCTGCTGGTGCTACGGCCTGTTAGAAGCAGGAAGGGATAGGTGTCGTCGGGGCTTTCCGGGAGCTCCGACGGCTCTGAAAAGAGCAGCTTCGCCTTGCCGCCGGGGTGATAGTAGATGCCGTCGGCGAAGAGGCATCGTTCGGTGGCGGCGGGATCCGGAGGGCGGTGGCCTTGGTGGAGCGACCGAGGAAGTCGCGGCGTGAGAGGGAGTGGCTTTGATTCATGGCGAGGAGTCCGGGATGGACCGGCTCTGTTCAAAGCGTCCTGCGGGCCAGTGTGCGCCGAGGGGTATGAAGGGTGGCGGTTGAATTCTCATCGGGGTGATGAGAGGGGTTCATCCTTCCTCAGGCGGGTAGGAGGATCTTCTCGGACGAGCGGTAGAGGTCCTGGCGGTAGAGGCGGGTAAGAGGGGCGGCGGTGGTTTCCGGGAGCAGGCCGGCGCCGCGCATTCCGGAGAGGAACCAGGAAGCCTTGTCGGCGGTCGGGCAGTTCAGGTCGCCGCCGAAGAAGAGGTGGAAATCCGAGGCGTCGAGCTCGCCGCGGCCGGAGTCGAAGACCGGGCCGAGGCTGTTGCGGAGGGTGGCGGTGGAGCAACCGGTATAGGCCGGCTTGGAGAGGATGGAGATGAGTTCGTTGCGGAAGCCGGAGTCCTGGCAGATCCGGCAGGCGTGCAGGAGGGCGGCGCCGAGGGCGATGCATTCGTCGCGCGATTCGGTGACGAATTCGCCGGTGACGAGCAGGACTTTCTCCGGATGGCCGGTCGAGAGTTCGGCGGAGGTGGCGGGGCACCAGCCGTGGCCGTTGAGGATGCTTTCGGAATTCCACGGCTCGCCGACGCAGTAGCCGTCGATGTGGCCGGCGGCGAGGTTGCGCGGCATCAGCGGCGGGGGAAGAAAGACGATTTCCGCATCCTGGCCCGGCACGACCCCATGGCGGCGGAGCCAGGCGTGGAGGAGGATGTGATGGGACGAGAATCGGTGGGCGGCGGCGAGGGTGAAGGGGCGGTTCTTTTTCCAGCGGTGGGAAAGGTGGGTGGCCAGGCCTTCGCCGCGGCGGATCGAGTCGGGCGGGAGTTCGCGGGAAAGGGTGATGGCGTTGCCGTGGGCGCTAAGGACGAGCGGCACGGCGATCTCGCGGCGCATTTTGTTGAGGCCGAGGGCGAGGTAGAAGGCGAGGCCGGCGATCGACTGGGCGGCATCGAGCTCGCCGTAAGAAAGCATGTCGCGGACGGTGGCCCAACCGGGCTGGCGGGAGATGCGGACATTGAGGCCGTAGCTTTTGAAAAGTCCGAGCTCGTGGGCGACGGCGACTGGCGCGCAATCGTTCAATGGAACGAAGCCGAGGCGGATCGGCGATCGGGATTCGACGACATTGAAGGCGTCCATGCATTTCACGTAGCGGAAAGGATGCCAAGAGTTACCCCTTGGCATATCCCCTGCTGGCTTCACCCCGGAATTCCGATGAAACCGGTTCATGACTGACCTGCTGCCCGACCTTCGACAATTGCGCGCTTTCGTTTCGGTGGCGGATGAGGGGAGCTTCACGCTTGCGGCAAAGAAGCTTTTCCTGACCCAGTCGGCGATCAGCCACTCGATGAAGGCGCTGGAGGACAGCCTGGGCTGCCGTCTGTTAGATCGGCTCGGCAAGAAAACGGTGCTGACCGAGGAGGGCGAGGTGTTCCTCCGTCGCTGCCGCCGGGTGCTGGGCGAACTGGAGGATGCGGGTCGCGAACTGGACGGGCTGAAGCGATGGGGCCAGGGGCGGATCCGGATCGGCGCGCCGCACTCGCTGTGCCAGTTCCTGTTGCCGACCGTGCTGCGGGAGTTCCGCGATTGCTTTCCGCGCTGCGAGCCGACGATCAAGGCGGACGACACGGCCAGGTTGTTAGAGCGGATGGCCGATCATGATCTGGACATCGTGCTCGGCCTGCGTCCCCGGGTAGGCACGACGGAAGGCTACCGGCCGCTGTTCCGGGACCGGATGACCTTTGTGGTGCCGCCGATCCATCCGTGGGCGGAGACGGGCGTGGCGGATCCCGAGGATCTGGGGAAGGTGCAATTCATCATCTACGCGAGAGCGACCGAGACCCACCGGCTGGTGGAGGAGCATTTCGAAAAGATGGGCGTCCGCACACGCCCGCCGCTGGTGCTGGGGGACATGGAGGCGATCAAGGGCATGGCGAAGATCGGACTCGGCGTCGGGCTGGTCGCGCCGTGGGTGGCGAAGCGGGAATGCGACGACGGATCGCTGGTCCGGGTGCCGGTATCGGGCGAGCCGATCGAGCGCGAGTGGGGGATTTTCTTCAAGGCCGACCGCAGGCTCAGCCTGATCGAGGAAACGTTCGCGGGGATCGCGGAGATGGTCGGCCGGGAGTTGAGCGACTGCTAGGAATTCGGGGGGATTTGCTTTTGGCGGGAGGCTCCTGAAGCAGCCGACGGGCGTTTTTCGGCGGGACGGTTTTTGCAGGGATGGGCCTTTGTGTTTGGGCCGACCTTTGTGTTTTGGTCTTCGTGTTCTCGATCTGCCATCGCAAGCGGCAATCAAATCGCGGCATGACTCACGGCCGGGTGACCGAGAGCCGGAGGAAGCGGCGGGGATGGGCGGGATCGTTCATGAGGAAAGGATCGCGGACTTCGACATTCCGGGTCGCGCCGGCTCCCGACTCGGTGATGGCGACCCCGCCGACGAGTGCGGCGAACGAGCCTCCGGCGGAGCTGCGCGCGAGGTCGGTCCACGGGCCGCTGAGCGACCCGCTGGCCTGCACGGTCAGGGTGAGGTCGGTGTTTGCGACGGTGCGGGTGAAGGTGAGGGCAAGTTTGCCGCTGGCGACGCTTGCTTTGGGCAGCGGTGCGATCGAGGCGAGCTGCGGGTTGCCGCCGAGGGCGTATTCGAGGAGGTTCATCAGGCCGTCGCCGTCGCCATCAACCGAGTCGCCGGAGATCGCGGAGTTGTTGGTATTCGCGCCGAAGTTCGCGACCTGCCAGTTTTGCCACGGGCTCGGGGTGATCCGGGTCAAGGTGACGTCGTTGCCGGTGCCGGCGGTGTAGCTGATCCGCCACCATTGGTTGTCTTCGAAGAACTCGGCCGCCTGGGGCAGGTTCGCGAAGGTGCCGCTCACCGGGCTGGTGCCGGCGTTGTCGATGAGAGTGAAGGTGCTGCCGGTTGCGAGTGCGGGCGCGGCGATGAGGTCGAGCGCGCCGGCCAAGGTGACGACACTCGCGGCACCTTGGATTTTCAGCTGGTCGTATTGGGTCCCGGCGGTGGTGCCGTTGATCTCGACTTGCAGCGTGCCCGCCGCGGGGAGCGAGTAGCTGCCGGTCACGGTCATAATGCCTGCCGAGTTGCCCGGGGCGTGGACGCCGCCGTTGACGGCCACGGTTCCGACGACTGCGCCGGTGCCTTGGAAGATCCCGCCGTTTATCGTGACCGGGCCGGCGGTGCTGCCGGAAAGGATCAGACGTCCGGCAGTGATCGTGGTGTCGGAGTGGGTGTTCGCGCCGGCCAGCGTCACGGTGCCGGTGCCGCTTTTCGTCAGGGCGAATCCGCCGGAAATGGCGGTGCTGATGGTGAGATTCCCGGTGCCGCCGACGATGCTGGCCGCGGTCAGCGTGGTGGACGAAAGCAGGGCGGTGGCGCTTGTGCCCGTGCCGCTTCCAAAGGTCACGGTGGGCGGCGTGGTGTAGCCTGCACCGGAGCCGGTGAGGGTGAGTGCGGACACGGTGAAGTTGGTCGCCTTGCCGGTGCCGCTTGGATTCGTGCCCGCCGTGGTCACGGTGCCGCCGGTGAAGGCGATGACGGGTGCGGTGGTGAAGCCGCTGCCTGCGTTGGTGATCGTGATGCCGCTCACGACGCCACTGGTGAGCACGGCTGTTGCCGTGGCTCCGGTGCCGCCGCCGCCGGTGATGGTCACGGTGGGCGCGGCGGAATACACGGTGGTCCCGCCGGTGATCGTGAAGCTCGCCGCGGTGACGCCGAGGGTGGCCGTGGCGGTGGCTCCCGATCCGCTGCCGGTGATCGTGACGGTCGGCAGGCTGGCATGAGTGCCGCCGGCGGTCAGTGTGAGGGTGGTCACGCCGCTGGCGATGCTTGCTGCGGTGGCGCTCTCGTTCGCAAGGGTGCCGCCATTGAGGCTGATGTTCTCGACGATGCCCGATTGCCCGTTCAAATCCAGCTTGGCACCCGTTGCCACGCTCGTCGCACCGATGCTGTCGCCGAGCGCCCGGGGATGGCCGAGTTTCAAGGTGCCGGCATTCACGCTGGTCGTGCCGGAGTAGGTGTTCACCCCGGACATTGTCCAAGTGCCCGCGTCGTTCTTGGCGACGGACGGGATGAAGGTCGCGCTACCATTGCTGATGATGCCGGTCGAGAAACCGGTGCCGGCTCCGGCGAGTTGAAGCGTGCGTGCGGTAGTGTTTGGTGCCATGTCGCCTTCCACCGTGAGCGTCCCGGCATTGACGGCGATCCGGGTGTCGCCGCCGCCGCTGGTGAGGTTGAAATTGCCGCGCAGGATGTTGTTGCCCGCTTCGTTGATGATCGACCCGTTGATGTTGCTCGTGGTGAATCGGATCGTGTCCGGCAGATCGATGTCGCCGCCGCTGCCATCGAGCCGGAGCTGGGGCGAGCCCGCCGAGCCGTTGGACATCGTGATGATCTTCGAGCCGCTGCCGAGCGCGCTGCTGTTGGTGATGCGCAGCGCGCCGGAGGTGACGGTCACGCCGCCGGTGAAGGTATTCGTCCCGCTCAAGACCACGGTCCCCGCGTTGAGCGGGCAATCGAGCGTGATCCCGCCGCTGCCGCTGATGTTGTTAGGAACGAGGAGCGTGCCGGTGCGATCGAAGCGTAGAGATGCGTTGTTGATCACGTTGCCTGGAGGAAGCGTGCCGGTCGAGCCGTCGAGGCCGATCTGCAGGATACCGCCGGAGATCGTGGTGGTGCCGAGATAGCTGTTCGTGCCGGTGAGAATGAGGCGGCTGGTGCCGGTCTTGACGAGGCCACCCGTGCCACTGATCGCGCCGCCGACCCGGAAGGTGGCGCTGCCGTTTCCTTGGAACGTCGTGGTGGCGTCGAGCGTGACCGGGGCGGTGATGTTGTAGGTCAGGCCGGTGCCATTGGTCGCGCTCAGGTTCACGGCTGGCAGTCGCTCCGTTTCCTCGCGGAAGAAGAGCGGGTTGCCGCCGAGGGTCACCGTGGCGGATCCGGTGGTGGGTCCGGTGCCGCCGAGGGTGAGCACGTTCATGGCGTGGCCGATAGCGGTGTCGTTCGTGGAAGTGACCGTGCCGGCGGCGAAGGTCTGGCCGGTGAAGTATTCGATGGTCGAGAAGCGGCTGTCGGGCGGCGGGGTGCCGCCGCTCCAGTTCGTACCGGTGCTCCAGAGGAGGCTGCCGGTGGCGGCGGCATTCCAGACGGAGGTGCTCGGCGGCGCACCATCGACGACCACGTTGAAGGTGCGGGTGGTCGTCGTGGTGCCATCGCCGGCCGAAAGCGTGACGAGCGCTGAACCAGAAATGCCCGCGGCCGGGGTGAGGGTGACGCTGCGTTCGCCGCCGAGTTTCACCGTGCCGCCGAGCCGGTCGAAGACGGTGGTGCAAAGCGTCGCGTCCACCTTGCTGGTGACGGCAAGGCCGATCGCGTTGGTGGGGGCAGCGAAAGTGACCGCCTGCGCCGCGCCGACGGCTTGCCAGGCACCGGCGGTGCCGCGGGTATCGGTGGCGTAGAATGCCGTGAAATTATTCCCGCTGCGGACCAGTCGCAGCCAGCACGGCGCGGCGACGCCGTTGAGCGTGGCCTTGACCACGGCCGCGGTGGACTCGGTGGCGCGATATTGGAAAGTCACGCCGCTGCCCGGTGTCACCGCGACGAAGGCGTAAGGCGAGGTGGTGGTCGCGGAGTCACGCATCATCAGGCCGGCTTTGCCGTCCGTGTGGATGAAATCCGTGCTTTCGACCCGTGCGATGATCTCCGCGCTGCCGGAGAAATCCTGGCGCACCCAGCGGAATTCATCGCCCGTCGCCGGGCCGATGTCCGCGCCGGCTCCTGCGACGATGAAGGTGCCGTGATCCTGGGTCAGGCTGCCGGCCGCGCCGACGGTTCCGATGTCGCTGCTGGTCCAGGCGGCGGGCGCGGTGCTCACGGCGATGCCGGAAAGCGGTAGCAGCGTGCTGTTGGAGGTGGCGGTGGTGACGGTCAGGTTGCGTGCTTCCGTTTCCGCATCCGACAGCGTGAAGTCGATGGGCGCGGAAGCGGTGCCGACCGGCAGGATCACGTCGGGAATCGCGGTGACCGCCGGTGCCTGGTTCGCGCCAGCGACGTTGATCGTCACGGAGCCGGTCGCGCTGAGCCCGTGATAGTGCTGCGTGCCGCTGCGTGCCATGCCGTAAATTTCCGGGCGTCCGCTGATGCCACTTTGCAGGGTCACGTCCTCGAGTTGGCCGTCGAACCAAGCATCGAGCCCGGTCGTGTTGCTGGAGGCACCGCCGAAGTAGAGCGGCGTCGTTTGGCTGACATCCATCGCCACGGAGGCGACGGTGCCATAAGCGAAGCCGTTGACGTAAAGCGCGAGCGTTCCGAGGTTCGTCGCGGTGCGGTCGTAGGTCAGGGTCACGTGGTGCCAGGTCCCGATCGGGATCGCGGGTCCGACTGCTTCCTTTTCCAATCCGGCCGCACCGTATTTGCCGACCTTCAAGAGGTCGCTGTTGGCGGGGAGGTAGAGTTGCAATGCCGGTTCGATTCCGAACCCGTCGCCGGTGCCGAGGTGGAAGATGATGTCGTTCGTGTCGCGGGTGACCCGCTTGATCCATGCGGAAACACTCCAGTCCGCATCGTTGTAATTCAGGTCCGTCGCCGCCATCGTCTTGCGGATGCGGGCGGCGCCGGTGGTCGCCTCGGTGAGGCTGATGGATTTCGTCGCGTAGGGCGAAAGCAGGCCGGGCACGCTGCTGGCATAGGCATACTCACCGCCGGATCCGGCGGACTCCAAGCCGCCGAAGCGGTTGTTGTTGCAGAGGTCGCTGACCTTGGCGTCGGTCGCGACGTCCGGTGGCTCGAAGTCGTAGAGGAAGAGCATCCGCGAGCCGAGCGACTGGTCGCGGGCGACGACCTGGAAGGATGCCGCCCCGTGGTAGTCCGGGGCGGGCGTGAAGCGGGCCGTGCGGCCGTCGGCGAGCAGGCTGACGCTGCCATTGCGGGACCGCGAAAGCTCGAACGCGATCTTGTCGTCCACCGTCAGGTCATCGGCGACGAGCGTCCGCAGGTCGATGTCGAGCGGGGTGTTCTCGGTGGCGCTTTTGCCCGTGAGATTGGAAAGTACCGGCTTGGAGTTGACCGTCACCGGATAGACATAACTTGCCGTGCCGCCTTCAGGATCGGTCGCGGTGATGGTGATGTTCACCAGGCCGCTGACCGTGGATCCCGCGGCGACCGTGACCGTGCGGACGGTGGTGCCGACCGTGCCGAAGGTGATGCTCGCGTTCGGGATGATCGCTGTGTTCGAGGACGTGCCGGTGAGCGTCAGCGAAGTCACCGGCGTGTCCGCGTCGCTGAGCGGAATGATGACCGCGCCGGTGTTCGAGCCCGCGTCCAGGCTGCCGGCTTTCATCGTCGCGAAATACGGTGCGCCCGGAGGCGCGGTGAAGTTGATGTTCTGCTTGTTAGGGCCGACCGCCACCGGGTTGGTGAAGAAAGCAATGTCCGGCTGGATGGTGAGCCCCGTTCTGGTGGCGGTCAGCGTGTAACTGCCCGCGGCGAGGCCGGTGATGGCGAAGTAGCCCTCGCTATCGGTGGTGTCGCTCTGCGTGGAGGTGGCTCGCACGACCGCGTTCTCCACCGGCAGGCCGAGGGTGGTAGTGACCACGCCCTGGATGAAGAAGGTGCTGCTGGTGCCGACCTGCACCAGCAACTGGCCGGTGGTCGTCAGGCCCTTCATGTCGGTGATGTGGCAGCGCACGGTCTTGGTGCCGGTGGTGCTCCAGCTTTTCGCGGCCGTGGCGCTGTTGTTCGCGGTGAAAGTGCCGTCGCCCCAGTCCCAGAAGTAGCCCAGCGTGTCGGCATCCGGGTCGCTGGCGTCGGCGGTGAAGGTCACGCTTGCATTGGTCGCCGGGTTCACGCTGGTCGAGGTCACCGCGACGATCGGCTTGCGGTTGCCCGTGAAGGTCCCGCGATTCACGGTCACGTCGATCCACGCCACGCCATCGGGGTCCGCGCCTCGCAGCACGGGGGTGATGTGGATGCCGGCCGCGGTATCGGAAAACGTGCGACCGATCAAGACCGGACAATCATCCTTGCTGCTGGTCCCGGGCGTCCAGTCCAGCAGCACCGGCTTCATGTTGCTAATATTGACGTCGCCCCAGTTCAGCACCACGCCGTCCTTCATCCACTTGTTGGTGTCGGTGTAGGTCTGGCGGTATTCGATCCAGTAGTCGTTGCCGGTCCCGCTGCGATCCACCGCGATGGCCTTGTCGCCGAGCGCGGTCGATCGGTCGAGAGCCCGGATGCGGGTGGTGGAGCTGCCGTTGGCCGTGATCTTCACCACATCGGCGTCCACGAGCCAGTCGAGGTAGTTCTTCTGCCGCGCACCGAAATGGGCGTCGGTCGAACTGCTGGCGCCGCCCATCTGGTCGAAAGGATTCCCGTATTCCACTGCGGAGCCGGCGCCGATAACGGTTCCATCGGTGGTGTCCCAGAAGCCGGAGTGGTTCAGCCCGAAATTGTGGCCGACCTCGTGGCTACACACGCCGAGATTCCACTGGCCGTTCGCCAGCCAGGCACCCCGCCCGCCGACGTAGGCGACCCCGCCGAATCCCACGTCGGGCTTGTCGCCGGTGACCACGACTTCGTGGGTGTAGTTGGTATGGGGGAATCCCGCGGCCGCCGCCGCGCTGCGCGCCGCAGTGAGCATGGTGCCGAAGCTGGTGTAGCTCGCGTGGCCGTTCGGCAGGCGCAGGGTGGGAGTGAAATCCGAGCCGTTGCCGTGGGTGGCCCACGACATCTTGTTGAACGACATGGTCGCCCAGTGGGAAGACATGTTGTTGATGAGCGAGGTCATCGTCGCGTCGCTCACCACCTGGCCGGCCGCGTCGGGGAAATCGACGCGGATGATCAGCAGTTTCTTCGGTCCTTCGGTGGCGGTGCTTTGGGCAGTGACCCCGCCGCCGCCGCCAAAGAGTTCGTCGCCGGAGGCCGCGATCAGGGTGTCGATGGCGTGCTTCTCCCCGCAGAAGAAGGTCGGGTCTTCACCGTCCCAATCCACCACGACCTCGTCGCCGGTGGAGCTGGTGACCTTGCCGGAGGTCGGGCATTCCGGGTCGCCGGCACCGGCCGCGCGCAGGTCGGCGACTTCGACCGGCTCCATCATGCGCCCGGGCAACTCGGTGAGAGCCAGTTTGCCGTCGAGAGCGATGCCTTGGATGGCGATGTCGGATCGGGTCGGTACCCGGTCGCGCTGGCCGAAGGTGAAGGCTTCAAATTCCCGCCCGTCTGTCATGACGACCTGGCGCTCGACCGGTCGGACGCGAAGCGGCTTGCCCGGTGCCGGTACCGCCGCGATCACAAACAGGTCGCCGCGCCCCGAGACCGGTTCTTCAAGCTGCGCGGCGATTTCCTCCGGCAACTGCCGCCGCAGCGTGACCGGCACCGCGAGTTCCAGCGCCCGCCGCGGGTCCTGATCGATGAGGTCCGCCATCTGGTTTCGGCGCTCTTCGGCCAGTGCGAGTCCTTCGCTCATCAGCGCGGCTTTTTCTTCTGGAGTGCCGGCATTGGCAAATCGGCTGGTCCATTCCTTGAAGCCGGCAAAGGCGGGTTCAGTCACCGGCATCTGCCAGCGGCGGTCCTGCCGGACAGGGCGGGTCACCTCGGGCGGCACCGGGCGCGGAGCGGTGGCGGCGGTGGTTGCTTTTGCCGGTGGCTCGGACGGGGCCGGTTGATGTTTATCACGAGGCGCTTGCACGACGACCGGCGCGGGTTCGGGAGCTGCCGTCTGCCGGGAGGTCGCCGGCGGTTGCCACCACCATAGCACCGCTGCCGTGGCAGCGAGAATGACGCCGCTCCAGCGCAGGCGATTGCCTCTGGACGGCGGTCGGGATGATGAACCGGCGGCGGGGATGTCGTGGGTGCTCATGACTTTTCGCGGGAAGCCAGCGGTGGTCCGCAGGCCCTGGGTTGGGTGGCGGAGGGTGAGACCGCCGGGATGCTCGGGTTTTCGCAGGAAAGCTGGCTTTCGTTTCGCCGGGAGCAAGTTGAAAAGTGCATTGCAGGTCAAAGACATGAACCCGGAAGACCGCCTGGCCGGGCGAGGATATCCATGGCTTCGTCGAAGCCGGAGCAGGATCAAAAAGGAGAGCGCCGCGGGGATTCCCGCGGCGCTCGTCCTGGCACTTGGAACTTCTTCCTTGGAACTTCCCGCCCCTCAGAAGGTGTAGTTCAGCTCCACGCTGACGCGGGTCGTTGACTTGTAGAGGGCGTCGCTGGTGTCGAAATAGCCGAGCTTGGCAATGGCGGTGAAGTGGTCGTCGAACTTCTTCGCCAGCACCGAGTCGAAGCCGAAGCCGGTGTTGATCGCGTTGTCGCCAAAGAGGTGCGTGGAGTTCGTCCACTTCATGCCCCAGAAGATGGGTAGCATGTGGCTGACATAGGTGTCGGTCAGTCCGCCGTGAGTGCCGCCGAGGGCACCCTTGGCGCTGATGCCGAAGGTGTCATTGTCCCAGCCGTTGGAGCCGGCGTCCTCGAAGTCCATGAGGTAGATGTAACCGCCGAGCGTCACGCCTTTGATCCCGGCATAGGAAGCATTAAGCAAGTGGATCTCGGACGGTGCGTTCTCGAAAATCCCGGTGGCATCCTCGCCGAAGATGCGGTGCACCTCGTCGATGTAAGCGTAGTTCACCGTGAGCCCCGGGACGGAGGTGTTCGTCAGCGAGATGGCATCGTAAGTCTGCTCATTTTGACGCCAGCCGACGTTGCCGATGAACGCGGCGTTGTCGTAGACGATGCGCTGACGGCCGAGTTTCACGGTGGTATCGAAGCCGACATACTGGAGATAAGCCTAGTTGAGTTCCTCGTTGTCCGGGTCGGCGATGACGGAATTCCGCGGGTCGAAGGGATCCACCCCGGGAGCGCCGCCGTGGTAGTCGTCGACCAGGGCCTGGGTGAATTCGCCTTCGGCCACCAGCGAGAAGCCGCCCCAGGTACGGGTCTTGAATCCGCTGCGTTCGCGGAGGGTGAGCGCATGGGCGGGATCGAGGCCGTCGCTGTCCGCGAACTCGTAGCGCAGGCGGACGTCGAGAGTGGGAGTGATCCACGGCGCTTCCTTGGCGGCGGCGATCTCGGGCGATGGGGCCGGCGTTCCGGCACGGGTGACGGCGGTGGCAGCGGCGAGGGCCAGTAGTGTGGGGATGGTGTGATTTTTCATCGTGAGGCGCATCCGATGAAGCCGCAGGCCTGCCAAGCCCCGGGTGAAGGCCCAGGTGATGGGTGCGAAATCGGCACAGCGGGAATGAGGCCCGCTCATCTTTCCAGCAACCGTCTTACGGCTGACCGCCGTTGATGAAGTCCACCAGATCCTTGCGGCCCTTCACGAGGTCGGGCGGGTTCAGGTAGAACATGTGACCGGCCTCGTAGTCGGCGTAGACGATGTTCTTGCGCGCGGCTTCCGGGAGATCGAGCAGGTGGGAGAGCGAGTAGGCAATCCCGTCCGGTGGGGTGGCGAGGTCGGTCAGGCCGCCCATCACGAGGACACGAAGGTGGGGATTGTCGCGCATGGCGGTGGCCAGACGGCCGGACATGTTCACGTAGCCGTTGCCGCTGCCCATTTTCCAGGGGTGGACCTTGCCGGTAAGGATCTCATAGGGTGAATCTTCCTTCCAGCCGAGCTCGCCGCCGAGGTAGCTCAGCATGGTGGTGGAGTAGGCGCCGAGGGCCAGCGAGAAAGAGGGGTCGTATTCGGGGATGTCCGACGAAGGATCGGTGGTGGGCCAGGCGACGCGGGCGTCGAAGCGGCCGACGACCTTGCCTTCCTTCCGCAGGAGTGCGCCGCGGAAGCGGGTGGGGTCGATCCGCAGGTTGGCCTCGAGGATCAGCGGAACGGGCAGCGAAGTGAGGGCGGAGAGCTTTTCGGCGATCGCCTGGCGTTTCGCGGGATCGAGCGCGCTGCCGGCCAGCAGTGCGAGGGCGTAGTCACCTGCGGCAAACCCGCGGGCCTCCTTGACCAAGGCATTGCGGTCACCCTTGAGCTTGCCGTGGAAATGGGCCACCGAGGTGTAGAGCGGCAGGAAGACTTGGTAGGAAAGATCGTCGCCTTGGGACGCAGACAGCGTGCGGAAATCGAGCAGCGACGAGAGCAGCACCACGCCGTTGAGGGACATCCCGTAGCGGGATTGGAGATTTGCCGAAAGCCCGGCGACGCGGATGCCGCCGTAGGACTCGCCCAGCAGGTATTACGGCGAGGACCAGCGCTGGTTGTCGGTGATCCAGCGGCGGATGAAGTCGCTGAGCGACTCGACGTCCCCTTCGACGCCGTGGAATTCGTCCGGCTTGCCGTCCTTCTCGATGCGGCTGTAGCCGGTCGAGACCGGATCGACGAAGACCAGGTCGGCGACGTCGAGGATCGAGAATTCGTTCGGCACGAGTCTCGCCGGCGGGACCGGCGCGGTGGTGCCATCGCCGGGAAGGTCGACGCGCTTCGGGCCGAGGGTGCCGAGGTGCAGCCAGACCGCGGAAGATCCGGGGCCGCCGTTGAAGGCGAACAGGACCGGGCGCTTCGAAAGATCACCGGCGTTCTTCTTGAGATAGCTGACGTGGAAGACCGAGGCGCGGGCGGCACCGTCGTCCTTTTCGAGCACCAGTTTCGAGGTGACTACCTGGTAGTCGATCTTCTTGCCGTCGATGGTCACCGAGCCATCGCGGGTCACCGGTTCGGGCGGCTTGTCAGGTTTTTCCTTGGCGGCATCCGGCTTGGCTTCCGGCGGCGGGGCGGGCTTTTCGTTGGCAGTGGCGAAGCCCGTGAACAGGGCGAAGGCAAGAAGTGACAGGCGCATATGGGGCGGGAAATTAGCCGGAACGCCCGGCTTGTCGATGGAAGAGACGGCGGGTTTTCCTACGCGGATTCCGTTCCGGTGGATGGGCAGGGATACGGGCCGGATGAAACGAAAAACGCCGGTCCCTCGTGAGAAGGACCGGCGTTTCGGAAAGTGGGGGACGCTTAGCGGCGGGTGCCGGTTTGCTGGGTGGTTCCTGAATTGACCGGGAATGAAATGGCAGAAGGAACGGACATGGTTTTGCTTGGTTCGGGGTCGTGGACTGAGGTTTTTGTCGGGAAGCGCGCTTCCGGCGAGCCTGATCAACCTAGCCTCGCCCGGGGCCCCCCGCATTATGAAGACGGGAACCCGGATTGCGATTTTGCGAAGATGTAAATACCGCTACGTACCCGTGGATTTACGGTATTCGCCGGGCGTCATGCCGGTCTGCCTGCGAAAAAGATGGCTCAGCCGCTCCGCGTGCTCGAAGCCGAGCAGGTCCGCGATGTGGGCGAGGGTGTAGTCGGTTTGGGAGAGGAAGCGCTGGATGGCATCGACCAGCGTCTGGCTCAGCAACTGGCGCGGCGTCTTGCCGGTCGCGGCTTTGACCCGCTGTTCCAAGAGACGGCGCGAGACGTGGCAATCGCGCGCCAAGTTCTCGATGCTGAGCAGGCCGGGACGCTGCTGGCGGAGCATCTCGAGGAAGCGCCGGACGAGCGGGTCTTCGATCGCATCGAGCGCGGTCGATTGGCGGACGATCAGGCCTTTCGGCGGGACCAGGCGCTCCAGCTTGATCTTCTGGAGGCGAGTTCCCTCCATCATCTCGGCGAGCCAGGATGCGGTCAGGAAGCCCATGCGGATGATGTCGGGATCGATGCTGGAAAGCGGGATGCGCGAGGTGCTGGAGAACACCGGGTCGTTGTCGACACCGAGCACGGCGAGATCTTCCGGCACGGCGATGCCTTGCTCGAGGGCGGACTGGACGGCGCGGAAGCCGACCTCGTCCCAGCAGCAGAAGAGGGCGCAGGGCTTGGGCAGGGAGGCGATGAAGGCCGCGTCGCCCCGGTGGAGCGCCTCGAAGGTGCGGGCCTTGCGTTCGGGCGTGTGGTGACACAGCGGCTTGTGGCCGCGGGCGGCGAGGGTTTCCGTGAAGCCGATCTCCCGTTCGCGCGAGACGCTCTGGTCGCTGTAGCCGAGGTAGGCGAAGTGGCGGTGGCCCTTCTCGATGAAATGCTCTGCTGCCAGTCGGCCGACGGCGCGGTGGTCGCTGTCGACGATGAGGTGCTCGCCGGCGGGATCGACGAGGGTTCCCTGGAGGTCGATGACTGGCATGCCTTGCTCGCGCAGGGCTTTCGAATGCCGCTGGTCGGGGCTGGTGGTGATCACGCCGTCGCCTTTGAAATCCGCCAGCCAGTCCGGTTCCGCGGCCGTCTTGCCGCGGTATTCGAAGTGGAGCTGCCAGTCGTGCAGGCGGCCGAAGCGGGCGATCCCGCGGATCAGGTTCCGCCCGTACTGCGTGGAGGTTTCAATGATGACCGCGACGTGCCGCACGGGGGATGGCGTATGCGGCGGGCGGGCGGGTGACGAGGGAAATTCCCTCCGGGACGAAAGCGGGGCTCAGGTTGTCGGCCGGCGGTCCCCTTCGGGCGGGTCGGCATCCGGTTCCGGCTGGATCGCGTTCGGACCGGTGCCGACCAGGCGGTCGAAAATGGGCGAGGCCATCAGGGTGGTGACCACGGCCATGATCACCAGCGTGGCGAAGAGCCCTTCGGAAATGATCCCGCGCTGGAGGCCGATGTTGATGATGATGAGTTCCATCAGGCCCCGTGCGTTCATCAGTGTGCCGATCCCGAGAGCCTCCCGGTTCGAGATGCCCGTGGCGCGGGCCGCGAGGTAGCAGGCCACGCCTTTTCCGACGATCGCCGCGACCAGCACCGCGCCGCACATCAGCCACAGGAAGCCGGTGTTGAGCAGCCCGATCTTGGTATTCAGGCCGGAGTAGGTGAAGAACAGCGGGAGCAGCAGCGCGACCGTGAGCGGTTGGATCCGGCCGATGAGATCGCGGGAAATGATGCCGCGGGGCATGGCCGCGCCCATCACGAAGGCACCGAACACCGCGTGGAGGCCGATCAGGTCGGTGAACCAGGCACCGAGGGCCATCAGGGCCAGGCCGATGACCAATCCCGCCTCGGTCAGGGTGCCGTCCTGAATCATCCACTCCTTGAAACGCGCCAGCAGCGGGCGGATCAGCAGCAGGGTCACGGCGACATAGGCCGCCCCGCCGCCGATGTTCCAAATCGCGTGGCTCCAGTTGTTGTCGAAGCTTGCGAGGACCACGGCGAGCAGGCACCACGCCATGGCGTCGTCGATCGCGCCCGCACCCAGGGCCACGGTGCCCATCGTCGTCCCGGAGAGCTTTTTGAAATGGATGATCCGCGCGAGCATCGGGAACGCGGTGATGCACATCGAGGCCCCGACGAAGAGCATGGCTTCGAGCAGCGAGGTGCGTTCGGGGAAGAGCTCGGTGTGATGAAAAATTACCCACGCGAGGCCGGCCCCGAGGATGAAGGGGGCGATCATGCCGGCGAGCGACACGGCGATGGAGCTTTTGAGGTTTTTCGCCACGATATCCATCCGGAACTCCATCCCGACGACGAACATGTAGAGCGCAAGTCCGACTTGGGAGACTGGGAAAAGGTAGCTCTGGGTATCGCGGGTCGACTGTGTTTTATCCCACGGGAAGAGCCATGCCTGCGCTTCTGGAAACAGCAATCCGAAGAGGGAGGGGCCGAGCAGCACGCCGGCGATCATTTCCGCCACGACCTGTGGCTGGCCGAAGCGTTTTGCCACCACCCCGACCAGCCGGCAGAACAGCAGGATGACGGCGAGCTGGAGAAAGAACTGGATGGCGAGGTGGAGGTTGTTCATCGGTGCTGGCCCGACTCTAGCTGGACTTTCCGCGGCATGGAAATAGCCAGTTGTGATCAGATCCATGCCGGCTCGCGATAAGTCGCGAGGCGGTCCGGCCCAAAGCCGTCTCGGGAGCCGGAAAACGGGAAACGGCGACCTGCACGCATGTCGCCAAACAAAAAGGCGCAGTCCCTTTCAGAGGAGCCGCGCCTTGGAAAAGGTCGGTGAGGCTTATTTGCCGGCGGCCTTGAGCGCGGCTTCCCACTTGTCGATGTTCTCCTTTTGGGCGGCGAACAGGGCGTCGGTGGAATCGAGGATCTCGATCTTGGTGATCTTGTTGCCCTTGCCGTCGGACTTGCCGCCCGGCTCGCCGGTGTCGACCTTGCCGACGATCTTGTTCACGACTTCCAGGCCCTTGGTGACTTCACCGAAGACCGAGTGGCGGTTGTCGAGGAACGGGGTGGGGGCCATGGTGATGAAGAACTGCGAGCCATTGGTGCCGGGGCCGGCGTTGGCCATCGAGAAGAGGCCGGGCTTGGAGTGCTTGAGCTCGGGATGGAACTCATCGGCGAACTTGTAGCCCGGACCGCCGCGGCCGGACTCGGTCGGGTCGCCGCCTTGGATCATGAAGTTCTCGATCACCCGGTGGAAGGCGATGTTGTTGTAGTAGCCGCGCTTGGCGAGGTTGAGGAAGTTCGCGGAGGTCATCGGGACCTTGGACGCGAAGATCGTGGCTTCGATGTCGCCGGCGTCGGTGACCATCTTGATCTTGATGTCGGTCACGGCGGCGGGCTTGGCGGCTTCGGCAGGTTTCACTTCTTCCTTCTTGGCGTCTTCCGCGAAGGCGAAGGGCGCGAACAGGGCGAGGGCGAGGATCAATCGGCGTTTCATGCGTTGTCGTGTGGGTTGGTGGGGAAAAGTTTCAGGCGTCGCTTTCGGTCTCGCCTGCCGGGGCGGTGCGGAGTTTCGGCGGCTGCGGAGTGGTTTCGGGGAGGATCGGCTGGATGTCAACGAGCGGGACCCAGCCGCGGCTTTCATTGGTGAAGGCGACGTAGGCCCATTCGCCGGAGCGGGCGAGGATGCGGCAAAGCGAGCCGGCAGGGGCGTCGATGACCTTGGGCGCGGTGCGGGCGGCGTCGGTGCGCACTTCCGAGCTGTCGGCGACGATCACGACCTGCTCGCGGGCGGGGGCGAAGCGGGCGTCGTCGGGGTAGTGTCGCCAGGCCAGCAGGCCGCCGAGTGCGAGCAGCGGGGCGGTGACGAAGCCGGCGATGGCGGCGATCCGGACGCCGGCACCGGGGCGGGTGGCGGGGAAGGCCAGCAGGCCGATGGCGAGGATCCAAGCGGAGGCCCAGACGAGGCCTTGCCAGAAGGAGAGGGGGACGCGGGCGAGCTGGTGCTGGTAATCCGGGCGTTTGACGGTGATGGAGCCGAATTTCCGCTCCAGGAAGCGGAGGTTCTGACGGGCTTCGGGGTGGGCGGAGTCGCGTTCGAGCGCGCGGCGGTAGTAGAGCGCCGCTTCGCCGGGCGAGCCGAGGCGATAGGCGGCGTTGCCGATGTTAAAGAGGGTGTCGGGCGAAAGTTGCTCGAAGGGGCCGCTGTCGAGCCAGGCTTTGGCGGCGTCGTCGTAGCGGCCTTCGTTGAAGAGGGCGGCGGGGTCCTCCGCGGCGGATGCGCGATCCGCGGTGAGGGCGGCGAAGGCGAGCAGCAGCGGCAGGGCGATGCGGCGGAGTTGGCGGAGCACGCGCTGGCGTTCGGAGCGGTCGATCTTCGCCTCGGCGCTCTCTTGGCGGAAGCAGACCTGGTCGCGCTTGGCCAGGACCTCGGCGATGAGCGGGTCCTGGCGGTCGCCAAGCCAACGCTCGATGAAATGGCCGGCGCTGCGGTAGAAGGGACCGCTCTGGTTCGGGGCGCGTTCGACCTCTTTCCACTCGCGCTCGCGGTTGATGAGTTCGGGATCCTTGCGCATCCGCGGTGCGAGTTTCTGCGCGGCGATGCGGATGATGAGTCCCGCGGCGACGAGCGCGGGGATGACTTGCCAGATCCACGAAGGGAGGTTCTTGCGGGCCGCGAGGAGGGTGGCGCCGGAGTTCACGACGCCGAGGATGTCGGTCATCTCCTCCAGCGGCATGGGCAGGACTTGCGGCGGGGACGGAGATGCGCCCGGAAGCGTGGACGGGAGAACATTGAGCGGGATGGCATCGGAGAGCAGCGTGTCGTAAACTTCCCGGACCGGGTCGAAGTAGGTCAGCCGGAAGGGAGGAATGGCGCGCTGGGGTCGCAGCGGGCGCATGAACTGGCGGAAGGTCACCTCGCCGGCGAGTTCGCGGCGTTCTTCGCCACGCTCGGCGGGTGAGGCGTCGTAGACTTTCCAGCCTTCGGCATCGAGCAACTGCGGGGGATTGAGGGCGTCGAGATTGCCGGCCCCGCGGACCGTCATCTCCAGGGTGATCGGGTCGCCTTCGCGGATCTGGGTTTCACCGGCTTGCACCGACAGTTCGAAGCTGCCGATCGCGTTTTCGAAGCCTTCGGGCTCGCCGGGTGGCAGCGGCTTGGAGTCGAACTGGATCGCGGGAATCGTAATGTTGAGCGGTTGGGCGTAGGCACCGCCGAAGTTGTCCACCGAGATCATCCGGAGTTGGAGTCGCAGGTTCGCGGGACCGAGCGTCGAGATTCCGGGGCGGTTGGTCGAGACAGTGCTGGGGTAACTGACCGCGACAAATCCCCGGCCGAGCAGCGGTGCCCGGTCGAGGCGCGGCTGGGGCTGGAATCGCCAGGCGGAAAGTCCGTCACGCTCAAACTCGGGGATGCCCCAGTCGATCACATAGATATCATCAGGAAAGTAAATCTTGAGTTCGACGGGTTGCTTCTCGCCGACGAAGGGCTTGTCCTTCATGGCGTGGAAGGCGGCGAAGTAGGTGATCTTCAGGTTGCCCACGGTGGTGCTCGACAGATTGAGCTTCTTTTCGTCGATGATCCTCACTTCGACCGGCGCGGTCCGCTGGGGGACTCCGCCGAACGTCAGTTCGATGGATGGGATGACATAAGTGCCGATCTCATAACTCGAGATGGTAAAGGGGATGTAGTATTCGGTGCGCCGGCTGGGGCCTTGGCGTTGCTGGATCCTGAAAGCACCCTGTTTGATGACAAGCCCTTCAACCACCGGGGTCGCGGGCATTTCGTCGGGTTCAACCTCGCCGGGAAGGAGCAGTTCGAGCGTCCCGGATTCCCCGCGGACGAGGAAGCGGCTGCTCATGACAGCTTCGACCATGGCGGCGGCGCCCGCGGTTCCGGCGCTGGCGAGCAGCAGGAAGAGGGCGATCGGGAGATGGATGAGTCGGTTCACAGTGATTTAAAAAAGGGGTTACCAATCCTTCTCGGGCTGGCGGTATTCGAGGCGGCCGGGGGAAAGGGCACCTTTTTCGAAATCGGAGTTCTCGCGGAGGATCCGCCGCGCGGTGTCTTCGGCGGACTCGCCGGGCTTCGGCTTCTTGCCGCCATCTTTTTCGCCGTCCTTATCGCCTTCTCCCGGCTTCTTGTCTTCGGGGCGATCGCCGCCCTCGCCCTGCTCTTGCTTCTCGTCGCCTTCACCCTTGCCTTTGCCTTCGCGGTTCTTGCCCTTGCCTTCGCCTTCCTCGTCGCCTTCGCCCTCGCCTTCGGGCTGGGGCTGGTCGCCTTCGCCTTCGCCTTCGCCTTCGCCTTCGCCGGGTTCCGGGCCGGGCTGGATCTGCTGGGCGTTCTCCTGGACCTCCTCGAGGATTTCGCGCAGACGCTTGAGGTGTTTGACGGTGAGGGCGCGGTTGTGGGTGGCGTTGCCGAGGGTGGGATCGTAGCGCAGGGCGCTATCGAAGTGCCGCGTGGCATCGACCCAGTCGCTGAGCACGTTGCTGAAGCGGGAAAACCCCTCGGTGTCGCCGTTCTCCGGCACCTCGCCTTGGGTCCATTTGGAAAGCGCCTCGCGGACCATGGCGTCGAAAGCGGCCAGCGGGTCCTTTTCGGCCTCCTTGCTGGTTTCTTCCTCCGACTTCTCCTCGCCGGAGAGACCGAGGATGGCGTCGGCGATGCGGCTGAAGGCGTCGGACTTCTTCTCGGTGTCGTCCTTGGCGATCTCCGGGTAGGTAGCGCCGTTCGAGAGACGGCGCCAGCCGCTGCCGAAAAGCTGGGTGCCGAGACCGTGGTGGGCGGCGGCGCGGACCTTCGGGTCGTTGGAGCGCAGCGCCTCGCTGAAGCCGTGGCGGGCGGCATCCTGATCGCCGTGAAGGTAGGCCGCGTTCCCCTTGGCCAACTGGAAGCGGGCGGCCCGGTCGACACTCCGCTGCTCCTTGGCGAGTTGGTCGAAAAGATTCATCGCCTCTTCGTGGCGGCCTTCGGCGAGCGCACGGCGGGCATCCTGTTCTTCGCCGGCCTTGAGCGGCTGCGGGAACATCATCAGGCAGGCAGCGGCGGCGCTCGCGCTGGCCGGACCGAGCCCGCGCCAGCGGGTGCCGGCGACGACCGACGCGATGAGCATCAGGATGCCGGGAAGGACGAACCATTGGTAGTATTCGACCGGAACGGAGCGTTCGCGGCCGGCGAGTTCGAATTGTTCCATATCGGAGATCGCGAGGGTGACCATTTCGGGGATGTCGGCAGCGGAGGTAGCGACCGCGAAACGGCCGCCGGTTTCCTGGGAGAGCTTTTTGAGGCCGGCGGGATTGATGGCGCTGCGGACGAGGTTGCCGGCGCGGTCGCGGTGGCGGTTGTCGGGGTAGTTCTTGTCGGGGATGTAGTCGCCCTGCTCGGTGCCGACCGCGATGGTGAACACGTAGACCCCGGCGCGCTTGGCCTCGGCCGCCAGCTCCATCATCCGGCCGTTGGTTTCCTCGCCGTCGGTTAGCAGGATCAGCGCGTTTTCCTTCTGGCCGGTTTCCTTGAGAGTCTTGATGGCCAGTTCCAGGGCTCCTTCCAGATTGGTCCCGCCGATCGGGATGTAGTCGGTGTCCACTTGGTCGATGGTTTCGCGGACGTTGGCGTGGTCGGGGGTGAGCGGGGCGATGAGATAGGGTTCGCCGGCGAATCCGAGGACCCCGATGCGGTCGCTGGGGAGCGCTTCGATCAGATCGTAGCAAAGCGTTTTCGCCTGAGTGAGCCGATCCGGCTTGAGGTCGGTGACCAGCATGCTGCGCGACAAGTCGAGGGCGAGCAGGACATTCCGGCCGCGGGTGGTTTCGGACTCGAGGCCTTGATTCGTCTGGGGCCGGGCGAGGGCGATCGAGAGCAGGACGACCGCACCGAGCAGGAAGGAGAATGCCAGCCAGCGGGGCAGCGGGCTGCCGCGGCGCAGAAGTTTCGGCCGCAGGCGCGGGGCGGCAAAGGCGGCCCATTGCTTGCGGCGGAGACGGCCGGTCAGGATGGCGCCGGTCACGAACAACGGGATCAGCAGCAGCAAGGCCAGCCAGGCGGGTTGGGCGAGGGTCATGGCGCGGGTGGCGGGTTGAGGGCCAGGACGAAAGCGGCGGAAAGGGCGGCGAGCACCGCGGCCCCGAGGAACCAGGTGAAGAGCTCGTTGTCCTCGATCACCGTGCGGGAGATGGTTTCGGATTTCTCCAGCTCGTTGATCGTCTCAAAGGTGCCTTCCAGTTCGGCGACGTTCTGCGCCCAGTAATGTTCGCCGCCGGTGAGCGCCGCGATTTTCCGCAAGGTCGGCAGGTCGAACTCCTGGCGGGCGAAGCGCTGGATGTCGGACGACACGCGGCCTTCCTCGGTGCCGATCGCCACGGTGTAGATCTTGATGCCGAGCTTCTTGGCGTTCTCCGCGGCTTCGATCGGCGAGATTTTGCCGGAATTCGAGGCTCCGTCGGTGATCAGCACGATGATCTTGCTTTTCGCATCGCGGGAATCGAGGCGGGTGGAGGCGGCGGAAATGGCGGAGCCGATCGCGGTGCCCATCTCCTTGAGGATGTTCAGATCGACCTTCTTGAAGCTTTGCAACAGCCAGTCGTGGTCGAGGGTGATCGGGCTGACGGAGTAGGGGCGGCCGGAGTAGATGACCATGCCGATGCGATCATCGGGGCGGCTGCGGATGAAGCTGTTGACGACCTCCTTGGCGGCATCGATCCGCTGCAGCGGCAGTCCGCCGGGCGTGCGGAAGTCATCGATGCTCATCGACAGCGAGACGTCGAAAGCGATGGCAATGTCGATGCCGCTGGCGGTGCGGGATTGGTATTCGTTCCGCCAGACCGGCCGGGCCAGCGCGAAGATGGCGGCGACGATGGCGAACATCGCGAGCGGCAGGCCGACCGACCACGCGGTGCGGCGGACTTTCGCGCCGAGGCTGACGAGGACCGAGAGGGTGGAGAAGGTGATCGCGGCTTCCGACCCGCGGCCGCGGCGGAGGAGGAAAAGCAGGGCGCAGGGCACCAGCAGCAGCAACCACTGCGGCTGGGCGAATTTGAAATGTTCGAGGAAGTCCCTCATGCGGGCTGGTGCTTGTGGAGGCGGTCGAGCAGTTGGCGGGCCGCGTTGAAAAGTGCCACCGGATCGCCACTGGCCTCGCGACCATACTTCAAACGGGCGAGATGCGAAAAACCTTCCGCAGTGACCTGGCGGAGATCTTCGGGGTAAGAGGCGAGGGCGGCGTGGCGGGAAATGAATTCCTCGTGGGTTTCGAACAGCGCGGGATCCCCGCTGACGGCTGCGAGGTAGCGGCGGAGGGTGACCGAGACGCGGGTGGCGGCTTCCTGCATGCCTCCGGCGGGGGCGGCCTCGAGCTCCTGCTGGGCGCGGAGGTAGGCCTCCTCGCGGGCGAGCCGCGGGTCGGCGGCTACGGTCTTGGAGCGCCGCAGGAAAACCGCGAGCGCGATGAGAGAAAAGATAGCGAGCGAGATCGCGACCCATGCCCAGGGCGGAAGGCCGGGGTCGGGCAGGAGCGGCTCGGCGGGGACCAGGTCCCGGAGCGCCATCGGATCATCGGCGGGTTCGGCCATGGCGTGAGGTCTAACGGGTGCGCTTGCGGGCGCGCTTCTTCAAAAGGCGGTGGAGATCGCCGAGCCGGTCGCGGTCGGTCGATAGCTGGGCGAGGTCGATGCCGTTCTTTTTGCAGACGGCCTTCACGCCTTCGGACTGCCGGCGCATCAGCTTTTCATAGCCCATGCGGAGGTTGGCGTTGTTGGTGTTGACCTGGGCTTCCCAGCCGGTTTCGGGGTCGGTGAAGACGACCTTGCCGGCTTTCGGCAGCACGGCTTCGAGGGGGTCGGACACCTGGAGGGCGATCGTCTCGTGCTTGCGGGCCAGCTTGGACAGCGGCTTTTCGAGGGGATCGTCGAAGAAGTCCGAGATCATGAAGATGAACGCCCTGCGCCGCAGCGTCCGGATCAGGAAATCGCAGGCGGCGGTGATCGAGGTGCCGGCCTGGGTCGGTTCGGCCATCAGGATGTCGCGGACGATCCGCAGCACGTGGCGGGTGCCCTTGGCCGGCGGGACGTAGAAGTAGGCCTCCTTGGCAAAGAGCAGGAGGCCGACCTTGTCACCATTGCCGACCGCGCTGAAGCCGAGGATCGCGGCCGCTTCCGCCGCGGCCTCGCGCTTGGAGAAATGGACGCTGCCGAAGTCGGCGGAACCGGAGACATCGACCGCCAGAACTACGGCCAGCTCCCGTTCCTCGCGGAATTTCCGGATGTAGGGCGTCCCCATCCGCGCAGTGACGTTCCAGTCGATGAAGCGGATCTCGTCACCGTGGGCGTATTCGCGGAAGTCGTCGAAATCCAAGCCTTGGCCGCGGAAAGACGACTGATACTCGCCGGCAAAGGTCTCCCGGACCAGACGCCGGGCCTTGAGCTCGAGCTTCCGGACCCGGCTCATCACCTCCTCGATATGTTCTTCGTGGGTCATGGGAGAGAGACACAAGACTTGGATACGCAAGACAGAAGACCGGAGGGCCTCGGGTTCTGCTTGTCCGTCTGGTAGGCTGGGCGCGTTCTCATCGATTCAAGTCTTCTGTCTTGAGTCTTGAAGTCTTGCGTCTTCACGGCACCGGCACCTTGGCGAGGATGCGGTCGAGGATCTGGTCGGTGTTCACTTCTTCCGCTTCTGCTTCATAGCTGAGGAGGATGCGGTGGCGGAGGACGTCGTGGGCCATGTCCTTCACGTCCTGCGGTGTCACGAAAGCACGTCCGGCGGTGAAGGCGCGGGCGCGGGCAGTCAGGGCGAGGTTGATGGTGCCGCGGGGCGAGGCACCGGCGCGGATCAGGTGCTTGAGGCCGCCATCGACCTTGGCCGGGAAGCGGGTCGCGCGGATCAGGTCGACGATGTATTCGCGGACCGCGGGGTCGATGTAGATCTGGTTGACGTAAGAGCGGGATTCCGCGACCTGCTGCGGGGTGGCGACGTTCTTGGTCTGGTAGGGCGGGGTCGAGGTGGCCATCCGGTCGAGCACCTGGAGTTCCTCGTCTTTCGAAGGGTAGCCGACGCTGACCTTGAGCAGGAAACGGTCGAGCTGGGCTTCCGGGAGCTGGTAGGTGCCTTCCTGGTCGATCGGGTTCTGCGTGGCGAGCACCAGGAAGGGCTCGGGCAGCTTGTAGGTCGTGTCGGCCAGGGTGACCTGCTTTTCCTGCATCGCCTCAAGCAGGGCGGACTGGACCTTGGCCGGGGCGCGGTTGATTTCGTCCGCGAGGATCAGGTTGTTGAAGATGGGGCCCAGCTTCGGCGAGAATTTCGCCTCCTGCGGGTTGTAGACCATGGTGCCGAGCAAGTCGGCCGGCAGAAGGTCGGGGGTGAACTGGAAGCGGGCGAAGCTGGCGTCGAGCGATCCGGACAGCGCCTTGACCGCGAGGGTCTTGGCGAGACCGGGGACGCCTTCGAGCAGGACGTGGCCATTGCACAGCAGGCCGACGATCAGTCGATCGACCAGCCGGTCCTGTCCCACGAGCACGCGGCCCATTTCCTCTTTCACGGCGGTGATCCATCCGCTGGTCGCGGCGATCCGTTCCTGCAATTCTTCAGTCGTCATGAGTGGCTTGGGCTGACAGTGGCTGCGCATTTCCGATACCGCCAGTGCGAATCCGTGACAGCAGGGGCAAAGCGTCCCGGGGCGGGGCGGCTGTCTGAAAAAGGCGCGGGGATTTCGAGGGTCATGTCAGCCGAAACGTTCGGCGAGACGGGCGAGCGATTCCCCGGCGGCGCGGGCGGTGGCGGCAAACTCCCGCGATACCCGCTGGTCGCCGATCACCCGGTTCCAGAAGTCCCGCGCGGGGTCTAACATCTCCCGCCACGTCTCCGCGTCGGCCGGCACCGGCGGCTGCGGGGCGAATGAACGGTCCATCAGCTCGCCCTGCGGTCCGGGAGCCCAGAGCATCGGCAGCATGTCGTAGGCCGGAGCGAGCGTGAAGGGGAGCTCGTCGGTCATTCGAAACGCGAGATTTCCGGCGTGCATGTCGGTGTTTCCGATCAGTTCGCCGAAGGCATGGAGGCGCCGGGTTTCGCGGACCGTGGAGGAGTCCACCAATCCCACTTGCTCCAGCTCGACGACCCGCTCTGTCCAGGAAGCCGCATTTCCTTCGATGGCGGAACCGTGCAAAGCCTCCAGCGAGATCACGCCGCTGCGCCCGCCCGCCGCGGTCCGGTCGAAACGCGTCACCTCTAGAAAGCGCCGTCCGCCGGTATCGATCAGGCGGTGACCATTGTCCGAAAGTCCGGCCTCGGCGAGGATCGCCAGCGCATGGAACTCCATCGCCAGCAAGTCCGCCCAGCGACGGCCGGCAGCCTGGACCATCGGGGGTGAAAACTTCACCATCACCGACCGCCGTTCAATTCCGGACTCCTCCAAGGTCGCCAGGAACTTCGGTTGCTCGCCGCCGGCGGATGATCCAGGCGGGGGATCAGTCGCCGCGCGCGTCGCCATTTCGGGATAGCGGGTCATCGCTTGATGGGGCACCAGCGTCGATTCCGGGGCCGGGGTCACCTGCAATGCCAGCGCCCGCCGCAGGCAGGCGTCGCCGACCGCCAAATTTCCCGGAAGATCCTCGCCGCAGGTCGCGAGGAACAAGAGGGTGTCGTCGTCCTCCCACTTCCGCTGGTCTTCCGGCAGTCGGTGGGCCGGGGCGATCCGGCGCAAGATGGCTCTCCCGAGGAATCCTTGGGGCCGGACATCGCCGGGGAAAAACGGGAAACCTTTCCAGATCCCTTCCGGGGCGGAGAAACGGGACGCCCACGCCGGCGGCACCCCGACCCAGGTCACACGCCACGCCCGGTGGTAGGCTTCCAGGGTTCCCCATGCCTCCGGCCGGCCGCTGGAATCGATCCGGTAAAGAGGAAATGTCGTGGCTAATTCGCGCACTTTCCGGCGCAGTGCGTAGCGCGTCCGCCGGGTGGCTCCGAGTCTTACGAGATCGCTTCCGAGGCCGCCCAAGGTCCGGGTAATGGTGGACGGATCGACGCGCAAGCGGTCGGCAAGGTCGGCTGCTTGCGTGGGGCCTTCGGCGATCAGGCGCAGGGTGAGGTCGCGCGGGGCAATTTTAAGGGGCCTTGCCATTCGCAGCGTATTATGCAGCGAAATAGAGGTGATTTAAAGTATTTAAATCTCTGGTTTTGAGCGATTTAAAGTTATTTGGAATTGAATTATGCACCGAAATCTTGAATTAATAGGCATGGATCCAAGTGACAATTTTTCCGTCGTCACCGTCCGCCGCCCAGACTTGGCGGAGGAAATCGGCCAGATGGAGGCCTCCGCTGCGGGCGAGAAAGGCGCGGTCGCCACCGCAGCCGAACATCAGGTCGGGGTCGAGTTCCCCGCGCAGCTTTGCCTTCGCCTTGGCAAGGATTCGGGGCAGATAGGCCATCCCGGCAAGCTCGTCCCCGAAAGTCGGGATGTCACTTGCGGTCAGGTTTCTTTCTCCCGGTTTTCCTCCCATCACGACCTGGAAGTAGTCCCGGCGGACCGCGGCGACGAGCAGCGCGGTCGAGGGCGAGGGGCTGCCTTCCTCGCAAAAGTCCTCCACAAAGTCGAAGAACTCGCGGGGCTTGTAGCCGATTTCCGCCAGCAGGGCGGCGTCTGCTGGGGCGTCGTAATAGCCGGTGAAGTCGGTGTCACCCGCGCGGTAGCGTTTCACACAGCGGTCGAAGAGGTCGAGAAAGCGGTCGTTCCAAGTCATGGCCCTGAATTTGGCGAGGAGGAGCGGAGGTGCAAGTTATTCAGCTCCGCTCTTTGCTAAGTCGGACTTCATCGATCCAGCCGGTGAAGGCGTGGCTCGGGCGACCGTTTCGATCGGGATCGGTACCGAGGTAGAGCGGGAGCGGGGTGCAGGCCATCTCACTCGTGCTGGGTGGAATACCAAGCTCGCTTGAAGTAGTAGAAAATGCCACCCGTGCCGAAGCGGTCTCCGTGCCGCATGCCGCTGAAGGTGTTAATCGATTGGACCTTGCCAGCGAGAATGTTCAATCGGTGGACCTCGAACACCACGTTGATGACAGTGGGACTCTCTTCGTAGTCTGTAGCTCCGGAGATCTCTATTTGTCCGCTGCCATCGACCAGATCGCGGTCCGAGCCCGGGAACAGGCTTAATACTTTGGTGAGGGAGTCGCCTTCCTGGATCTGCCCGGCTTTCTCCCGGAATTCCAAAGCCCGCTGGTGGAAGCGTTCCTGATTCGTCCGGATGTCGTGCTTTTCCCTCATCCAGCCAACCGCTGCGATCACGAGGAATGCCACGGGCAGTGAAGCAAGTAGCCAGAACCACAGATGCTTCGGGAGGCGTAGTTTCATGCCGGACATGAGGGGAGGGTCACCAAAAAATCAGGGCTTCACCGGCTTCAGGCCCACCGCGGCTCCGACGGGAGTCCCGTGGGCGTGGGAGCGGGAGCGGTCGGGCAATTGGCCGCCGACGAGGCGGTCGCCGTGGAAGAGGAGAACGGTGTTTTCCGCGGGCTCGAAGCGGCGGGCGGGGGTGAAGTCCGCGGTGTAGAGGGCGCCCTTGCTGAGCCGGACTTCATCGATCCAGCCGGTGAAGGCGCGGCTCGGGCGGCCGTCGCGGTCGGGATCGGCACCGAGGTAGAGCGGCAAGTTGTTGCGGGTCCGCAGGCCGGCGGCGGGGGTGGTTCCGGCGGGCTTGCCGTCGAGGTAAAGGGTCACCGTCTGGCCATCGAAGACGCCGGCGAGGTGGGTCCAGGTGCCGGGCTTGAGGTGCGGCCCGGATTGCACGCTGGCGTAGCGGTCGCCGAGGTGGACGAGGAAGGTGACCTGGTTGCCGTTGGCGTGGAAGCCGAACTCCGAGCCTTCGGTTTTGGCGACGATGCCGGCGGATTCTTGCAGCGCGTCCGGCATGACCCAGGTCTCCAGTGTGAAGGGACCGTCGGGCTGGTCGAAATCGGCGGACTCGACTTTCACGCCGGACGCGCGGTCGGTCACGTGGAGGGCGACCGGCGGGTCGGCGGGGACGAAGGCGTCCTCCGCCAGAGGGCCGAGATCGAGCTGCATCGGCAGCTTGCGCTCGGGCAAGGTGGTGCGCGCGCATTCCTCGAGGTAGTCGGTTTCCATCGAGAAGACAGGCACGCGGAAGTCGGCGTCGTAGATGCCGCCGTTCCTCGCGACGGCGAAGGTCATGGTCTGCTCGGTGCCGGGTTGGACGACGGCGTGCTGGTGGTCGGGCGTGATCGTCCAGCCCTTGGCGCGGGCGACCGACAGGGTGATCTCCAGCGGCCGGGCGGAGGGGTTGGCAAGCTTCAGTTCGTAGTTGCCGGAGCCCTTGCCGGCGGGATCGAGCGCGAAGGGCGCGGCCGGCCGTGGGGTCATGCCTTGGGCGAGGTTGAGGTCCTTGTAGCGGTCGGGCGTGAAGAGCTTGGGATCGATCGCGCTGCCGACCGGCAGGACGCCGACCTTGATGCCATCGGGGCGGACGGTGACGACGTTGAAATGATGGAGATAGCCGAGCCGCGGATACTCGCCGGGGATGTGGCCGCCGGTGGCGGCGAGGGCGAAGTATTCGATGCCGTCCTTCACCCCGTCGTAGCGCAGGCGGTGGATGTGACCGCCGAAGCAGGCGCTGACGTTACGGTTGGCGACGAGGAGCTGGTGGACCTTGTCCCAGTTGTTGCCGGGATAGATGTCGGCGGCCCAGCGCGGGTGGTGCATGAAGACGAAGACGTGCTGGAGCGACTTCATTTCCTCGAGCGACTTCTTCAGCCAGGCGAGCTGGGAGTCGCTGAATTTCTGCTGGGCGGGATCGCCGAAGTTGCGGGGCTTGGAGGGATCGGCGGGATCGCCCTCGTCGGAGAACAGCACGAGGAAGCCGCACTTCTTGTGCTCGAACCAGTACCAGAGCGGGCCGAAGTGCTTTTCATAAGCCTGCTCGTGTTCGAACGGCGGGCGGCCCTCGCCGCGCCAGTAGATGTCGTGATTGCCGGCGACGGGGAACCACGGCATGCGCAGGTTTTTCATGGTGTCGCGGTATTCGTTCATCTGGACCTGCCACTGGTCGGGGGCGTTGTAACCTTGGATCAGATCGCCGACGGTCATGACGAGGTCGGGGTCGAGCAGGTTGCTGTCGGTGACCGCTTGGGCCAGCACCTTGACGCCTTCCGGCGGGCCGCCGGTGCGGTCGCCGAAGATGATGAAGTGGAAGGCGTCGTCGCTCTTCGGCAGGGGGAGCAGGACGGGATTCGGGCGGTCGGTGCGGATTTCCGGCGGGTGGGCGGCGGCGATGCCCGGGGCGAGGAGGGCGAGGAGGGCGAGGAGGAAAAGGAGGCGGGTCATGGTGGCGGAGGCTAGGCTACGGGGTGGGTGCGGGTTTTCCATCGGTGGTGAAGTGTCGCTTTTGGAACAGGGCTGGGAGGAGGCAGGCGGCAGGCCTAATTCGCTGAAGCGACGGAGGGAGGCCAGGGATGCCGCAGTCACGGTTTTGAAACTGTTCGATTGAACAATCAAAAATTCTCTTCTAGATTCCCGCCGTGGCCGCTGCCGTGATCGATGAACTGCGCAGGAAGCTGCGGGAGAAATTCCCGGAGGCGCATGCCGCGTCGCCGGTGGCCGCCGAGGAAGCCGCGCCGGAGCAGCCTTTTGATCCGGCGTTTTTCCCGCCGGGCGCGATTTCCGAGGTGGTGGGTTCCGGGGTCGGGATGCTGGTGGCGGGGCTGCTGGGCGAGCCGGCGGAATGCGCGGCGCTGCCGGATTTCGTGCTGGTGGACGGGGGCGACGGCTTTGATCCGGCGTCCTACACCGCGCAGGCCTGCTCGCGGCTGCTGTGGGTCCGCTGTCTCACGGCGGAGGAGATGCTGAAGGCGGCGGACCTGCTGGTGCGCGATGGCAACGTGCCGTTCATCCTGCTGGATACCTGCGGGATCGCACGGCGGGATTTGCAGGCGCTGGCGGGGTCGCTGTGGTGGCGGTTGAAATTGGCGGCGGAGGCATCGGGCTGCCGGCTGGTGGTGATGTCGTCGTCCCCGCAAGTGCCTTGCGCCGGGGTGCGGGTGGCGTTGACGGCGAGGCTGGGCTTGGAGGATTTCGAGGTGCCGCGGCGGGAAGTCATCGGGCGATTGAGGGTGATGGAAGAGAGAAAGCGGAGGGCGGGGTGAGTCCGCCCGGACTTCCGGGGGAGCGCTGGCTTTAGCCGGCCTGCCTCGGGTCCTGCGAAAGACAGGCCGGCTAAAGCCAGCGCTCCATGGGAAACCGAAATGTTCGCCGCTCTCCATCTCCCCGACCTTGCCGCTCTGGCCGTGCTGCGTGCGCGGCCGGAGGCGCGGGGGCGGGCGTATGCGGTGCTGGAGGTCGCGCAGGGGGCGATTCTGGAGAAGGTGAAACTGCCCTTGCTGGCGGTGAACAAGATCGCGCGCGGGACGGGGATCGATGCCGGCTGGCCGCTGAACCGGGCGCTGGTGCGTTGCCCGGATCTGCTCGTTTTGCCGCCGCATCCGGCGGGCGAGGCGGAGTTGCTGCGGGAGATGATCGGACTGGCGGAAAGCATCACGCCGGACCTGGAGATCGCGGGGCGCGACACGCTGCTGCTCGATCTTTCGCGGGCCTCGTCGAAGCAGGCGGCGGGGCTGGCTTGGCTGGAGATGGCGGAAGGCGAGTTGCGCCACGTGAAAGCCGCGACGCCGGATCTGGCGCGGCTGGCGGTGCGGCA
>NEUO01000100.1 GCA_002304315.1 Verrucomicrobiia bacterium Tous-C4TDCM
ACGCCGGCACGATCGTCTCATGCTCGCCCAAACGATAGATCCCCTCCGGCTGGCTCGGATCCGCTTGCAGCAAGTAGCGCTCGATCAGATCGCTTTCCGGATCGATCAGCCACAATTCCCGCATGCCGAACTTCGCGTAGAGCGTCCGCTTGGGAACGCGGTCGGTGCGCGCGGTCGATTCGGAAAGCACCTCGACCACCCAGTCCGGCGTCCCTTCCGCGCCGCGGCGGGAGAGCAGTTTGCGGCGCTCTTCGGAAAACCAGCAGAGGTCCGGCTGGAAGACGTTGTGCTTGTCCAGGTGGACGTCGAAGGGGGCGACGTTCAGCTCGCCAGACGGATGATCATCAAGGTGGATCATGATCAAGTGGCTGAGGCGAAGCACGATTCGCTGATGGTATCGAAGCGGTGCGGGAGCCATGACAAGTTCTCCTTCGATCAATTGATAATGCCGACCATCCTCCGGCAGCGCGAGGTAGTCGTCCACGGTCAGCTTGAGCGAAGCGGTCGCGGCCATGATGGGAAGCTAGCAGGTCGCGTGGCGCAGGGCAAGACGCCGGAACAACTCACAGGAAGGGATTCACCACCCGCACCCCGTGAGGCTCGAAATCACTCGTGTTGCGGGTCGCCAAGGTGAGGTCATGCACCAAGGCTGAGGCGGCGATGAGGCCGTCGGCAATGGCGAGCGGCTGGCGGATTGCGAGTTGGCCCCACCTTTCCGCGATTTCCAGATCCACCGGCAGGATCTTGTCCCCGTAAAACGGCTGCAAAGTCTCGTACCAGCTCTCCAAGACCCGCCCTTGCTCGAGGTCGGATCGCAGCTTGCGCTCGATGCCGTTCCGCACTTCGCCCATGCTGATCACGCTGACCCACATGCAATCGTCCGGGAGCGAGCGAACCCAGCGGGCCACCTGGGGAAAGACCTTCGGTCGCCGCAGCGCGGAAACGACATTGGTGTCCAACAAATAGCCGTTCACAGGTCGATTTGGCGAGGCATGCTCTTGTCTCTCAGGAACAGCTCCTCATCCTCATCCTCGTCCTCCGCTTCCGGGATCGCGAGGAGGGCTTTCCGGAAGGCGTCCACCGGCTTCGAAAGCGCCTCCCGAAGAATGCGTCGATGCGCTTCTTCGGTGGTAATCCCCTCCTGACGGGCCCGCTCTTTCAGCAGGTCCACCAAGGCAGGATCGAGTTTTCGAACCAAGAGTTGAGCCACGCTTGACCATTGCTATCAACGATAGCGTTTGTCAAGCCGGCACCTCACCCCTTCCGCTCCTCCAGATACCGCGCGACCCAGCCGATGTCGTAGGTGCCGGCGGCGAAGTCGGGATGCGCGATGATTTCCTGCTGGAAGGGAATCGTCGTCTTGATCCCGCGGATCATGAACTCGCCGAGGGCGCGCTTCATGCGGGCGATGGCGATTTCGCGGTTGGCGCCGGTGACGATCAGCTTGGCGATCATCGAGTCGTAGTACGGCGGCACGGTGTAGCCGGAGTAAACGTGGGTGTCGACACGGACGCCCTTGCCGCCGGGTGCATACCACATCTCGATCTTGCCGGGGCTGGGGCAGAAATTGTTGAAGGGATCCTCGGCGTTGATGCGGCACTCGATCGAGTGGCCGCGCGGGGTGGCGTTGAGGACGTGGCCGGACAGCGGCTCGCCGGCGGCGATGCGGATCTGCTCCTTGATGAGCTCGCAGCCCATCACTTCCTCGGTCACGGGATGCTCCACCTGGATGCGGGTGTTCATCTCCATGAAGTAGAAGTCCTTCCCTTCGGCATCGACCAGATACTCGATGGTCCCGGCGTTCTCGTAGCCGATGTTCTTGATCAGGCTGACCGAGGCCTCGGCCATCCGGGCGCGCAGTTCGGGGCCTAACAAGGGCGACGGGCATTCCTCGATCACCTTCTGGTTGCGGCGCTGCATCGAGCAGTCGCGCTCACCGAGCTGGATGAAATTCCCGTGGCGGTCGGCGATGACCTGGAACTCGATGTGGTGCGGGTTGAGCACCAGCTTTTCAAGATAGCACTCGCCGTTGCCGAAGGCGGACAGCGCCTCGTTCGACGCGGCTTGGAATTGCGAAAGGAAATCCTCCTCCTTGAAACAGGGACGCATTCCACGGCCACCGCCGCCGGCGGTCGCCTTGATCATGACCGGGAAGCCGATGCGCTTGGCTTCCGACAGGCCTTCCTTGGCGTCGGCGAGGATCTCGGAGCCGGGGGTGATCGGCACGCCGTTGGCGACCGCGGTGGCGCGGGCGGTGGCCTTGTCGCCCATCATCGAGATCACCTTGGCGGAGGGCCCGATGAACTGGAGATTGCAGCTTTCGCAGATCTCGGCGAAGCGGGCGTTCTCGGAAAGGAAGCCGTAGCCGGGGTGGATCGCTTCCGCCTCGGTGATTTCCGCGGCGGCGATGATCCGGTCGGCCTTGAGGTAGCTTTCCTTGCTCGACGCGGGGCCGATGCAGACCGCCTCGTCGGCGAGGTGGACATGCATGGAATCGACATCGGCCTCGGAATAGACGGCGACGGATTCCACCCCGAGCTCGCGGCAGGCGCGGATGACGCGCAGGGCGATTTCACCGCGGTTGGCGACTAGGACGCGCTTGAACATGGGAAGAATAGATGGTGGATGGTAGATGGAAGATGGTGGATTTCAGAGAGCGGATGCCGGATCGCGGCGGAACGCCGGTTTCACATCTACCATCCACCATCTGCCATCTACCATCGCGAAGCCGTCACTTGATGCGGAAGAGGGCGTCGCCGTACTGCACGGGTGTGCCGTCTTCGACGAGGACGGCGGTGATGGTGCCGGATTTCTCCGCCGTGATTTCGTTCATCACCTTCATGGCCTCGATGATGCAGAGCGTCTGGCCCTCGCTGATCACATCGCCGACGCTGGCGAAGGCGGGCGAATCCGGGCCGGGCTTGCGGTAGAAGGTGCCGACCATCGGCGAGGTGATGGCGCTGCCTTCTTCCTTCGGCGCGGCGGCCGGGGCGGGCGCGGTGCCGGCGGCAGCGGGAGCCGGGGCCGCGTAGGCGGGCGCGGCGGCCGGCATGCTGCCGAGCAGCCCGCGCAGGGCATCGAGATCCTGGCCCTTGCGGAGCTTGAGGTGGAAGCCTTCCTTCGACATGTCGAAGAGGGTCAGCCCGTGCTCGTTCATGAGCTCGACGATCTTGCGGATTTCCTTGAGGTCCACGGTGGTATGAGGGGGTTCGTTTGCGAAAGAGAGAGGCTTCCCCGGTCCGGGTGCCACGATTGCAAAGGCTAGGGACCGGGTGGAAAGAGCGTCAAGTGGGTAAGTGGCACGGGAAGAAGTTCCGGATTCCAAGAAAGTCTTGTCAGGCGGCGTCCGGCAGGGCTGGAAAGCGCCTGCGATGGACACACAGCGACCCGCCCGGACCCCGGAACCGCAGGAATTCACGCCGGACGACTATTTCCGGCGGCTGGAGAAATCCGAGCTGGTCCGCGACGGCCGGCCGCTGGAGATCGACCTCGGCTGCGGCGACGGGCGCTTCCTGTGGGAAATGGCGGCCCATCATCCGGAGCGCGATTTCCTAGGCGTCGAGCGTCTCCTCGGCCGGGTCCGCAAGGTCTGCAAGAAGATCGGCAAGCTGGGGCTGACCAACGCCCGCGTGCTGCGGCTGGAGAGCCGCTACACCGTCGAGTGGCTGCTGCCGCGCGAGTCGGTCTCGCGGCTCCACCTGCTGTGCCCGGACCCCTGGCCGAAGCTGAAGCACCATCGCCGGCGGCTGATCCAGGAGGAGTTCCTGCAAGCCGTCTGGGACCTGCTGGAGCCCGGCGGCGAATTCCTCTTCAAGACCGACCACCCGGAGTATTTCAAGTGGGCGGAGGGCAAGGTGAAGGCCTTCGGGAAGTTCGAGCGGCTCGATTGGCCGGAGAACGCGTTCTTCTACCCGAAGACCGATTTCCAGATGCTGTGGGAAAGCCAGGGCAAGGCGCTGCAGGGGCTGCGGCTGCGGAAGTAGCGCGGCATAGCGCCCTCTTCGATTTCAACGAACCGCGCCTCGAGCGAAGACCAATTTAGACCTTTAAAAAGTCTAATTGGTCGATAAATCGGTCGAAATGAACGACCAATTGGAGGAAATCATCCGGGAGAAGATCTTGGCGTCAGGATGCCTTCCTGCTTCACACCGTGCCGGTCGCGACGGATTCCGAAAAGCGACGCCAGGTGAATCCCCGCAAAGTTTACCCCGCCGACCCCGCCCTCATCCCGGTCTTCGACCGCAGCGGAAAGGCCAACAGCGGCCATGTGCTTGAAACCGCCGTCTTCATCGAACTCCAGCGCCGCCGCGCCGAAGTCACCTATGTCAAAACCGCCAGTGGTTACGAGGGTTAAGAGGTCGACTTCCTCGCCCGCCATCCCGACGGCAGCGAGGAACTGATTCAGGTCTGTGCGAGCGTGGACGATCCGCCGACATTGTTCCGCGAAGTCCGGGCCCTGCAGGACGCGGCAGCCGAGCACCCGCGCGCCCGCCTGAGGATCCTGACCTTGGAATCCCGCCTACCGTTCCCGGAGCATCCGCCGGAAATCGGGATCCTCCCCGCTTGGCAGTGGATGCTGGGTTGACGAGCTGAAACGCCCATCGCCAATGGAAAGACCCGCCAATGTGACTTGGAAAAGCCAGAGGCTGAGGGAGGCGCACCTGACGAGCGATGTACTGGACCGCGGACTTTAGTCCGCAGGCCCCTGATTTCGAGCGGACTGAAGTCCGCGGTCCAGTAAACCGAACGTCCTTCGGTCATTTTTGGAGACTCAGCTCCGCCCCATCCACAAACCCGCGGATCACGAGCGTCCCGTCTTTTCCCGGAACCAGCGTCACCCCACCCGTGCGGCCTTGATGAAAAACGCGGATCCCCGCGTTTTCACAGGCGGCTTGCCAGGCGGCGGGCACCCGTTCCTCCGGCGGGAAATCGGCGTGACCGGCGACGATCGCGCGGGGCCTCACGGCGGCGAGGAAGGGGTCGCCCATCGATGAATCATGGCGGTGCCGCCCGGCGACGATGACATCCGCACCGAGATCGCGGCCGCTTTCCAGCATCGCCCGCTCCGTCCGCCAGCCGGCGTCGCTGAGGAAGAGAATCCGCCAGCCCTGCCAGTGGAGGCGCAGGACCATCACGCGCTCGTCGGCGACGGCCTGGAAATCGTGGGGATCCGGTTCGTGCAGGACCTCGATCCACGCGTCCGGCGAGATGCCGAAGGTCTGCCCGGCTTCGCCCCGCGTCGTGGCGATGCCGCGCAGGCCGGCGGCCTCCTGGAGGGCGCGGAAGGACTGGCTGCGGGCGCGCTCCACCGGCAGCAGGACTTGCCGGACCGGCAGGGCGTCGAGCGCCTCGACCCCACCGCCGAGGTGGCCGCCGTCGGGGTGGCTGAGCACGATGCTTTCCGGCCGCAACGCCATGTGCCGCAGCGAGGGCAGCACGATGCGGCGGAAGCCCGGCCGGTGGCCGGTGTCGAGCAGCACCGAAGAGCCGCCATCGTGCAGGCACGCCGCCCCGCCGCCGTGGCCGGTGTCGTAAACGATCATGAAATCCTCGCCCGGACGGTCGCGTGGAAAGTTCACGCTGCCCCCGGGAATCGCCGCGGCCGAGGTGGCGATCCCGGTGCAGAAGTTCGCCACCTTGCCGTTCCAGCGGTTCACCTGCTGGCGGAGTTCCGGCAGCGGCGAAAGCAGGGCCGCGAGCAAGGCCAGCGCCATCAGGGCGAACACCGGCAAACCGATCAGCGGGCTGGCAAGAATCGAAACCGGCGAGAAGAACCCGAAATGCCACGCGGTGAGAGGCACCGAGCCGACACTCGCGGCGGTCGAGGCCCCCAGCGCCGTCGCCACCCACTGGCGGATCTTCAACCAGCGGGTCCGCCACCAGCCGTAGAGCGGAAGTGGCAGGTATTCCTCCTTTTGTTCGATCTTCGAAAACAGCCGCGTCGCCCAGGCCGTGCCGAGACCGATCGCCATCACCACGCCGAAGGAGAGCTGCACCCCGGCCAGGAAAATCAGGTGCCCATCCGTCAGCAATGCCAGCAGCAGAGCGAGGCCGAGGGCATTGAGTAAATCCGGCCGGCGGCGGAACAAGAAGCCGCCCAGCAGCACCGCGGCCATCGTCACCGAGCGCTCGGCCGGCGGCTTCATCCCGGTGATCCAGGCGTAGGCGAACATCCCGACGAGAATGAACCCGACCGCCGGCCGCCGCGGCACGCCCATGAATTTCAGCACCAGCCAGCCGATCGCACCGACCATCGCGACGTGCATCCCGCTGACCGAGAAGACATGCAGCGTGCCGCTCGCCCGGTAGGACTCGATCAGAGCGTCATCGTCCGGATTTTCACCCAGCACCATCGCCCGGATCACCGCCGCATCCCGACCGGCGGGGTCCAGGCCATCGGTCACCGCCGTGCGGAACCGAGCCCGCGCCTGCTGGCCGTAGCGCGACCACCACGGCGGCGGCGTGACGGGCCGGGCCAGCCCTTGGGCCTCGAAAACGCCCCACGCACCCTGCCGGTGTAGCCACTTGCCGACCTCGAACTCACCGGGATTCCGCGGCTCGGGGAAGGGGAGGAAGAGCCCGTCGGCCGCAATCACCTCGCCCTGCGCTGCGGCCGGCCCCGCACCCCGCCACCAGACTTTTCCCGCCGGACCGCCGTCCTCGATTTCAACCAGCGCCGACCACCCGCCGCCGGTCGCTTGCGGGATCGAAACAACCCGCGCCGTGACCTCCGCCGAACTCGCGCCGGCCGCTTCAATCCAGCGCCGCGCCGCGTCTTGCGGCAGGGTCCGGGCACCGTGCAGAACCGCGGCCGCCAGCGCCAGCAGCAACGCGGCCGGCGGGATCGCGCGCAGGCCGACGATTCCCGGAATACCAACCGCCAGCGCGACCGCCAGCCAGACCGTCAGGTGCCCGCCGTCCACCGCCACCACCGCCGCCGTCGCCGCGGCAGCCACCCACAGCAGGGGGTGGCGCTCCACCGACCGGCGGAGCGGAGCGCGCATGAGATCAGGCGAGGCCCCACTCGCGGAGCTTGTGGCGGGCGTTCGCCGAGTGACGGCTTTCGGGGAATTGATCGATCACCTGCTGCATGATCGTCCCGGCCGACATCCGGTCGTCCATCTTCGAATCATAGATCTCTGCCAGGCGGAACATCAGGTACGCGGCATCGTTTTCCTGCCACTCCTGGCCTTCGATCGCTTGACGCAGGGTATGGACCGCGGCTGGAGCGTCTTCCAACTGGTCGAGCTGGATCTTAGCGATTTCCACATAGGGCAGGCGGTTGAGCGGGTCGGCGGCGGCAGCGGCGCGGAAGGCCTCGATCGCCCCGTCCCAGTCGCCTTGGGCCACCTTCGCCCGGGCGTCGTGCATCGGGTCCTTCTCCACCATCTCGGCGCTGTCATAGACGGCGTGGGTGACGCGGTGCGCGATCGCCGGCAGCACGTGGATGACGAAGACGATGCCGACCAGGCCGGCGGTCAGGAAGGTCAGCAGGATACCGGTGAAGGTCTTCTGACCCTCGCGGCTCTTGATCTCGTTATCCATCTTGATCGCAAGTTCCTCGTCCTCGCCGCTATTGCGGAGTTCGATCTGGGCCTTCTTGTCCACTTCAAGCTGCTTCTCGGCGGCGATGAACTTGAACCATGAGAAAGCCACGGCAATCGCCATCACGACATACAAACCCGACTTCATAGGGGCGGAGACTAACCCCAACGCCGCGGATACCGGAAAGCACAAAATCCGCGGCCGGGGCATCAATGCTCGTTTCCCTCAAAGCCGCCGCGCAGCCCGGCCTTCGTCGATCAGCTTCCAGAAGTGCTTCGATTTCGCCAATTCCTCGTCTTCCGCCATCGGGATTTTCGAGCGGAAGGCGAAATCCGAAAAGGTGCCCCGGTGCAGCACCCGGTGCACGATCACCAGGCCCTCCTTGACCTCGAAATAGAACCGCCAGTCCTTCGCGCGGAAACGGTGCAGGATCCGGCCGTCGCGCTCGATCTTGCCGAAACGCTCGCCATCGAGGTGCTCCAGGTCCTTCTCGGTGACTTTGAACTCGTCGAGCAGTTCGAGCTGTTCGAGCGTGCCGAGTTTGGAAATCTCGGCCGCGCTGATTTCGTTGAAGACGATTTGGAACACGCCACGAAGCTGGAACCGCGCCCGCCAAATTCCAAATCCGAATTTCAGCCGGTCTGGTCCCGGCCGGTGCCAGGAGTTTGTCGGCACGGACCAGGTTTGGACCCGGCAGATCGGAGGGATGGGATGCGAATGCCGGGGAAATACCCCTGCGTCAGGGTTCTACCGCCACCACCCGCAGCATCGAAGGCTCCGGCAATGGCGGCGTCCGCGGCTTGTCGCGGTTCGCACCCAGCGCTTCCCACACCAGACGGTAACTCGCGCCCGCCGGCGGCGCGCCGCTGTCGGAAGCCGTCCGGACCCCCATTCCCGGAAAGTCCGAGCGGAGCTTGGTGACGTCGCGTGGCAGCGATGCGATCTTGGCCGGCGTTGGCTTGGCTCCGGGGATGGGCAGCAGCGTTTCTTCATCGAGCACCCAGGTGCCGGACTCCCCTTCCCGCCGGTAGCCCAGCTTCAAGCGGCCGTCGCCGATTGCTTCCACCTCACTGATCCGCACGGGAAAGACGATCGACCCCCCGCCGCTGAATTCCACCCGGTGATTGCGCCAATCGCTCACCTTCACGATCTTCCAGCGTCCGCCTTCATGTCGCGCGGCGTAGGCGTTGAGGTCGCCGCGTTCGTCATACTTGTGATAGGTCACCACCGCCCGCCCCCGGTTGTCGAAGCCGACTTCGCGGTTGATGTTGATCAGCCCGCCGCCGGACGGCACCGGATCGACCACGTCGCCGGTGGCCAGGGTGATCGGCAGCGTGATCGGCTTTCCCGCGGCATCCGTCCAGGACACCAGGTCGCTACTACGGGCATAGGAGATCGTGTGGTTGGTCGCGCAGTCCGGCGTGTCTCGCCAGACCCAGACCATGTGGAAGGACCCGTCCGGCGCGGACCGGGGCTCCGTCGCGTAGGCGCTGCGCTCGCCTTCCCCGCTGATCAGCGGCCCGGGAACCAGCCGGCGCCAGCTCTTCGTGGCGGGGTCGTGAACATTGTAGAGATCGTCGCCCCGGCCGCTTCCGCCGTCGCGGTAGCGGAAAATCAGGCGTTTCGCCCCGTCGCGCAGGAACACCGGATAGGTCACGTGCGCCTCGCGGTCTCCGGTCATCGACTTCACCGGTCGCAGCGAGGCGGCGTCGAGCGGCTTCTCGCTGCGGAAGTAGATCAGCGGCACGTTGTGCATGTTGCCCGAGACGTGGAGATGGTTCGCCGCATCGACCACCAGCGTCACGTAATTGTGCGAATCCCAGCCGAGCTGGCTGGGCAGCCGCTGGAACGTCCACTCCTTCGAATCCAGCCGCCGCTGCGCCACCGTCATCCGCCGCTCCGCATCGTAGTAGGCCGCGAACTGGAACGGCGGATGCGTCACCAGGCAAAACCCGACCGGATGCGCGGACCACACCGGCTCCACATCGATCACCTCCGGCGGCTTTGCGAGAAGGGGGGTAAACAGGCAGGGAATCAGCAGACAAGAACTCAGGAAACGACGAAGCATGACCAAGGGTAAGCCGTGCCACGGCCGGGTCTTTCATTCGCAAGCCTGGACGCGTGTCCGCTCACCGCCCGAAAATCGGGCGGTGGCGAACGACGGGAAGCCACCCGGCTCACTTGCCAAGGGCGTCATCGACCTTCTCGCCGGCCTTCTCCACGGGACCTTTGGGATCGACCGCGTCCTTCACCTCTTCAACGGCCTTGTCCATCTTCTCGCCAACCTTCTCCGCCGGACCCTTTTCCTTACAAGAAGCGAGGCAGGCGACGAGCGGGAAGAAGCAGAGGGGAATCAATCGGGATAATTTCATGTTACAATGGGTTCAGGGGTTATTCGGCCGCGGAAACCTCCGCGCCCGACCATCACCGTCGTACACGGCGCACGATTGTCACCTGATATCCCTCCTTGTCCCTACAATTTCCCGCCGGTATTCCGATTGGCGGGGCGGTGGCGGTTAGTGCTTGGTGCGATCATGTCACGTACCAAGACAACACGCCTCAAGTCCGCCGCGAATTATCTTGGGAAAGAATGGCTGCGGCCACTGGCGGTCACCGCGGCTTTCCTGCTGCCCTTGAAGTCCTCGTTCGCAGATTGGAACTGGGTCCCGACAGGATCGATGAAGCCGACGATTCTCGAAGGCGATTTGGTTTGCGTGAACAAGCTGTTGCCTTCGTGATGGGCGGCTCGCGGGACAACAGCAAGGACTCGCGCTACTTCGGCTTTGTCCCGCGGGAGAAGATCGTCGGCCGGGTGGATGGAACGCTGGCGTCCTTCGACAAGAACCGCTGGTGCAAGCCCCGCTTCGGCCGCTTCGGCTCGGGGCTGGATGGTTGAACTGCGTTGCCGCTTCGTCCGCGCGCGTGTCACCACCAGCAACGGCGGTCAAGGAGTCGCCGCGTCGCGGGTCAGCCCTTCGCCTTTGCCAGCAGCTTCACGTACTTGCCCGGGTTTTGGTTGAACTTCTTGATGCACGGCTTGCAGCAGAACTCGAAGACCTGGCCGTCGTAGACCGTCGAGACCCGCTCGTCCATCTCGTCGAGGTCGTCGCCGGTGACCAGGCAGGTCTCTAACGGATAAGGCTTGGGTTTTGGCGCGGCCTTCTTCGCGGCCACCTTCGCCACCGGCGCCGCTCCGGCGGGAGCGGGCGTCGTGGAGCAGGAGGCCAGGCCGAAGGCGAGCAGGAATGCCAACGTGGTTTTCATGGGAGTTTCGCGAGGTATTTCTGGGGATCCTTCTCGAACTTGGCGATGCAGGGCTTGCAGCAGAACTTCACTTCCTGATCGCCATACACTTTCGTGATCGGCGTGCCCATCGAGCCGAGCTTGTTGTCGGTGACGATGCAGGTGTTCTTCGGATAGGGCTTCACGTCGCCCGCGGTGGTCGCGGTGCCGGCACAGGAAGCGAGGAAGGCGGATGCCACGAGGGTCATTATCGTTTTCATGTTGCTTGTTGTTTTGTGTTAGAAGCGGAAGCGGAAGCCGCCGCCAAATCCGTGGTCGGAGTGGTACTGGGAGATCAGGGAAAATTGTTTGGTGAGGAGATAGTCCGCGCCGACGGTCCATTCCCACTCGCTGCCGGTGTCATACTGGATGTCGCCGAAAATCCCGAGCCGGTCGGTGATCTGGAGCGTCTTGCCAAGGCCGACCCGCAGGTCGCCTTCGCTGTCGAGCTGGAGGGAACTCTCCACCAGATAGGGCAGCCGGTATTCGATGCCCGCGAAGGCGCGGTCCTCGGCATCCTCCAGATTGGTGAAGCGCCAGCCGAGAACCGTCGAGAAATTCGGGTTGAAGTAGCGCTTCCAGCCGAGGTCGATCTCGTATTCGACGTCATCGTCCTCGTGGTGCATGCCGCCCATCATCGCGGGGTCGTCATGGAAGCCGAGATCCCACATCGCGAACCAGTCGTTGCGCGAATTCATCAGGGTGATCATCCCCATGCTCATGTGGTTTTGCAACGAACCGTCGATCATGAAGTAGAGAGGGTCCTCCGCATGCTCGCCGAGCTGCGGCTGATGATCCGGGCCCTGTTCCTGATAGCTGAAGACCCGCGCCATGCCGGAGTGCATGTGGTAGAGCAAGTGGCAGTGGAACAGCCAGTCGCCGCTCTCGTTGGCCTCGAACTCGATCGTCCGCTTGCCCATCGGCGGAACGTCCACGGTGTGCTTGAGCGGCGCGGCATTCCCCTGGCCCTCGACCACCCGGAAGAAGTGGCCGTGCAGGTGGATCGGGTGGTGCATCATCGTGTCATTGATCAGCTCCAGCCGCAGCACCTCGCCGCGCCTGATCTTGCTCACGCCGTCCTCCGCCATCGTCTTGCCGTTGAAGGACCAGATGTAGCGCTCCATGTCGCCGGTCAGCCGGAGCTCGATCGACCGACGCGGCAGCGACGCGGGCAACGCGGTGGATTTCAAGGCGCGCAGCTTCGCATAGGGCGACAGCGGGCGCCCGGCTTCCATCTTCATCGCGGAGGGATCCATGTCGTCCATCGCCGCCATCAGGTGGGAGTCCATCGAGTAAATCTCCGGGCGCGGGATTTCGGGGGCGGCATGAAGCTCGCCTTCACCTAACAGAATCGAAGCGTGGCCCGAGCCATCCTGCGAAGTCGCGCGGACTTCCCATTGGCCGGACGGCGGGACGGTGACGATGACGTCGTAGGTTTCCGCCATGCCGATCAGCAGGCGCTTCACCGCGAGCGGCTTCACCGAGGGGCCATCGGCGGCGACGATGCTCAGCGGGCCGGTGGCGGAGTGGAGGTAAAAGTAAGTCGACGTGCCGGCGTTGATGAAGCGCAGCCGGACTTTCTCGCCGGGCTTGGCGGGCAGGGCGATCGACTTGCGGCCGTTGGCGAGAAAGGCGTCATAGGCGACATCGGAAACGTCCATCGCCGGCATCCGGGTGCGTTCGCGGTCCCAGAAATCCTTGAGCGAGCCAGCTTTCGCGGCCCCGGTCACGCTCTGCATGCTGCCCTTGCGCAGCGCATACCACTTGCTGCCGCGCATCAGCGTGCGCATCACCTCGTTCGGGTTCTCGCGGGTCCAGTCGGACAGCACGACCACATGGTCGCGGTCGGCCTTCGCGGGTTCGCCGCCTTTCGGTTCGATCACGATCGAGCCGTAAACCCCGCGCTGTTCCTGCAAGCCGGTGTGGCTGTGATACCAGTAGGTGCCGGAGTGCTTGAGCGGGAATTCGAAGGTACGGGTGGTGCCGGCTTCGATCGGCGGCGTGGTGACATAGGGCACGCCGTCCTGGGCGTTCGGCACCAGCAGGCCGTGCCAGTGGATCGAGGTTTCATCGTTCTTGAGGCGGTTATGGACGCGGATGCGGGCGGTGTCGCCCTCGCGGAAACGCAAGGTCGGGCCGGGGATGCCGCCGTTGAGGGTCAGCGCCCGGGCGGGCTTGATGCCATCGCCGGGCGACCAGGCTTGCTCGGCGACGGTGAGGTCGTATTCGACCAGCCGGGCGTGCAGGGCGGCGGCCGAGAGGAACAGGAACAGAAGGGTTTTCATGGCGGTTTCAGGCGTCGAGCTTGATCTTCCGTAAGCGCAGCGCGTTGGTGATGACCGAGACCGACGACAGCGACATCGCCGCGCCGGCGATCATCGGGCTGAGCAGGGTGCCGGTGAAGGGATAGAGCACTCCAGCGGCGATCGGGATCCCGGCGGCGTTGTAGATGAAGGCGAAAAACAGGTTTTGCCGGATGTTGCGCATGACCGCCTTGCTGGCGGTGATCGCCTTGACGATCCCCGACAGGTCGCCCTTCACCAGGGTGAGGTGGGCGCTTTCGATCGCGACGTCGGTGCCGGTGCCCATCGCGATCCCGACATCGGCCTCGGCCAGGGCGGGCGCGTCGTTGATCCCATCGCCGGTCATCGCGACGCGGCGGCCGGCGGCTTTGAGCTTCTTGACGAGGTCGATCTTGTCCTGCGGCGAGAGCCCGGCGTGGATCTCGTCGATCCCCAGTTGGCGGCCGATCGCCCGCGCCGTGGTCTCGTTGTCGCCGGTGGCCATCACCAGCCGGATGCCGAGCGCGTGCAGGGCGGTGATCGCCGCCGGGGTGGATTCCTTGATCGGGTCCGAGACCGCGAAGATCCCGACCGCCTGGCCGGCGCGCGCCACCCAGACCAGCGTCTTCGCGTCGCGCTGGAAGGCGTCGGCCGCGGCGAGCAACTCGGCCGACAGCGCGGCGCCGGCGTTTTCGAGGAAGCCCTGCTTGCCAGCCAGCCAGACCTCGCCGGTGATCGTGCCGGAGACCCCGCCGCCGGTGGTTGATTGGAAATCATTCACCGCCGGCAGCGACAGACCGGCTGCGCGGGCCCGGGTGATGATTGCTTTCGCCAGAGGATGTTCGCTGTTGCCTTCGAGCGCGGCGGCGGCGGCCAGCACGTCTTCCTCGCGGGCTCCGGGAGCGGGCGTGAAGCCGGTGACCTCGGGGTGGCCGGCGGTGAGCGTGCCGGTCTTGTCCATCACCAGCGTATCGATCTTCTCGGTGGTCTCGATCGCCCCGGCGTCCTTCACCAGGATCCCCGCCTGGGCAGCGCGGCCCACACCGACCATGATCGACACCGGCGTCGCCAGCCCGAGCGCGCAGGGGCAGGCGATGATCAGCACCGCCACCGCGTTGATCAGCCCGAGCGCCATCGCCGGCTCCGGGCCCCAGACCGCCCACGCGAAGAAGGTGATCACCGCGGCGACCACGACCGCCGGCACGAACCAGCCCGCGACGGTGTCGGCCACCTTCTGGATCGGCGCGCGGCTGCGCTGGGCCTTGGCCACCAGGTGGACGATCTGCGACAGCAGGGTGTCCGCGCCGACCTTGGCGACGGTCATGATGAACGAGCCGGTCTGGTTGATGGTGGCGCCGACCACCGGATCGCCGGGCTCCTTTTTCACCGGCAAGGGTTCGCCGGTGATCATCGACTCGTCGACGCGGCTCGAGCCTTCGTCGAGCGTGCCGTCGACCGGAATTTTTTCGCCGGGGCGCACCCGCAGCCGGTCGCCGACCTGCAGGTGATCGATGGCCACCTCCTGTTCGCTGCCGTCGGCGGCGATCCGGTTCGCCGACTTCGCCGCCAGCCCGAGCAGCGCCTGGATCGCCTGGCCGGTGCGGCTGCGGGCTTTCGCTTCGAGCAGTTGACCGAACAGCACCAGCACGGTGATCACCGCGGCGGCTTCGAAATAGAGTCCGACCTCGCCGTGGTGGCGGAACGAGGGCGGGAAAACCCCGGGCGCGAGCACCGCGACCAAACTGTAGAAGTAGGCCGCGCCGACCCCGATCGCGATCAGGGTGAACATGTTGAGGTTCCAGCCCTTCAACGAGCGCCAGCCCTTCGCGAAGAAGATCCCGCCGGCCCAGAACACGACCGGCGTCGCCAGCGCGAGTTCGATCCATTTCGAAACGCTCTTCGGAATCCAGCCCTCCAGCGAGACGCCGGGGATCATCGGCAGCATCGCCAGCAGGAATACCGGCAAGGTCAGCGCGAGGCCGATCCAGAACTTGCGCGAGAGGTCGCGGATCTCGCGCCGGGCGTGTTCGTCGGCGGCATTCGTGACCTCTTTCGGCTCCAGCGGCATCCCGCACTTCGGGCAATCGCCGGGATGGTCCTGCTCGATCTCCGGATGCATCGGGCAGGTGTAAACGGTCGCGCCGAAGGACAGCGGCGGGATCTGCTCGAGCGGCATCCCGCATTTCGGGCAATCGCCGGGCTCATCCGAGACGACGCCCGGGCACATCGGGCAGATGAACTGCCCCGGCTTGGCATCGGTCGCGGGGACGGTGCCGTGATCGTGATGATGGCCGCCGCAGCACGCGGGCTTCGTTGCCGGGACCGGCGCGCAGCACGAGGGCTGTTTTTCCGGTGCCGGAGGTGGGTTGCAGCAGGAGCTCATGGTCGTGGGGGATGGCGTGGGTCAAGCGAGGCGGCGCTTGTAGAGGTCGACCAACTCTTCCAGCCGATGGTCGAACTGCTTCGGATCGGCCGCGGCTTCGGCGACGCAGTGGCGGACGTGGTCCTCCAGCAGCGCGGCCTCCAAGCCGCGCAGGGCAGCGTGGATGGCGGAAATGGTGTGCAGGATTTCCGGGCAGTCGCGGTTCTCCTCGATCATCCGGCCGATTCCCTGAACTTGACCGGCGATCCGGTTGACCCGGCCGGTCAGGGGCTTGCGTTGGCAGCAGTCGCGTTGCATGAGGAAAAATAGGGGGTAGGGGTATCTTTGCAAATGGATATCTCTGGGGGGAACACCCCATGGCCGGAGCCACGGACCTCTGCCAGATTTGCCGCGATGAACAAACGAACCATCCGCCCGAAAACCGACCTGCCAGAAAGCACCCGGATCGAAGGGGCCCGCTTGCTACGACTTTGCGCCGGGATCCCAAAGGTCCCGTCCGCCATGCGCACCATTCCTTTGCGGCGAAATCCAGCAGGGCGAGTTTGAAGGTAACCGCGCGCTCCCCGAATCCCGCTATTTCTTGGCGCCTTTCACCTTGGTGAAAGGTTCGGTGGAGCGCTCGACCTTCTTCGGTTCAAAGCCCGACTTCTTGATGAAATCGGTGATCTCTTGGTCGCTGATCGAGCCGCCCTTTTTCTCTTCCAGAATGACGAGCTTGCGGGTCAGGTCGACGTGTACATTCGAGATCGCCTTGTGTTTCTTGAAGTGGGCGACGATGCCCTGCGCGCAGAACGAGCAGACCATGCCATCGACGCTGGCTTTGACGGTCATGACGCGGTCGGGAGCAGCATGGGCGGTGGTGGTGGCGAAGAGCCAGGCACCGATGAGACTGAGAATAACGGGATCATTCATTTTGGTAATGTTTGTTAGAAGTGGACCATGAAGTTCACCTGCGGCGCGCCCTCGAGCGAGCAGCCGAGCTCCAGGAAGTAGTTGCCTTTGAACAGGCGGATTTTCGGGATGATTGAGAGATCGTCCTCCATCCCGCTGACATGTTCGAACTGGAGGATGAGCCAGGTGTTGAGTTGTTCGAATTCCGCTTTGTACGGCGCGAAGCCGACCGAGGCGCTGGTGACTCCGCGGGAGACGTCCTCGGAGCCGACCAGCTTCGTCTCGAAGGCGGTGTAGATCCGGCGGGTTTCGTAATCCGCGCGGAAGAAGCCGAGGCCGGCGGGTGCCCAGGGGTCGCCGTCCTGTTTCGCGATGCCGGCGGCGGCCCCGAGGTAGAGGCTGGCCTGGGCATCCGGCAGGTTCCAGCGCTTGAGCAGCCAGTTGTGCTGGAGTCCGGCGAACAGGTCGTCGTCGCGCTCGTCCTCGAAACGCATCAAGTGGAGGCCGAAGGCGGTCTTCGGGGTGTAGGAGTGATACAGCTCGAAATTTTGCATCGAGTCGGTGCCGCCGAGCATCAGTTGGTAGGATCCTTCAAAGGAGACCGGGTGGGCGACGGCACTTGCCGCGAGCCCGAAGGAAAAGATCAATGGTTTCATCAAATGGAGACGGTTGGAGAAAACAACACGGGTTTACGGCGCGGGTGTTCCGCCGCCGTTTCGGGCAGGTCGGGAAGCGGCGGAAAGCGCCGCATCGTCTCACAGTAACCGGCTCACCAAACGGGCGCGTCGTTCCGCCGGCGGCGCGTGCCACGGCAGGCATGGCATCCAGCGCGGACCATGCAGATCCGCCGCGGCGATGCCGGAAAAATCCGTGACCGTCGATGCGGGCGGGCAAGTCAGGGGTGCCCCGGACAACGGTGGCGGAACCAAATCGGGATCCGGAACCTCGCGCGGGTCATCGCTGGCACAAAGGCAGCGGTGGCACGGCTCCTGGTTTTCCGGGGACTCATCACCACCGCAGCAGCACGACGGCTGATCCTGCAATCGCTCCGCCGCACAACAGCACAGCGGGCTGGCGACCAGCAGGGCCAGCAGGCAGGTCAGGATGGCGGAGAGGATGGCGGAGAGGCGTGACACCACGGATGGGCAGACGTTTGTAACAAGGCATTTCAAAAATGCACCCATTCCGCCGCGGATCAAGCCCGCTAATCCCGCCCCTTGACTCGCCCCCCCGGCGTCCCCACCTTGCCGCCCGACCTATGGCTGAAATTCACACCGCCGACCTCTCGTCGCTGGATTCGGACGCTCTCAAGAGCCGTCTGACCCAGCTCGGGAGGTATCTTTGACGTCCCGACCCTGGAACGGGAAATCGGATCGCTGGAAGCCGCGATGGGCGACCCGGAATTCTGGAACAACCAGGAAAAGGCCCG
>NEUO01000101.1 GCA_002304315.1 Verrucomicrobiia bacterium Tous-C4TDCM
GAATCGAAGACCAGGCGGATCACGGCCTGGCGGCGGAACTGGATCTCATCCGGGCGGATCCCGTCTTCGGCGGCGGTGAGCCCTGCATGGGTAGCGAGGAAGAACAGGGCTCCCGCGACGGCCGCGGTGAGATGAAAGGGTTGCCTGACGCTTGTCATATGCTGCAACCCATCAGTCGTTAATCCGCGAATCCACACAACCGGAAACTTCGATCCCACGCGCCGTCCGTTCCACCGGCTTTCCGTTCTTCTCGAACATCGGATGGTCGAGGGCAAGGTGAACGGGGGGGGTGGGCGCACTTGCATGGAATCAAATGTTCCTATGAACAAGTGAATTGACTTCCGGCCTTCTTTTGAGCAGCTTCCTCCAGCAATGAAAAAACCTCACCGATTCTACGAATTTTTTGCCGGTGGGGGAATGGCGCGCCAAGGCCTAGGGAAAAGCTGGGAGTGTTTGCTCGCGAACGAATGGTGCCCCAAAAAGGCTGCTGCTTACCGTCGCAACCATTCCGGGCCTGACCATTTGATGGTTCAGGATGTCGCATTGCTCAAGCCAAGTGACATCCCCGAGCGGGCTCATTTGGCGTGGGCGTCATTTCCCTGCCAGGATCTTTCGTTAGCGGGGCAAGGCAAGGGATTGTCGGGCAAACGAAGCGGGACATTCCATGCTTTCTGGAAGCTGATGCTCGGGCTGCGCTCAGAAGGGAGAATGCCGCCTGTCATTGCTCTCGAAAACGTGACGGGGGCACTCACTTCCAACGAGGGGCAAGATTTTGAGACCTTGGCCCGGGCGTTTGCGGAGGCCAATTACCGTTTTGGTGCCCTAATCGTCGATGCGGTCCACTTCGTTCCTCAATCGCGGCCACGCCTTTTCTTTATTGGCGTCGCCGAGGGGATCGAGTTGGAAGGCCTTGAGGGGACCATGACCCATTTGGATCCTATGCAAGACAACCGGTTGCACCGAGCCTACGCGAAATTGCCTTCAACCCTCGCCAAGCGATGGGTTTGGTGGAAGCTGCCACACCCGAAAATCCAGTCGCGCCGTTTCAGCGACCTCGTCGATGACTCCTTGCCCCCTAACGCATGGCATCAGGCCGCGGAAACACACAAGCTCCTCGGTATGATGTCGGCTGCCAATCTCTCCAAGGTTGAAGAGGTTTCCAAATCCGGACGGCTTACTCAGGGGACGATTTATCGTCGTACTCGAATCGAGGATGGAGTCCGCGTACAGCGAGCCGAGGCCAGATTCGACGGGATTAGTGGATGTTTGCGAACGCCGGGTGGTGGGTCGAGTCGTCAGATTGTGATCGAGATCGACGGGGATCGCATTCGCAGTCGCCTTCTTGCAGCGAGGGAGGCTGCAAGACTCATGGGCTTGCCGGACTCTTACCAGCTCCCAGAGGCCTACAATGAAGCCTACCATCTGTTGGGAGACGGACTTGTGGTTCCCGTAATTTCCCATCTTTCGACGAACCTGCTGGCACCCCTTGCCGAACGGTCGGCATCCATGGTGCTTGCATCGGCGGCTTGACACCGTTCTGTTAGCAAGGTGAGCGAAGAAGGAATCATTCCCTGCAGCCTCTCAAAAGAGGCGAAGCAGAAAATCGACGATTATGCCCGAGCGCTTGTCGAAAGCGCCCCGCGCATCGGCTCTCACGGTTTAACCGAGGATGAGTTCGTGAGGAGTGGTCTTCTACATGCTGCGATCGAAAAGCTCAGGGGCTCCCGCTCCGCAAGCATGGGTGAGAAGAGAGGCTTCATTGCCGAAGTCTTGGACTGGATGAAGGAACAAGGGGATTTGGAAGCATGGGAATTCGCTGGAGGAGGAGAGCGGCACGACTACCAGGTCGAACTCGCCGGGGCCACCACCTGCATCGAAGCGAAGGGCTGCTTGGACGGGAACAATACCAACATTTTTGTCCGGCCTCCCAATGCGGACCATTTTCTAATGTGGTCCCTTTGTCAAAATATGGGGGCTGATCCCCGCCACAATGTCTGGTCAGGAATCCACACGCGCCTCGGAGCCGAAATTATCGCCAAGAAAGAGCGGATCGACGGGCTCATTGTCTGGGACATGCTTTGCGGGACAGTCGGGCGGCCTTGCCCGAAGCTGGGAGGAGGAAAAGCGCCGGTCATGATGGCTGGTCGTCCTGTTCCACCTCCGTGCATCTACCTGTTCCCTCGCTCATTACCCGACGCCCGCAACAATCCTGAACCTCCAATGTGGAAACTGGACGAAATACCTTTTCTTCAGAGGCTCCATGCTCGTTTCGGCGGTGGCGGACTTCCTGTCAATGAAGTGAAATTGAGGGTGAAACGCGAAGGGAATGAAATCTTGCGTGAAACGACCATCCAACGAGGAGAAAGCATCCTACGGCAGTCGAGGTGGACGGTCCTCAAGCGGGCAAATGTTTGATGCCCGGGTCTAACAAAAAAGCAGGTCCCATCGCGGGGACCTGCTTTGGGTGAAGTCGGCACGGCGGGCCGGCGTCACTTCACCTTCACCGTGACCGAGTCCTTGGTCTCGATCTTCATGCCTTCGACGCCCTTGAAGGCGGCGGCGACTTCGGCGGGGCTGGACTCCTCCATTTGCATGGCGCTGAGCTTCTTCATGTGCTCCGGGTTGGCGAGCAGCTTGCCGAAGGCCATGTCCATCAGGGTGACGGTGTTGCCTTCGACATGGGTGGCGTTGGTCTCGGCGATGCCATCGACGATCTCGACCTTGAGCGACATCTTCATGTCCTTGAAGACCCCCTGCATCATGGCGAGCGCCTGCGGGTCGGGTTCCGCGGCATCCGGGGCATCACCGCCTTCAGCCGGCTTCTTGGCGGCGGCTTCGGGCTCGGGATTGACGAGGGTCAGCACGCCGCCTTCGTATTTGAAGGTCATCGGCTTGTTCTCGGGCTTGCCGCCTTCGGCGTCCGGGGCATCGCCGGGGGCACCGGGAGGGCCCATGTCCTTGGCGGAGTCGGACATCGCCTCGCCGTAGGTGAACTTGACCTTGTTGATGTCCTGGAATTTGAAAACGACGCGACCGCCGATCCGGCCGTCCTTGTCGATTTTCTCGACCTTTTCGACCGTCACGCCTTCGCCCATCTTGGTGGCGGCGGCAGCGGCCTTCTTGGGGTCGTCGAACTTCGGACCGCTGCCGCCCGGCGGCATCTGGGCCATCATCGCGCTGGCTTCGGCGCTGAAGACGGTTTCTTCAGTGATGGTGCCGCTGCCGTCCTTGTTGAGGCGGATGGTGGCGGAGTGCTCCAGGCAGGAGCTGGTGAGCAGCGCGAGCAGTCCCGCGCAGAGGAAGTTGAGGGTAGTCTTCATGGTTCGTAGGCAGCCTGCATGACCCCGGGGAATTGACAAGAACTCCCGTGTGGCGAATCCCGTTGCCGCCGCGTCGCCGATGTCGCTATCCTCAACCCGCCGCGATGGAGCCCGCCGTTGAAATCCGAAATCTGGTGAAGGAGTTCCGCCCGGCGGGCCGCAAGGAACCGCTGCGCGCGGTGGACGACGTGTCGCTGAGCATCGGCGCGGGCGAGGTTTACGGACTGATCGGGCCGAACGGCTCCGGCAAGTCGACCACCATGAAAGCGCTGCTCGGCCTGGTGCAGCCGGATTCGGGGAGCTGCCGGATTTTCGGCAACGACTCGCTGCAAGTGGACTCCCGCCAGCAGGTCGGCTTCCTGCCGGAAAATCCCTACTTTTACAAACACCTCAGCGGCGCGGAGACGCTGCGCTTTTACGGCAAGCTCTGCGGCCTGCGCGGCGCGGCGCTCGAAGGGCGGGTGAAAGAGCTGCTGGAACTGGTGGACCTCAGCGAGGCGGGCAATCGGCGGCTCGGGGGTTACTCGAAAGGCATGCTGCAGCGGATCGGGCTGGCCCAGGCGCTGGTGCAGGAACCGCGGCTGGTGATCCTCGACGAACCGACGGCCGGGGTCGATCCGATCGGCTCCCGCCAGATCCGCGACCTGATTTTCGATCTGAAGAAGCGCGGGATCACGGTGTTCCTCTGCTCGCACTTGTTAGAGCAGGTGCAGGAAGTCTGCGACCGGGTGGGCATCATCCACCGCGGCCGGATGGTGAAGGAAGGCCCGCTCGACGAGCTGCTGGCGGTCGGCGACCAGACCGAGATCATCCTGCGCGGCGCCTCGCCGGAGTTGCTGGAAAAGATCCGCGCACTGGTGAGCTCCGACAGCGGTGCGGAGCTGCTGCGCGCCGGCCGGCCGCGCACCACGCTGGAGCGGCTGTTCCTCCAGGAGACGGCCGACCGCCGCAAGCCCTGAAACTTTCCCGCCGATGAGCCACCCCGCGAAGAACCGCCCTCTCAACCCCCGCCGCATCGGGGTGATCACGATGCATACCTTCACGCAACTGGTGCGGATGAAAGTGTTCTACTTCCTCGGCGTGTTCGCGGTGATCCTGCTCGGCAGCAATCTTTTCGAGATCCAGGACCTCGGCCGACCTGACCTGGAGGGCACCGACGTGCTGCGCTCGATCCGGAGCTGGTCGCTGGGGACGATGACCCTTTTCTCGGTGGTGATCGGGGTGGTGGCGACCGCGCTGCTGCTGCCGAAGGACGTCGAAGACCGCACGCTCTACACCATCCTCGCCAAGCCGGTGCCGCGGCTGGACTACCTGGTTGGCAAGCTGGGCGGCGTGCTGCTGCTGATCTTCGTCTCGCTGCTGGTGATGGACCTGCTGATGGCCGGCGTGCTGGCACTGCGGACCAACCTGGTGGTGGCCGAGCAGGTGGCAGCGGTGACCGCGGCCGGGTGGCCGGCCGCCGAGATCGAGGCCCTGCGCCAGGACACCCTGAACCAAGGGCCGACCTGGAGCCTGCATGGCGCGGTGTTTGTGGTCTTCCTGCGCGCCGCGGTGATCGCCTCCACCGCGATGATGATCTCCACCTTTTCGACCAGCACCTTGTTCACGACGATCACCGGCTTCCTGATGTATTTCATCGGGAATTTCCAGGCGGAGGCCCGCGGCCTGTATTTCGGCGAGGGGGTCAGCCCGCTGGAAAAGGGGGCCGGGCTGCTGGTGGCGACGATTTTCCCCGACTTCCAGCTTTTCAACGTCATCGACAACCTGATCGAAGGCGGCCACTTCGAAGGCGGAGAGCTACCGATGCTGATCGCGCTCAGCGGCTTTTACGTGGTGCTGCATCTCTTCGTCTCGTGGATCGTTTTCGCCGAAAAGGAATTCTGAGATGAAATCCCGCCGCCGTCCGCTGTTCACCGCCGCCGCCGTCCTGCTTGCTGCAGGGGCGCTGCGGATGCCGCTGGAACAGGCGATGACCGAGGATTTTCGCGAGCAGGGCCTGCTTTCCCGGCCGCTGGAGCTGGGGCTGAAGGAAAAGCTCGGCCAGAACAGCTCCGCCATCGCCTTGGCCGGCCTGCGCACGCTGGTGGCCACCTTTACCCATCTGAAGGTCACCGAATACTTCTCGCAGCAGAAGTGGCCGGACTTGGAAAAGGCGATGAACACCACGGTGCAGCTCGCACCCCGCGGGACTTATTACTGGGACATCGGAGCCTGGCACATCGGGACCAATGCCTCGACCCACTACCGCATGGAAGCCGGCTTGCCCGAGCTGCGGGCCCGGGCCGAGGCCAGGCGCTGGGTCACCAAGGGGCGCGAATTCTACCAGCGCGGCATCCGCAACAATCCCGACGACTGGCGGCTCCGCGTGGCGCTCGGGAATCTCTGCTCGGACGTGTTCCGTTTCCCGGACGACGCGCTGGCAGTGGAAGCCTACGCCGGGGCCATCGCCACCGGAAAAGCCCCGCCGGGAGTGCGGCGGGCGCTGATGATCGCCGAGGTCCGCGTCGGGAAGAACCCGGAAAAGTCGCTGGCCGAGGTGCGCGAGCTCTTGAAAGTGCCCAGCAACCGGGTGCCGACGCTGCTCTGCATCTGCTACGTCCTGGAACAGAAGATCCATCCCTCCGACGATCCGGTCGGCCGGTCAGTGGAGATTTTCGGCAGTGAGGACAAAGCCCTGCGCAATTTGGGCAGTTACTTCCTCAACATCTACGACCGGCTTCCGATGGAGGGGGTGGAAACGGCGGTCCGCCTGCTAGAGTATCACCGGGGCATCCGGCCCGAGGACCCCCGGAGCCACATCCGCCAAAGAGACGCTCTGCCGGCGCGCCCGACACGGTACCGCTAGACCGGGTTTGACTCGACAGCCGCCCGGACCCTCCCCTAAGCCTCTCCCCGCCGCTTCTTCCCCATGCGAATCGCTCTCTTTGGTGACATCCACGCCAACCTCGAAGCCCTCGAGGCGGTGCTGGCCGATGCTGCCGAGCAAGGCTGCACCGATTATGTCTGCATGGGCGACGTGGTCGGCTACAACGCCGACCCCGTGGCCTGCCTCGAACGCGTCCGCGCCATGGACTGCCCGGTGGTCAAAGGGAACCACGACGAGGACGCTTCCGGCAGCCATTCGCTGGAATCGATGAATCCGGTCGCCGCAGCCGCCCTGGAGTGGACGCGCGTCCAGCTCAGCGACGAGCAGCGGACTTGGCTCCGCCGCCTGCGGATGGTCCGGCAAGTCGAGGATTTCACCGTGGTCCACAGCACCTTGGACCAGCCGGCGCATTGGAACTACGTGACGAACCGCTTCGACGCGATGTCGAACTTTTCCTACCAGTTCACCCAGGTCTGCTTCCATGGCCACACCCACGTGCCGCGGGTTTATGTCAAGACCGACAAAGTCCAGGAAGTCCCGGCCGAGTCGGTGATGATTGAGGACGGCTCGAAATACTTCATCAACGTCGGCTCCGTCGGCCAGCCACGCGACGGCGACTGGCGCGCCTGCTACGCGATCTACGACCTCGACCACCGGCTGATCGTCTTCCGCCGGGTGGATTACGACATCGAGTCGACCCAGCGGAAAATCCTCGAGGCGAAATTGCCGTCGATGCTCGCCGAACGCCTCGCCGACGGCCGATGATCGAGGTCGCCGCCGGTCTGATCCTCGATGAGGCGGGCCGCTTGCTCGCCTGCCGCCGGCCGGAGGGCAAGCACCTCGGGGGAAAGTGGGAGTTTCCCGGCGGCAAGGTCGAGGACGGGGAAAGTCCCGCCGAGGCGCTGGTCCGCGAGCTGGAAGAAGAACTGGGGGTGGCCGTGGACATCGGCCAAGCGCTGACACCCGTCGTCTGGGACTATGGCCGCGGGCAGATCCGCTTGCACCCCTTCGTTTGCCGGATCGTGGCGGGGGAACTTCATCCGCATGAACATGAGGAGATCCGCTGGTGCGAAAAAGACGCTCTCTGCGAACTCGACTGGGCGGCGGCGGATGTGCCGGTTTGGGAGGAGTGGAGCCGTCTGGGGAATCAGCCACGTATCGGGTGAGCCAAACCTGCGGCCGCCCCGTCAAAGCATCACCGCTGACAATTCCGCCAAGCGCCCTGCCAGGTCCGCGCCCGCCGGGGTCTCCGGCAACGCGTCGAGATCCGCGAGGTACCAGCGGAACACCGCGTTGTAGCCGTCCCACTCGCCCTCCGCACCGCTGTCGCGCATCCAGCGCAGCGCCTTGCGGTTCTCCGGCACGGTGTAACCGCTGAAGCGCTCGATCCCGTGCCGGTAGGCCACCAGCCAAAGCACCGCCAGCAGCAGCGTCGCCACCCCGCGGCCTTGGTCAGCGTCCAGCACCGTAACGGAGAACTCGGCCTCCACCGGATCGGTTTCCGAGCGCCGGAAACTCGCCGCCCCCATACCCGGAAAATCCTTCCGCGCAGGGTCGAAGACTGTCCACACGGCGTGCTCCGGCGGCGCGCCGGTCAGCAGCCGGTCGAGCATCGCGTCCCCGATCACCTTCCCCTCGCGCACCCAGAACCGTTGGTAGCGCGCCTCCGGCGACAGCCGCCGGTAGTCCTCCGCCACCATCGCCCGGTCCGCCGGCGTCAAGGGCCGCACCACCACCGGCGTGCCATCGCGCAGGGTGAGATCAAGTCGTTCCGGAATCATCTCCCCCAACCAAGCGCAGGGACATCGACAGCGCCACCCGCGAGTTCCGGTGGATTCAGATGGCAGATGGTGGCAAGGCCTCCGTAGGCTTGGCGCAGCCGGGATCGGAGATGGCAGATCCCCAATTCCCCAATTCCCCAATTCCCTAATCTCCTAATCCCCCAAAAAGCCAATGCTTCTCGAAATCTGTGTCGATTCCCTCGACTCCGTCATCGCCTGCGCCGAAGCCGGGGCGGACCGGATCGAACTCTGCGCCTCCCTCACCGAAGGCGGCCTGACTCCCAGCGCCGGCATCCTCTCCCAAGCCCGCGCCCTCTTTCCCGGCGAGATCGCCTTCATGATCCGCCCGCGCGGCGGCGACTTCGCCTACCGCCCGGAGGAAATTTTTTCCATGGCCGCCGATATCGAACTCGCCCGCGACCTCGGGGCCGATGCCGTGGTCTTCGGCTGCCTCGAACCCGACGGGGCGCTCGACCTTTCCGCCATCGAAACCCTGCTTGATGCCTGCGACGGCTTTCCTGCCGTCTTCCACCGCGCCTTCGATGTCTGCCGCGACCTCCCCGGCGCCCTCGAAATCCTCGCCGAACTCGGCTTCGAGCGCATCCTGACCAGTGGCGGCGCGCCCTCGGTGATCGAAGCGCTCGACCCCATCGCCGCGCTCGTCCAGCAAGCCGCCGGCCGGATCGACATCCTCCCCGGCGGCGGTATCAAGGCCGACCAGGTCGCGGAGATCATCCGCCGCACCGGCGTCAACCAGATCCACCTCTCTGCCCGCACCCTTCAAGAAAGCGCCATGACTTGGCGCCGTCCCGACATCCCGATGGGTGCCGCGACCGTGCCCGGAGAATACGAGCGCAGGATCGCGGACGTCGGCCTGATCACCGCCGCCCGGCAAGGCCTTGTTCAGGCCCGGACCGAGTGAGCGCCGCCCGCCCGCTCGGCTCGCCCCGGACAACTTCTGGCCTCTTCCCATTGATCTCCAGCTATTTACGGGACTTCAACGGGTCACTCTACGACAGAATGCCTGGCATATAGTTGTGGAAAGGTGTCACGCTCTTGATCGGACCACTTCCCTTTGTTAGCTGCAGTGCTCACGGACCGAAAGTTAAGCTCAAGCCTTTACACATTCAGTTCCGATTCATCCGGTGGCGGCGAACCTTGCTCAAGCCGGACGACTCGGAAAGCGACGGGAGAAGAGGAAGATCGACACCACGGTAAAAGCGAGTGAGGCAATCAGCACGAAGGTCGATAGATTGAGGAAGAAGGGCAGGAAGTCTTTTTCGGGCTTGAACATGCTGCGGGCGATCATCACCCCGCAGTAGCCGAGATAGCCGGTGGCGTCGGCAAGATACATCAGGAACCCGATGTTGCCCTTCTCGCGGGTGAGCGCGATCAGGCGCTCGAATACCGTGGTATGCACGGCCACGTAGGGCAGATACATGCCGACCCCGAGCAAGACCATGAGATGAAACGGTTCGAGCATCCCGCCGTGCCAAGCGGCGACCGTGGCGAGCGCGAGCAGGAGACCGCCCGCACAGGTCCAGAGCGAGGTGAGGAAACCGCGGCGGTTGTCGCGGATCAAGAACACGGTGCCATTGACCACCACGACGGCAAGCCCGACCCAAAACTCGGAACGGGTGAAAACGCCCGGACTGCCGCCGAAGCCAAGACTGCGCCAAATTTCAGGAGCAAAGTCCGCCCTCACGCTGCGGAGGACCGTAATGAGCAGATAAACCATCAGGATGGAGACCAGGGCAAAACCGTGTCGCCGGAGCATCTCCATCCGCTCACGGCCGGTCATCGGCGTGCGTTCGGAACGGGAGGCGATGTCTTCGCCGTCTGGCGGTGGAATGCGGCGGAGCATCCAGACGAATGCAAAGAGCGGGAGGATGAAGATCGCCCCAGCGGCAACAGGCATCCAGACATCGGGAACTCCCGAGTTGAGAAGCGTCGTGCCGACCGACTTGGCGACCCCGTCCGCCAGAATAAAGCTGGCGCAAAGGCCCGCGACGAAGAATTCGGTCATGCGCCGTCCTTCCAGAAAGCCGAGGACCAGACCGAAGACCATACCGAGGGGCAGGCCGTTGCAGAAAAGCCAGAAGGTATTGTAGGGCGCGGGCGTGAGGGCGAAACCCAGCAAGGCGACCTGGGCAATGCCAATGAGGGCTAACAGGAAGTTCGCACGCTTCCGCGGCTCCATTTCGGAGACGATCTTGATCCCGATGATCTTGGAGACGGTGTAACCGAGCACCTGGGCCGTGATCAGCCAGACCTTGAGGGAATCTCCCCACGGCGTGCCGGTGTATCCTGCTGCGGTGAAGGGCTTGCGAAAGCCATACATGCAGGCATAGGTGCCGAATGCCGCCACGACGCACCACGCGGCGAGGATGGCGGGGCGGCGGCCCAGCCACGAGGAAAGGGAAGGTGTCGATGAGACTGTGGACATGATGAAAACGGGCTCAATGTTCTACCACGGTAGCGACCAAGTCTTCTCGTGGGTGAAGAACTTGATCGCCTCGATCACCCCTTCTTTCACGCCGAGTCCCGAATCGCGGGTGCCACCGAAGGGCGTCATCTCCAGCCGGTAGCCCGGGACTTCGTTCACATTGGTAGTTCCCGCCCTCAGTTCCTTACAGGCCTTCATCGCGAGCGAGAGGTCGTTGGTGACAACCCCGCCACTCAGGCCGAAGGGGCCGGAGTTGTAGTAAGCGATCGCGTCGTCGAGGTCGCGGATCGGGATGATCGGTGCCAGCGGGCCGAAGCTTTCGCAGGCCACCATCTCGGCCTCGCGCGGGACATTGGCGATCACGGTCGGCTCTAACAGCGCACCCCGGCGGCCGCCGCCGTGGAGGACTTCGGCGCCCATGGCGACCGCGTCCTTCACCCGCCGCTCCAACTCGGCCGCCGCGGCTTCGTGGATCATGGTACCGACCACCGTCGCGGGGTCCTCGGGGTCGCCGCAGGGATACTCGCAGCGGACCAGGTCGGTGAAACGCGCGGTGAAGGCATCGAGGATGCTTTCTTGCACAAGGATCCGCTTCACCGCGGTGCAACGCTGACCGGAGTTACGGAAGGATCCCTCGGCGGCGAGCTTCGCGGCGAGGTCGAGGTCCGCATCCGCCAGCACGATGAGTGGCGAATTGCCGCCGAGCTCCAGGCAGATCCGCTTGTAGCCGCAGGTCCGGGCGATGTGCTTGCCGATCTCCACCGAGCCGGTGAAAGTGACGATCTCCACGCGATCGTCGGTGATCATCGGCGTGACGATGTCGTCGATGCCGCCGACGAAGAGGCTGAGCATCGGCCCCGGCAGCCCGGCCTCGTAGAGGACCTCGGCGAACTTCAGCGCGGTCAGCGGGGTGCGGTCGGAGGGCTTCAGCAGCACCGGCGCGCCGGCCGCGATGGCCGGGGCGAGCTTGTGGGCGACCTGGTTCAGCGGGTGGTTGAACGGCGTGATGGCGGCCACCAGCTCGACCGGATAGCGCGAGGTGAAGATCTTGCGCGGCTTGCCGATGGGCGAGATGTCGCAGGAGAAGATCCGGCCGTCGTCGCGCAGCGCTTCCATCGCCGCGAAATCGAGCACGTCGGAACTACGGGTGGTCTCGTACTTCGCCTCGCGGATCGCCAGTCCGGTCTCGCGGGTGATCAGCGCGGCGAACTCGTCGCGCCGCTCCGCCAGCAGCACTGCGGCCTTGCGCAGGATGTCGTGGCGGTCGCGGCGGGTCAGCGATTCGTTCGGAAAGGCCAGCGCGGCGGTGATCGCCTGTTCTAGGTGCTCCGGGCCGATCAAGGCGGCGGTGCCGGTCAGCGAGCCGTCCCAGGGATATCGGACTTCAAGCGTGCGGCCGGTGGTGACCGGCTGGCCGGCGATGTAGGAAGGCAGATGGATCGGAAACGGCATGATCAGGGAGTGATGGAAACGCGGCGGCCGGGGCGGACGGTGGCGGATTCGAAGGCGTGCTCGATGTCCTCGAGCGCGAAGGCCCCGCCGGCCAGGGAAGCGAAGGGGAAACGGTCGCCGGTGTCGGCGAGGAATTCCACGGCTGCGACCAGATCTTCCGGCGCGTAGTTGTGCAGGCCGCGGAGGGTCAGCATGCGGCGGACCAGGTCGTTCGGATCGATCGTGACCGACCCGCCCGGCGTGATGGTGCCCGCGATGACCGAGACCCCGCCGGTCCGGGTGGCGGCGAAGGCCCCGGCGACCGCGGCGGAAGAACCGGAGAACTCCAGCGTGACATCCGCCCCGCGGCCCTTGGTGAGATCACGGGTATCCGAAAGAAGGTCGGCGGGTTCGCAAAAGTGGCTCGCGCCGAAGTCCCTCACGGCGGCCGAGCGGCCGGGATCGAGATCACAGGAGATGACCTCCGCCGCTCCCAGCGAGCGGGCCATCGCCGCGGCGGTCAGCCCCAGCACCCCGCAGCCGAGGATCGCCACCGTCGAACCCGCCACCGGACCGGCGAGGCGGAACGCGGCGGCCACGGTCGCCACGGCGCAGTTGGCCGGCGCGGCCAGGGTGTCGGTGAGCGCATCGGGAAGCTTCACGATGCCGGTGCCCGCGGTCAGCAGGCAGCACTCGGCGAAGCCGCCGCTGAACTCGCGGCCGGGAGCGATCGAGCTATGGCCGTACTTGAAAAGATGTTCGCATTTCTGAGGCAGACCGCGCTTGCAGAAAAAGCACTCGCCGCAGGAAGCTGCCAGCGTCCACGTGATGCGGTCGCCTTCTAACAGCATCTCTCCCCGCAGGTCGACCCGTGGTGCGCCGGGACCGAAGGCCACGATGCGGCCGACGATTTCATGCCCAAGGACGCAAGGCACCGGTTCCTGCCGACGGCCGTGCCAGGTATGCAGGTCGCTGCCGCAAATCGTGCTGCAACTAATGTCCACGAGCACCTCCCCGCGTCCCGGCGCGGGCACCGGAAACTCCCGGAGATCGAAGGGATGGCCGTGGCCGGAAAAGACGGCGGCAAGGGCAAGGCCGCCGGTGCGTTCGGTGTTCATGCGGTTCTGCGGATAAAGGAAAACATCACCACCGGCAGGGTCCGGACGCGCGCCCGGTGGAATGCCTGTTGGTTCGGGTTTCCGTCATCAGAATGGAGTCTAGATGCGTGTCCAAGAGAGCTATCCGACACCACCGGCGTCACAAGGCGAAAGTTTCCCTGAAACGGAAATGTTGCATTCTGAGAAACACTTTCTAGTTGGTTTTCGTACGCCCCCGGAACACCGTGCCCTCGGTCTCCGCCTCCACCGGCGGCGCTCCGGAAATCATTCGCACCCGGCCCCTTTCCGCCATCGATGATCCTGTCCCGCCAACTCCGACCCTTCGTTCCCGCGCTGATTCTCGCGGCGCTCCCGCTTCACCACGCCACCGCCCAGACCGGACCGATGGTTGGCACGGTGAAAACCACGGACGCCCGATTTCTCTACCGGCCGGGAGCCGTCGACAAAAACCTCCGCCTCACCGTGCTCAATGCCGCCAGTCAGGTGGTCGGCAGCAGCGATGCCACCAGCCCCGCAGCCGACGATCACGTGGCAAAGTTCCACGTCACCGGCCTGAGCGCGGCGACTCGCTACACCTACCGCTTGGAAGACATCACCGGGGGAACCGCCGTGCCGATCGCCGGCCCGGAGGACGGTTTGAAATTCTCCACGCCTCTGTCCACCGGGACGAAAGGCGTCGTCACCGCGGCCTTCGCCTCCTGCGCGAACGCCACCGCCGAGCCGGTGTGGCAGCGCATGGGCCTGCTCGGCATCGACCAGCTCTTCCTGATGGGCGACACGCCCTACATCGACACCGCCGACCTCGCGAGCATCCGAACCAAGCACCGCGCCTTCCTCGAAACGCCCTTCATGGCCTCGCTGATCCGCAGCACGCCGACCGCCTCAGTCTGGGACGACCACGACTTCGGCCTCAACAACGGCAACGGCGTGAGCTTTGCCGCCGGCAAGCCGAACACCCGCCGCGGCTTCGTCGAGTACCGGGCCCATGAGCAATTCGGCACGGGCACCGAGGGCGTTTACCACAAGCTCGACCTCGGGGTGATGGAGGTCTTCCTGCTCGATCCCCGCTGGTTCTCCGAAACCGGGCCGTCGCCGGTCGATCCGGCCAAGCGCACCGGCTTCGGCCCCGCGCAGTGGCAATGGCTGTTAGATGCCCTCGCTGCCTCCCGTGCGCCCTTCAAGGTGCTGGCGATGGGCGAGATCTGGCAGGACAAAAAGAACAGCGAGACCGACGACCAGTTCACCTACTGGTTCGAGCGCGACGCGCTCTTGAATTTCATCCGCGACCGGAAAATCCCCGGCGTGGTTCTGTTAGGCGGCGACATTCATGTCTCGCGCCACCTGATCCACCGCCAGCGGCTCGGTTACGACCTGCACGACTTCATCACCTCGCCCGCCCACACCTCGGTGATCCCGTCGCTCGATGTCCCGCATCCGGACCTCGAATGGTCGTCGCAGCAACCCCGTCAGTTCCTGACCCTCACCGCGGACACCCGCGCCAATCCGGCGGTACTGACTGCCCGCTATTTGTTGCACGACGGCACCGTGCAGCGCGAGGTGGTGATCCCCTACGACCAGCTCACCCCGAAGGCCGGCACAGGTCTCGGCAAGGACCTGCGTGCGTGGTGGAACTTCGACGGCGACCTGGAAAACGAAAGCGTGCTCGGTGCGCGGATGCATGCCTCGGCGGTGAATGGCGCGACCGTCATCGCCGACGGCGGGCTGCGCGGCGGTGCGGTGGAATTCATGCGCAGCGCCTCGCAGTATCTCGTCGTCGGCCGCAGCGCGCTGGACGACAACAGCGCCGGCCACAGCGTCTCCCTCTGGTGCCGGCCCGCCAGCCTGCCGGCCCACGGCAGCGCGGAGCGGCACTTCCTGTTAGAAAGCACGCTGGGCGGCACGGTGAGCAACGCCGCCGCCTACACCCTGTCGCTCGGATTTCAGCCGGCGGACGATCCCGCGAAGATCAACCTCGAGCTGCATACCCAAAATATCCAGGCCTCGACGACTGTCGGTGCCACGCCCTTCGCGGTGGCTCACGGACCCTTCCCCTGCGTGCTGGACCGCTCGCTGTTCACCGGCCGCTGGGCCCATGTCGTGATGACCTATGACAGCACTCATCTGCGGCTCTATGTCGATGGCGCGGAAGTCGCGGCCCACCTTTTGCCCCAGCAAGGTCCCGCGTCGGAGAACGGCGGGCTGGTACTCGGCGGCCACCGCGCCGGCACCGGCCGGAACTACGACGGCCGGCTGGACGAAGTCGCGATCTGGTCGCGGGTGCTCGCCCCGGCGGAAATCACCGCCCTGCATCACGGCGGGAGTCCGGAGGCGCTGCCGGTCGAGGTCTCCGCCGCGGACAACGAAGATGGGACTTCAAAAGACTAAACCCATCGGCTCGCTGACCGCCGCCCGGCCGCCGGGTGCACAGCCTTGACCGCCCGGCCGCCGCGAGCGCAGCTTCGGCGCACAGATGAATCTCGTCGAACTCGCCTCCCGGATCAAATCGGCACGCCTCGCGCGCGGCTACACGCTGGACCGCGTCGCCGAGCTTTCCGGCCTCGGCAAGGGCCTGCTGTCCAAGGTCGAGAATTTCCGCGTCACGCCATCGCTCCCGACGCTGGCGAAGCTCTGTGAGGCGCTCGGCCTGAGCCTGTCCGAGCTGTTCGACGGCCTCGACGAGAAGCCGAAGCTGAGCATCATCCGCTCCGGCGAACGCAAGGAGATCGAGCGCGACCGCGACCAATCCGACATCAAGTACTTCGCGCTGGCCCACGGCCGGCCGGACCGGAACATGGACCCCTTCGTACTGGAAGTCCCGGCCGCTGGCGGACGCCGGGAGCCGATGCCGCACGAAGGCGAGGAGTTCCTTGTGGTGCTGAAGGGGAATATCTCTTTCGAGTACAACGGCGAAGTCCATGCGCTCAAGGAAGGCGACGCCGCCTACTTCGACGCGGAGGTCGACCACCGGGTTTTCAACCCGAGCGCGAAGGACGCGAAGATCCTCTGCGTGTTCCTCGGCCGGCCGATGTGAGGGCACTCAGACCTGGCAGGCGAAATGGAACACGTCGAAGTTCCGCGGATCGCCCTCGACCAAGCGCTTCAGCTCTGGCGTGAGCGGCTTGGAGATCACCAGCGGCACCAGTTCCTCGTAGCGTCCGCCGTGGGAACGGAGGCCGCCCTTGAGCACCGACAGGTCGTGATGCTCCGGTGACTTGCCGACCACGACATCGCGGCCGGAGAGCACGACCAGGTCGCCAATGCGGTCCGGCGCGAGCTCCAGCTTGTCGACCGCTTGTTCGCGGGTGAGGACCTCGGTGATGCCTTCCTGGGCGAAGAGATACTCCGCGACTTCACTCCGGATCGACGGGTCTTCCAAATGCACCATGACCAGCGAGCCCAGCGCGCCGTGGTGGACGACGTAAGGATCGGTGATCGGGCAGATGACGCGCAGATTGTCGCCGAACTTCGCCCGCAGCAGTGACTCCACGAAGATCACCTTGGGACTTCCGTCGGCCTTGTTCTTCGCGTTCATGCCGTGGTCGGCGGTCAGGGCGACGGTGCAGCCGGCGTCTAACAGACGGCCGATCGCCCCATCGATCCTCGCATGGAAGTCCAGGATCTCCGGCGCGTCGGGGCTGAACTTGTGCTGCATGAAATCGGTCGTCGAGAGGTAGAGGAAATCCGCCACGCCCTGCTCCGCCAGCGCGGCACCGGCTTCGAGCACGTAGATCGAGGCATCGCCCGAATAGATCTCCGGCCGCGGCTTGCCGATGATTTCCATGGCGTTGTCGATGCCGTGGGTCGCCTTCTTCGCCTCGTCCACTTTCTCCGACGAGAAGACGATGCCGCCGCGCTCGACCAAGCCGTCGCCGAGGACGGTGCGCAGCTTTTCCTTCGCGGTGATGAAGGCGACCTTGCGACCGGCATCGGCCGCGGCGGTCAGCAAGGTCCCACAGCGGCGGAACTCCGGGCCGTTCATCATGACTTCCTCGCCGGTCTCCGGATTGAGGAAGAAGTTCCCGCAGATGCCGTGAACCCGCGGGGCGACGCCGGTGACGATCGAGGTGTTGTTGACGTTGGTGAAGGACGGCAGCGCGCCGCGGACGATGCCGCGCCAGCCGTCGCGTGCCATCGCGGCGAGGCGCGGCATCCGGCCATGGGCGATGGCGGTGCTGAGATACTCGTCGGCGCAGCCGTCGAGGCAGATCACGGCGATCGGATTCGGCGGCAGCGGGTAGCTGCGGCCGTTGGCTTGGAAGGTGGACATGAGAATTTGCGGAGGATCGTCGAAGGAAAGTCATGAAGGGGGGCCTGCCCCCCGAAGCTTCAGCGAAGGGGGGGGTAGACGGATGAAAGCCGTTGAGCGAAGAATCGGTCGGCGAGGCCGAAGGACATCGTCATGCCGGTGCCGCCCACGCCGGTAGCGATGTGGACCCCGGGCAGCGGCTCCGCGCGGAACTCGGCATGGCCGGGGTACTTGGCGTAGATCCCGTGCCAGCGTTCGGCGATGGTCCAGTCGGGGAAATCATAAAGCCGGCGGATTTCGCGCAGCATCAGTTCGTCGATCTCCGCCTTGTCGAA
>NEUO01000102.1 GCA_002304315.1 Verrucomicrobiia bacterium Tous-C4TDCM
CGCCGATCGGCTGGGCGGGACCCTGGCACTTGATGCCGAGCTTTTCGATCCACACGGCGGAGCGGCTCATCTGCTTGGCCGGCGACACCGCGCCGCCGCGGCCGAAGCGGTCGAGGCAGGGCAGCGTAATGTTGTCCGCGATCGAAAGGTTCAGCGCAAGGCCCTCCTCCTTGCGGTTTTCGCTGAGCAGTCCGACGCCTTGCCGCCAGCGCTGGCGCGGGCTGGCGGCACCGTCGCGACCGCCGATGCGGATCTCGCCGGACTTCACGGGATCCAGTCCGAACAAGGCGCGCAGGAACTCGGTGCGACCGGAGCCGACGACGCCGGCAATCCCGACCACCTCGCCACGGCGCAGGGTCAGGCTGGCATCGGCGGGCTTGGTGGTTCCGGCGAGGTGCTTGATCTCTAACAGGGCTTCGCCGGCATGGCGTTCGGTGCGCGGGTAAAGGTCGTCGACATCGCGGCCGACCATCATCGAGACGATCTCCTCCGGCGGCGTGGTCGCGACGTCGCGGGTGCCGACGACCGAGCCGTCGCGCAAGACGGTGAGGCGGGAGGCGAGGCGGTTCACTTCTTCGAGGAAGTGCGAGATGTAGACGATCGAGATGCCCTGCGACTTGAGGCGGTCGATCAGCAGGAACAGCCGCTCGATGTCTTTCTGGGAAAGCGACGAGGTCGGCTCGTCGAAGACAAGCAGCTTGCAACCCATCGCCAGCGAGCGGCCGATCTCGACGAGCTGCTGGGCGGACACCGACAGCGTGCCGGCCAGCACTTCGGGCCGGATGTCCGGGTGGTCGAAATGAGCGAGCGCTTCGAGGGCGCGGGCACGCATCAATTTGCGGTCGACCAGCGGGCCCTTCATCGGCTCCATGCCGAGCACGATGTTCTCCTCGACCGTCAGGTGCGGGGCGATCGACAGCTCCTGATAGATCATCCCGACGCCGCGCGCGCGGGCATCGAGCGGATTGCGGGGGAGATAGGGTTTCCCGTCGAACTCCATCTCCCCGCCGTCCGGCGCATGGGCACCGGACAGTACCTTCATCAGCGTGCTCTTGCCCGCGCCGTTCTCCCCGACCAGCGCGTGGACCTCCCCCGGCAGCACCTCAAGGTCCACCCGCCCGAGCGCGATCGTCGGCCCGAAGGTTTTGCGGATGTCCCGCATGACGAGGCGTGGTGGCGTTGCCATGGATGGGAGATGGTAGATCGTGGATGGTAGATGAAAGGCAGCGGGGCGGCGGATTCTCTCTCAAGCATCTGCCATCCACCATCTGCCATCTACCATCTTCTTCTCACTGCAACTGCGTCTTCACCAGCGCGTCGATTTTGGGATCGGCGAGGTTTTCCGGAGTGACCAGGGTGGCACCGGTGTCGATCACCGGCTCGACCTTTTCGCCCTTGAGCTTGGCGACGGCGGTCTTCACGCCGAGGTAGCCCATGTTGAGGGGATCCTGAAGGACGGTGCCCTGCATCTCGCCTTTCTTCAGGGCATCGATGAAGGTGGCGTCGCAGTCGACGCCGATGAACTTCACGGTGCCCGCGAGGTTCTTGCCACGCAGGGCCTGGAGCATGCCGTAGGTGCTGGTCTGGTTGGAGCAGAAGATCGCGTTCACCGTCAGCGCGCCGCCATCGGTGAGGCGCGTGACCAGGTTGGTGGCGGTGTTCTGGGCATCGCTGGCGGTGGGTCCGGCGAACTGCTCGGAGCTGACGATTTCGATGCCGGGGAACTTCGCAATTTCATCGAGGAAGCCCTGCTCGCGCTGCTCGGTGGAGGCGCTGCCCTGCATGTAGCGGAGCATCGCGATCTTGCCCTTCTCGCCGATGGTCGCGGCGATCGCGCGGGCACCGATGCGGCCGCACTCGGCGTTGTCGGTGGCCACATAGCTGGTAATGAAGCCGGCGCTGTCGGCGAGGCTGGAGTCGACGATGACCACCGGCTTGCCCTTGTCGGCGACTTCCTTCGCGACATCGCGCAGGGCGACGGCATCGAGCGGGGCGAGGACCAGCGCGTCGTTCTGCAGCGACTGGTTTTTCACGAGGTCGATCTGCTGCGAGCGGTCGTCCTCGCGCTGCGGCCCGATGAAGGTGACCTTCACGCCGAGCTCGGCGCCGGCTTTCATCGCGCCGGCTTCGACCGACTTCCAATAGATGTGCGTGGTGCCTTTCGGGATCACCGCGACGCGGATCTGACCGGGAGTTTCGGCGGACTTGTTGCAGCCGGACAGGAGCGCGGCGAGGGCGATGGCGAGGAGCGGGGTGGATTTCATCTTGGGTTGTCGGTTGGGAGAATACCTGAAGGATCGGCGGCGGAAAGTCACGCAAACGGGTGCGGGGTGGCGGAAAATGGTGCTTGCGCGCTCGGAAGGAAGAGCGGTCTTAGGCAACAGGGTGCATGGAAACGGGGATCCGATGAAATGAAGAGCACATGATGGACAAAGTTGTTGCAACTAGAATTCCAATTGAACGAACCGCGGAGGCGCAAAGATCGCGGAGGAAACGCCGAGAACGTATTTTTTGCTGCGGTTGATCTCGTTTTCTGCTTCTGAGATTCCTACCGCCGCAACGAAAGACCATCTGGCCGCATGGATGTTTTTGCTTCCATTTGAATGAGACAGGGACAATGAATCCCATCGTGCCGTCGAACTCCCACACTTTGCCCAATCCCTCCTCCTTCCTGTCGCGGCAGGTCGAGTCGTCCCGGGTCTTTTTCTTCGACGAGCCTGATCCGTCGGGCTTTGAAGTCAAATGCGGCGGCTTCGAACGCTGCCGGCCGGATTACCGGATCGACCGCCCTGACTTTCCCTGGTTCGTCATCGAGTTCGTCCACGGCGGCCGCGGCAAGGTCACACTCAACGGCGTCGAGGCGACCTTGAAGTCCGGCGTCTTTTTCGTCTATGGCCCCGGCGTCGAGCACCACATTGCGACTGATCCCGACAAGCCGTTGCTGAAGTACTTCACCGGCTTTTCGGGACCGGAGGCGGCGGAGTTCTTGCAGCGTTTCGACATCCTGCCGGGCACGGTGTCCCACTGTCTGAAGAGCGAGCCGATCCGCCGGGCCTTCGACACGCTGGTCGAGCGCGGGTCGCGGAACTCGAAGTATTCCCGGCCGCTGTGCACCGCCATCGTCCAGCAACTGCTACTGATGTGCCGCGAGGATGCGGTGGATGCCGGCAGCACCGAGACCCGTGCCTTCGCCACCTTCAGCCGGGTGAAGCAATGCATCGAGCAGAACTACCTGAAGCTCGGCACGCTGGAAGGCGTGGCCACCGCGTGTGAGTTGGACGCGCCCTATCTTTGCCGGCTCTTCGCCCGCTTCCACGACGAGAGCCCCTATCAATTCCTGACCCGCCTGCGGATGCAGCACGCCGCATCGCTGCTGCTCGAGGGCACGGTCTCGGTGAAGGACGTCGCGCGCGCCTGTGGCTTCCCCGATCCCTTCCACTTCTCCCGCGTTTTCAAATCCGTCCACCGCGTCCCGCCGTCCCGTTTCCGCGAGGCGATGCATGCGAAGAAGACCCGCTGAGCCGAGCCCATGACTCCCGCTGAAGAACTCGTCCGACTTTCCCGCGAACTCGGTCGCGAGGAGCGCCAGCTTGCCATCCTCGGCGAAGGGAACACTTCCTGCGACCTCGGCGACGGGACCTTCTGGGTGAAGGCCTCCGGGACCTCGCTCGGCACGCTTGGCATCGACGGCTTGTCGCGGGTTTCCCACGCGAAGGTCGACGCGCTGTTAGACCGCGCGCACCCCACCGAACAGGAAATCGAGGACGGCCTGGTCGCCTGCCTCGCCGACCCCGCGCACCAGAAGCCCTCGGTCGAGACTTTCCTCCACTCGCTCTGCCTGCGCGAGCCCGGCGTGAAATGGACCGGCCACACCCACAGCACCTCCGTCGTCTCGATCCTCGCCAGCACCCGCGGCGCGGAACCTTTTCTGCGCCATGTCTGCCCGGACGCGATCGTCGTCTGCGGCCGTCATGTACTAGCGATCCCGTACTTCAATCCCGGCCTGGACCTCGCCCTGGCGGTGCGCGACGGCCTTGCGGCTTTCCGCGCCGAGCACGGCAAGCTGCCGAAGGTCATTCTGATGGAGAACCACGGGCCGGTGGCACTGGGAGCAAGCAGCAAGGAAGTGCTCAACATCCTGCTGATGCTCGACAAGTGGGCGCGCGTGCTGCTCGGCACCTTTGCTGCAGGCGGGCCGAATTTCCTGAGCGACGAAGACGCGGAGAAAATCGACCGCCGCCTCGACGAGGCCTACCGGCGGAAGATGATCGAGGCGAAGGCGTGATCATGGTTGCGCCGAATGGCGCGTTCCCATCGAGAAGGCACGCTGATCACGGCTGAGTCGCGGCAGCCGGCTTCGCGGCGGCTTTTTCCTCCAGCTCCAGGGTCCGCTTGTCCTCGGGGATCGCCTTCATGTTGACCGGGCCGAGGCGCGGGTCGGTGCCGGGCACGATGAAGCAGAGGATGCGGATGCCGGTGTCGTATTCCCACACGGCGCTGTAGAGCGGCTTCTCGATGCTTTCGGCAAGCGCCACCCGGGCACCGACGCCGCGGGTCTCGCCACCGAGGTCGAGGTCCACCGCTTTCCAGCCGGTCGGCACCTTGATGGCCTTCTCTTCAAGCTGGACGACGAGTTCCTTCGGCGTGGCATTCAGGAAGCGGTAACTACCCCAGCGGAAGCCGGCGGGATCGTCGTTGAAAACGAACACTCGCAGGCCGGTCGGGTCGGTCTTGTCGGGCATCAGCACCAGCAGCGGACGGGTGACCGTCGCGGGGATGGCGCAGGCGCGTTCGACCGGCTTGCCCTCGGCGGTTTTCTTATCCAGCGCGCGGAGCAGGACCGGCCCGTCGCCCTTCAGCCGGAAGGTGGCGGTCCGCTTTTCCGAATGCATCCCGGTGACCGGGACCACGGACTCGCCGCACACCAGGGCCAGCTCGCGGGCGGCGACTTCCTGGTCCCAGGCGAGGACCCGGATCGCCGGAGCGGCCGACGCCAGGGCGTGACCGAGAACCAGAAGGGCAAGACAGCGGCGCATCATGAATTTCAAAGTGGTGAGCCCCGCCGGCGATGTCAACCGCCTGAAGCCGCGGGAGTCAGAGCACCGTCGCGGAGGCGATTTCCTTCACCGAGACGATCTCAAAGCGGCGGCCGAAGGTCTTGTTCAGGTTCGAGAGGCTGGCCACCGCGGTGGACGGATCATCGACGGGATCGATCCAATCCGGCACGCGCTGCACCACCGCTTCCAGCCGGACGCGGGCGGTCACCTTGCCTTCGGCGTCCTTTGCCTCGCCCATGGTGCGGATGATGAAGGTGTCCGAGCGCGGCGTGATATAAGGTGCCAGCGCGTTGAGCAGATCCGCCTGGGTCAGCCAGCCCGGGGTGTTGGTGCCGGTGTTCGGGTTCGAGATGTTCTCGGGGTTCGGATAGGCACTGGTGGTGAAGGTGGCGTAGGAGAACTTCGTGTTCAGCCCGCTTTTGTCGATCGCCGACTGGATCGCCCCGGCGAGGCCGAGCGCGCCGTCGGTGGTGATGCGGCGGTTGACGAACTCGCCGAGCGAAAGGAAGGGGCCGCGGAGCTTGATTTCAGCGACGAGATTGGTGGCGAGCTGCTTGAGGTCTTCATCGCTCAGGGTGCGGAAGCCGGTCCAGGGATCGTTCTCCGCCATGCTGACCGGCGCGCCGGTGATGACGTGGCGGAAGCGGGACTGCGCGGTCTTGTCGCCGGAAGCCGGCTCGGTGCCGCGAAGGCTGGCGAGCACCGCGGTCCAGGCCTCGATGCTGGTCGAGTTGATGTTGAAGCCGCCCTCGACCATCAGGTGGGACGCGAGACGGACGCAGCGTGCGGGGCTTTCCAGCCGGGACTTCACCTGCTCCAGCGAGGCCGCGCCGCGGTAGGGCGTCATCCGCGGGTTGCGCAAGGGATAGGCCGCCGGGTCTTCGAAGAACTTCCCGAGCACTTCGGTGACCGGCTTGCGTTCTGAAATTTGCTCTTGTTCCCAAATGGCGGGGCTCCCGGTGTTGCTCTTGCGGGCGCCGAACTCCGGTGCCGCGCCGGAAAGGTAGCAGCGGTCGAACAAGGCCTCGTTGGCGAGATAGGAGTGGTCATAGACCGCCATCCCGCTGGGAGAGATGGATTCGCCGTTGGAGGTGCTGGTGACCCGCTTCGAGACGGAGGCGGCGGGAAGATAGGGCGAGGCCCACGAGTTGCCGATCTGGCTGGCGACGCCGAAGGGCGTGGCGGTGATGTCGCAGTGCTGGAAAGCACCGAGCGAGAGGGTCGGGGTCCGCGGCACCTCGAAGAACGGAAGATTCGAGCGGCCGGAGGAAGCGCTGTGGGACGGGCCGTAGAAGGCCTTGGTGCCGGAAGTCGTGGTTTCCATCGCCAGCTGGGCAAGGGTGGTGCCGCCGCGGAAGATGCTCTCGTAATGCGGGCCGGTCTGGAATTTCGCGCCGCTCAGGTAGGCGTTGACGTAGGGCTGGCGGGGATTGGTGGTGTACATCAGGTCCGCCAGCGGAAGAGTGCTGGATTGGGCCACCCGATGATAGGTCAGGAGGCTGCCGACCATCTTCGGCGTCTCCTTGATCTCGTCGAAGCTGAAAGACGGATAACTCAAGGTGTCGTTCCCCTTGCCGTGCGCCGCGCCGGAATGGAGCTGGCCGTAGAAGACCAGGTTTTTCTCCGCCGGCAGCTCGGGCAGACCGCTCCCCGCCGGGCGTGACTCGACCATCAACTCCACTCCAGGATTCCGGATCTGCCAGGCGTCGGCCATGTTGACGATGTAGTAGTAGGTCCCGCGGTCAAAGCCGACGTCATTGGCATTCAAGCGGTCGCCGATCTGGAGCTGGTAGTTGAAATTGCTGCCCCCGGCGATTGAGTTCCGCATGTTGAGCACGATGCCGCCCTTGGTCGACGAGGTGATGTCCGAGGCGTTGTCGACCGGCTTCATCTGCCACGTGCGCTTCTGCGGCGAGCCGAGGAAATCGAGATCGGTGCGAGTGGCGTCCGCCAGGCAGAAAACGCGGACTTCGCCGGGGGCGAGCCGCACCGGTGGATTCACCACGCTGGATCCCGCCGTGGCCGGGGTGCCAGACTGGGTGAGGTGAAGATAGAAGTAGGGGCGCGAGGAGCGGCCGTGGCCTTGGTAGCCTTCACCTACGAATCGCGACAACGAGCTACTCCAGTTCATGGCCGAGCTACCGCTGGCGGGAGTCACGCTCCATTTCCAGAACACGGCGAAGTCGATCCAAGGATAGACGACCAGACCTTCGGTTTCGATCTCGATGTTGTAAGGATTCCAGATCGTGACGAAAGGGGTGAGCAGGATGCACAGGGTGCCGTCGGCCTTGGCGTAGATGCTGAAGATCAGGTTCATCCGGTCGAGCACCGGGGCCAGCGACGCCTGAGACTTGCGGCCGAAAGGGCGGCCGTTGACCAGCTCCGGAGTGGCGATGTGGGCGTGGGGCCGCTCGAAGGCGGTTTCACCGCCCGTGCCCTGGTAGAGATGCCGGTGGATCCGGTAGTGGGAGCGCAGCAGGTCAAAGGTCGGCACCCCGTTGACCTGGAACTTGTGGTTCACCGAGGCGGGATTGAAATTCATGAACACCTGCGCCTCCGCGCTGTTCATCATCTGTTGGAACAGCGGCTTCTGGCCCTTGTATTCGCGGGGCGTGGTGCTGCGAAAGGGATTGGTGACCGTGGCCGCCCCATCCGGCCAGGAAGTGGCGGCGAAATCCGACTCCGGCATTTCGAAAGCCGTCGAAAGATCGACCTTCAGCCCGCCCTTCACCGGATCGGTGAGCAAGCTGTACGAGTCCACGGTGTAATCCTTCGCCGCGGTCCCGGCGGTCTCCTTTGCCAGACCGTAGCCCGGTTCCAGAACCGCCTGCGACAGGCTGCTGATCGTGGCCGGCCGTCCCGTCCAATCGCCGCCGGGATCCTTCACCAGCGTGGATAGCGCGAGGCTTGGACGCGAGGGGGTCTGCATCCGATCGTCCAGCGTCAACCGCTTGCTGTCGTCCGTCCCCACGTTGATGCGAGCCTTGGTATTTTCCTGGGAAACCGCCCACGCAAAGGTGCCGTCGACCTTGTTGGATCCGCCGGAAATCATCGGCACCTTGCCACCTCCGAGTTCAAAACCCGAGCCTTTGACCGTGAACAATTCCGCCAGCTTGTCACCGGACTCCGCCGGCTTGGCGTGCCAATCGAGCAGCGCCGTGGTGGTCGCGGGATCCGGGTCGGATACCAGCCAGCCGCGGAACCCGGTCTGGCTCTTCGGAGCCCGGTAGTCGATCCGCGGAGTGGTCGCCGAGGCGCTCTTGGTCGCCAGATCCGGCGACCACCCGGTCCAAGTCCCCACCGCGGCGGGATTCTTCGAATTCGCGAGCACCGAAGCGTCGGCAGAGATTCGCCGGTCGTCGCCCAGGCTCGATTGCAGTTCGCCGAGCGCGAGCATCAGCGCCAGTCTGGCATTCCCCAAGGCGGCCGCGCGGGCGGCGCCCTGGGCCGACTTCCGGAGTTCGATGGCCGAAAGTCCAAGCATCGCCACCGCGATCACCGTGATGAGCACCATCAGGCTGAGCGTGATAACGAGCGCAAAGCCCCTGTTCCGGACTGGTTTGCGAATGATCGAATTCATGGAAATCGGCAGAACGAAACGCTACAGAAACAACCGCACCGGCGAGGCCGGAGGTTTAGGGATAAATCCAAATGGAGCGGTGCAGTAGGAAAGGAAACCAAGACGCTGCCAACGAAAACACGAATGTTCGGCCTCCGTTGCTGGCGGAAAAGATTTACAATGCGAATACGCCCGTCAACGGAATTCAGCCCGAAGGGAGCTGCCCTCTCCCCGACCTCCAGGCCGGCCCACCAGCGGTTTCAGGAGCCTCCCGCTTAGAACGGATTCCTGCCAGTCAAACATTTGATCATCGCGCTCGAGTGCCGGCCTACGGCGGGCGGGAGCCTAGGGCATTTCCACCTTCAAGCGCAGGAATATCTTGCCGTTCACCTCATTGCTCTTCGGCACGGTGATGGTCATCTCGTCGGGCGATGCGCCATTTTCATTGACGAGCACGGGCGTCACACCATTCCAGTTCGTAAGATCCGTGCTCCATTGGCCGAGCTGGGTGGTGGCGGACGCGGACTCATCGCTGCGAGTGTAGTTGAGAACCAGGTCCGAGCCCACGGTGGCGAGAGTCGGCAGAATGGACTGCGAGGAAACAACCGGGATACCGCCAAGCACGAATTCCATCAGATTTGTGATGCCGTCGCTGTCAGGATCTGCACCGGGAAGTTTGGACGCTGCATCCGGCAGGAGGGCATTCGGGGTGAAGTTGTCGATCCAAGTCATGAACGGGTCACTGTCCGGCTCTCCCGTGACGGTCACGGTGCTGGTGGCATTTGAGAAGGTAGCCGATTGATTCGCACCCAAACCGGTGGCAGAGAAAGTCTGGGCACCCGCTAGAGGTCCGGGGAGGATTGGATAAACTCCAGGAACAGGCTGCGCGGTGAACTCAGCCACAAGCGTGTTGGCGGTGGCATCGGCAATGGCATTCAAGCCCGCTTTCTCGATCCGCAAGACCCCTGCGGCAACCGTCGTGGTTCCCGCATAGGCATTCGCGCCACTCAAGGTGAGTTGGCCCGCTCCCGATTTTTCCAAGCCGCCGGTTCCGGTGAGCACTTGGCTCGTGCCCACATTGAAGCCGGCGCTGTCAATCTTGAGTCCGCCGCTTTCGACATTCGCCACGTCGAGATTCTCGATGAAGTTGCCCTCATCCACTTTGGCCTTCAGGACGCCGCCGTTAAAGTTGACGGTCGCACTGCCGTTTCCACCGCTGATTTTCTTTGTCGTAACGGTGCCGCCATCGAGATTGAAAGTGCCTGTGCCATTGTCACGACCCACGATGACTTCTTTGCCAACGCTCATTGCGGCAGAAGCACTGAGCGTGTAGGTGCCCACGGATGAAGCGTTGTTCTCGTTGCCAATGTAAACCTCGTTCGTAACCGTGACCGTCCCTCCACTCTGCCTGAAACTTCCCGTCGCCTGGTTGTGGCCGAGGATCAGCTTGTCGCTGCCGGTCATGGTTCCGCCTGTCATTGTCATGGTGCCGGACGCCCCCTGTTCCTTGCCGATGAAGATGTTGTTCGTTGCGGTGATGGAACCTGTTCCGCCCAGGTTGTAAGTGCCGGTGCCGATCTTGTTGTCGTCACGGGTTCCCACGCCGAACTCTTTGATCACGGTGATCGTTCCTGCAGTCTGGTTCAAGGTTCCTGTGCCGTTGCGGCGTCCGATATACATGTTGCCGTTGCCGGTGGTGGTGATCGTTCCGCCATTGACATTCAGGACTCCGGTGCCGCTTTCGCGACCCACGACGACTTCGTTCGCGACATTGAGCGATCCTGTGCCGCTGAGTGTGTAGGTTCCCTCTGCGCCGGAGTTTTCATTACCGACAAAGAGTTCGTTGTTCACGTTGATGGTCCCGCCGCTCTGAACGACAATGCCTTTGCCATTGTTATGACCGACGATCATCTTCTCATCTCCGGTCTTGGTGATCGTGCCGTCCGTCATGTTCAGGGTGCCGGTGTGGGTCGCATTGGCACCCTCGCGACCAATCACGAACTCACGCTTCACATTGAGCATGCCGGCGCTGAGGTTGTAAGTGCCACTGGTGTTAGAGTTCGCATTGTTCCCATTTCCAATGAAAGTGTTGTGGTTGAGGTCTACGACACCGCCGGACTGGGTGATGACGCCGGTACCCCTGTCGCGACCGATGAACATGTCATCGGTTCCAGCGATGGTGAGCGACCCGCCTGTGATGTTGATGGTTCCTGTCCCCCCTTCGTTGCCAACGCGAAAATTTCTCGATCCAGCCAACGATCCTCCGGAAATATTCAGGGTGCCACTGCCGTTATTATGGCCGACCTGGATGTTGTCCGTGGCGAAGCCGGGGCCGTGGGAAACGATCACCGTGCCCGATTCCAGATTCATCGTGCCGATGCAATTGTTGTCATTGCCGATGAATAGGCCGCCGCCAATGTTCACGCTGCCTGTCGTGTTGATGTTGATGGTCCCGTTGCGGTTGGAACCCCATGAAGCCACCTGAAGGTTTCCGGTTGGATTCAAAGTCCCTGTGCCTTGCGCAAAGCCGCTGATTCCAAGTCCCGTGGTTGAGGTGTCCGCGAGATTGTAGAAGCTGGGCGTGCTGTCCTGGCCAACGAACATCCAGGCTCCGCCGAAGGTGCCGGCGATACCCGCACGGTGATCGATCCGGCCACCTCCTTTTACAATGATATCATTGGGAGTGGATGAGATATTGGCGGTAATCGTGGCGATGTTGGAAGTGACCGTCGAGACAACCGCGTTATCACCGAAGGCCGTATCCGGCACGCGGGCTTCCGACCAGTTGGTCCCGTCATTCCAATCCGAACTGGTGGTATCGGTCCAATTGTTGTCAACACCGTAGCTGAGCGACGCGCTGAAGCAGAGGACGATGGCAGTGCCGAGCGGCGCTCCGAAGCTGGAGTTGCGGGGACCGCGGGTATGGTGCTTGGGCTTCATGGGTTTTCGGGGATGGATCGTTCGGAGTTGAGGAGCCGGTTCTCTTGGGGAACGGCGGTTAGAATGGAGCATGGCCCGGATTTCCCGTGATGGCTATAGTCCGAAATGACTAGGGTGATCGTCAGACGCGGCTTTGCAGGCGAGGGGTTTTGTGGCTACCTCTGAGCTAGGTTGATCGCATTCCGCAGAGCTTCTTTGATCGTTTGGGTCGCCATTGGCATGGTTCTTCCGCGTGCCGTGGCAGAGGAGGCTCCTTTCATGAGCATCAGCGATTTGCGGGGATTCGTAAACGCAGAGGGCCTCCGTGTCGAAGCGCGAACGAGCGGCATCATCAATCACATCAGCGACCAGCAAACCGAGATCGCCATTCAAGACGGCAGGGCTGCCATTTGGCTGCCGATGCATGTGAACCGCCCTCGCGATCTCAAACTGGGCCAGAAGGTCGAAGTGGGGGGCTACCTCCAGAAAGGAAGATTCGCGCCCGACTTCTTGGTGCAAGCGCTCGAGGTGATAGGGGAGCCCGGCCTGCCGCAGCCTAAAAGTGTCACGGGAAGCGAATTGCTGAGCGGTTCCTACGACTGCCATTTCGTCGAGCTTTCCGGCATCGTCCGGGCGGTGCAGCCTTGGTCGGCCTTGGGCCGAGACCACGCCATCATGCATCTGGAAGCGAAGGGCACCCGGATCCTGGTCCTCACACCCAGCGATCAACTCGGACGGCTATCCGGACTGGTGGACGGAGTGGTACGGATCAAGGGAATCAACGCCGTGGCCGTCAACGAAGCCGGGCAGGTTCTCACCGCGCAAATGCGGGTGACCAAACCGGAATTCATCGAGGTTCTCGAAGCACCGCGGGATGCATCGGTGCTGCCGCTCACGCCTCTGAAGGGTTTGTTAGGTCATCCTGTTAGCGGCGCGCCCGGCCATCGGATACGCACCCGGGGCACGGTCACCCATTCTCGAAACAGCGAGTCCTTTCAAATCCAGGATGAACAGCAAGGGGTGCGGGTTTGGACCACAGGCAAGGTCGAGCCACCCGCACTGAACTCCATGGTGGAGGTGCTTGGGTTTCCAACACCCGGTCCGCTCGGCCCGACGCTTGAGGATGGCCAGTTCCGAATCCTGGGTGACAGCACCGCTCTTGAGCCCGCAGTGATGGCAACTGCGAAAGATGCGTTTTCCCATGAAGGACGCCTCGTTCAAGTCACCGGGCGGCTGATCGAAACCCAGACCGATGTGAGCCCCGCCCGGCTGTTGCTTAAGGACGACCAATTGCTATTCGCCGCTGAATTCAGCGGCAGCATCCCCCGTGATGCGCTCCCCGCCGTGCCAGGAGCTGTCATTACGGTCACTGGAATCGCAGAAGGGTCGGTCGGCTCGCCGCAACAGGAAGAGGGCTACCTGAAATCCCGCGATCTATTGATTCATCTGAGGAATCTGGATGATGTGGGGGTGGTGGAAGCAGCCTCCTGGTGGACGCCCTTGCGCCTTGCCGTTGCCCTCGCCGCGACCGGAACGGGGTTGGTGACCGTGATGTTCTTTGCCGGACTCCTCACCCGCAAAAACAAAAGTCTCGTTGCTGCCGAAGTCGAACTTGTTGTGGCAAGAGACACACTTGCGAAGCATGTGGAAACCCGCACCGATCAGTTGCATGCCCAGCTGAGCGCGCGCCGGGACGAGCTTAGCGAGTACTCTGCCGTGACCGCGGAGCGCAATCGTCTGGCCCGCGACCTGCATGACTCGCTTGAGCAAACCCTCGCCGGTGCCGCGCTGCGCATGGATGCCGCCAACGACCTGCTCCCACATCCGGATGCGGCCGAATTGGAGCCCGCCCGGCGACAAATGGAGAAGGCCGCCGAACTGCTACGGCTCAGCCAGGCCCAGGTCCGCCGTACCGTCTGGGGGCTTCGCAGCCTCGCGCTTGAGAAACACAGCCTTGCGGAAGCATTGCGTGATTCCGTCAGGCTGCTAACCGAAGACATCGGCATCGCTACCACTCTGGATCTCGACGAGGGTGATGCCGGGCTTTCCAACGAGCAGGAGTGCGAGCTTCTGCACATCGCACAGGAAGCCGTCGCCAACGTCCTCAAGCATGCCGATGCCACTCAATTGGAAATCACCCTGTTGCGCATGGACGGCATGATCGTCCTGACGGTGAAGGACAATGGTCATGGATTCGACCCCGGCCAGCCCGTGGAGAATGACAGACCCCATTACGGGCAGCAGGACATGCGTGAGCGGGCTCAATTGATCGGAGCGATATTGACTGTGAAATCCGAAGTCGGCGGTGGATCCTGCATCCAAGTTTCCCTGCCCCAGACCACCTGTTAGGCCGACCATCCCCATGATCCGTATCCTGATTGCCGACGATCACGAACTCTTCCGCGAGGGCTTGCGGGTGGTGCTCGACCTGCGCCCTGATTTCGAGGTTGTTGCCGAGGCCGCCAATGTGGCCGAAACCGTCGCCGCCCATGCCCGGCATCAACCGGACCTGATCTTGCTCGATCTTCAAATGCCGGATGGCACGGGAATCGATGCCCTAAAAGTCATCCGCAAGGCCCAACCCGATGCGCGCGTGCTAATGCTTACCACCTATGATGGGGACGAGGACATCCACCGTGCTATAGCTGCCGGGGCTAGTGGCTACCTGTTGAAAAGCATTCCGAGCATCCAACTCGAAGCCGCGGTCCGCGCCGTGATCGAGGGCCGCCAATACTTACCTCCCGCCGTCGCGGAACGCCTTGCCGAACGAGCCGCCTTCCAAGCGCTCACCGGCCGTGAGTTGGAAATCCTGGCGCTCATTGCTCGCGGACTATCCAACAAAGACGTCGCTCGCGTCCTCGCAGCCAACGAATTCACCGTCAAAGCGCATGTCCGCAACATCCTGGCAAAACTCGGCGTGAAAACGCGCACTGAAGGGGCGATTCTCGCGATCCAGCGTGGTTTGGTGCAGGTTTAAGAGTTTTGAAGACCGAGAGGCCCTCAGAAGTGTTCAGCTTCTGAAGTGCTGCGTATCAAACTGGGGCGCGATGGCGGCGGGAAGCTGCTCACGAAGCCGGTTTGAGCAGGTAGCCGGCGACCCAGCCCTCCTCGCCCTTCGTGTTGCGGCACCAGTGCCAGCCGTGGATTTGCTTGAGCGATTCGAGCACGTCCCCGCGGCGGATGACCAAGGTGCTCGGATCGAAGGCTTCGAGCGCGGCATAGCGGCCTTCGCCGAGCGGCTCGAGGATCTCCTCGGGCACGTAGCCGTCGTTGTTGCTGTCGTCCTCCGCCCATACCCAGCCGGGCCAGGCGCGGTCGACTGGTCCGACCGTGATCTCATCGCCCGGCTCCAACCGGATCGGGTCGCTGTCCTTTTCCTCGTAGTCGGCGTTGGCGATGAAGCTCGGCATGGCGGGATGCTGACCCAAGACAGCGCCCGGCGGCAAGGCGAACGACGGGGAGCCTCATCTCGGGGTTGCGCGAACCGCCTGGCGGCGGCAGTTTCCTGCCCCGCCCGCCATGCTTTTTATCAAGATCCTTTCCGCCCTCGCCCTCATCCCGTGGACCCTTGCCGGCATCTGGCTGGTGGTGAAGTTCCGCTTGCTCTTCGGCCCCGACAACGGCCAACCCTCGGAAACCCCGGGCGCCCGCTCCTTCGGGATGACCCACGTCTTCGCGGTCTGGGTCGGCGGGATGGCGCTGGGGATCTATTTCGTGTTCTTCGTCTGAGGCCGGAGAAAGAAATTTGAAAAACTTTCCACAAAGTTTGAACGTCTGGAAAGCTGAAGGGTCTACTCCCTTGAAGACCGCGCACTGCGTGACTCTTCATGTAAGGGTGAACAGCACAAATCAGCTTCCGCAGTCCATGGGTGTGGGCAGGAAATGATTCAGGCCGTCGGGGGTGGGACCCCGGCGGCCTACTCTTGTACGGGACCTCACCGGAACCCCACCAGCCCCGCCATCGTCCGGGTCATGAACCTCCGCGCGGGGCCGAGGTGCTGCATGCCGCGGAATAGGACTTGGCGCAGCGGCGACAGGAACTCGTGGTCCGACTGGAACCACGGCGTGAGCTGGCGGCTGGCAAAGCGGTAGTAGGCGAGGGCAAAGCGCCGTTCACGGCTGTAGCGGGCCAGCGCGTCCGGCATGGGAAGCTCCGCAAGGGCTTTCGCAAGGCAGGAAGCATCGGCAAGCGCCAGGTTCACACCCTGCCCGAGCTGCGGGCTCATCGCGTGACCCGCATCGCCGAGGACCACCACACCGTCGCCATGCCAGCGGCTCATGGCGACATCGCCATAGCGGGCGGTCAGGACTTGCGACCAGTCCGTGATCTGGCTGAGCAGGACCTTTGCCCGCGGGCAAAGATGGAGAATGTCCTGTTTCCACGCATCGAGCGGCCGGGCGCGGATCGCGGCATCGTCGGCGAGCTTGATGCTCCAGAACAAGCTGACCAGCGGCGCGCTGGCATGGAGCTCCGTGCCGGTGGCGAGGAAGCCGAGGAGCCTCCGGGTACCGTGGACGATCTGATAGAGTTCGCTCTCCGGAAAGACCCCGCGGTTTTCGCCGATGAACCAGTGTGCGCCCCATGGATAGCCGCGGTCGGTGCCACGGAAGCCGAGCCTGCCGCGCAGGGCGGAGCGCGCGCCGTCGGCGATGACCAGCAGGTCGAAGCCGCGTTCCACCGCACCGCCGGCCGCTTGCAAACGCCAGCCGTCCGGCTCGCGGACCGCAGCGGTGATTTCGCAGCCCCAACGGACCTCCACACCGGCTTCACCCATCGCTTCTAACAGGAAATGGAGCAGCACGGGCCGGTGCAGGCCGATGCCGTGGAGACCGTCGCCGAGTTCGGCATAGCGGAGATCGAGAAGATCGCGGCCCTCGCGATCGACCACGTGCAGCCGCTCGACCTTCGCGCCCCGGGCGAGGACCCCGCCGTCGATCCCGAGTTCGCGCAGCACCGCCATGCCGGAGGGCTGGAGCAGGAAGCCGGCACCGACCGGCCGGCACTCCGGCGCGCGCTCGAACAAGACCACGTCGTGCCCTTGCCGCCGCAGCAGGGTCGCCGCCGCGGGGCCGGCCGACCCGCAGCCGACGATGGCGATCCGGAGCGCTTTCCTCACGCCGCAGATGCTCCATCCTTGCCCGGAGCCGGCAAGCTTGTGTTTCCGCGGAACCACGGATCCCAAGCTGGATCCCAAGCTTGGCACCGAATCCGCTCCTCGGAAAAATCCGTGTTCTTCCCCGGCCATCCGTGGTTTGAATCTTCCCAGCACCATGCCCCTGCTCGACGTCCGCAACCTCACCACCCGCTTCCACACCCGCAACGGCATCGTCCACGCGGTGGAAGACGTTTCATTTTCCGTCGCTGCCGGTCAGACGCTCGGGATCGTCGGGGAGTCCGGCTCGGGGAAATCGGTCACCTGCTACTCGCTGCTCGGCCTGATCCCGATGCCTCCCGGCCGGATCCACTCGGGGACCGCGATGTTCGACGGGATCGACCTGCTGAAGGCCCCCGAGAAGCAGCTCCGCAAGATCCGCGGCAAGCGGATCTCGATGATTTTCCAGGATCCGATGACCTCGCTGAATCCCTATCTCCGGGTTGCCGACCAGTTGGTCGAGCCGCTGGAGATCCACGAGGGCGTCACCGGCACCAAGGCGCTGGACCGGGCGATCGAGGCGCTCGCCGAAGTCGGCATCCCCGACCCCGAGAAGCGGATCCAGGCCTACCCGCACGAATTCTCCGGCGGCATGCGGCAGCGCGTGATGATCGCGATGGCGCTGATCACCCGTCCCGAGCTGCTGATCTGCGACGAGCCGACCACCGCGCTCGATGTCACCGTGCAGAAGCAGGTGCTCGACCTGATCCGCGACCGCCAGCAAAAGCTCGGCACCGCGGTGATCTTCATCACCCACGACCTCGCGGTGGT
>NEUO01000103.1 GCA_002304315.1 Verrucomicrobiia bacterium Tous-C4TDCM
CGTTCGACGAAAAGAACAACCTGCCTTCCTTAATCGTCGATTACCAAGATCGAAAGCAGCTGGCCATCGATCTGATCCTGAAAGCCAAGCCGTTCCCATGAATCCTCCAGCCAAACGCCCTACTGGATTCCGATGGGGCGCGGAATCTATTCTGCGGTAGGCTGGCGTCCTCTTTCGCGCGGAATGAATTCCGCGCTCCCCGTTGAACCTACCGCGCCATCACCACCGGCTCGCTGGAGTTTCCGAAGCGATCAACCGCGCTGACCGCGACGGCATCGGGCAAGCGGCCGGCGAGGGCGGGGAGATCGACGCTTTTGGATCCGGCGGAGACGACTTTCACCATCCGCCACTGGTTGCCGAAGCGAGCCTGCACGGCATAGCGCGAGGTCGCGCGGTCGCCGCTCTGGAAGGTGACGCGGACCGACGACCCGCTGCCCGTCGCGCTGGCACCGGGCCGGCTGGGAGCGCTCTGGCTGAGCCACGGCATCGGCGGGACCAGTGCCGGCTGGGCATAGGCACCTTTTGCGAGCATGGTGGAAACGCCGCCGAGGTTCTTGGTCAGGCCTTTCACGCTCCAGTGAATGTGCCCGGCCCAGTTTTTACCGATGCTGCGGGAGAGGTCGACCTGCTTGGTGATCTCCGACGCGGGCCGGCCGTCTTCCGGCCCGCCGATCCGCGTCGTCGCGATGCCCGGCCACACCGGCCGGCTGCCCTGCTGCCGCCACCAGGAAAGTAGCGCGGAGAAGCTCTGCTTGCGCGGCTGGTCCTTCCAATAAAGCTGCGGCGCGAGGTAGTCGACCCAGCCCTTCGCCAGCCACTTGCGGGCGTCGCAGCCGATCTGCTCGTAGGCGTCGATCCCCGCCTCGATCCCGTCCGGCACGCCCGGTCGCCAGATGCCGAAGGGCGAAATGCCGACCCTCACCCAGGGCTTGGCGCGCTTCACGTCGGCGTAGAGCTTTTGCACGAAGTCATCGACAATCTGCCGCCGCACCGCCGGCGAGCGGCCGTCGGGGAAGGCCCGGCCGCCTTCGGGATAGGGGTAGAAGTAGTCGTCGAGATGGACGCCATCGACATCGTAGCGCTGGACCACGTCGAGGATGGCCCCGAAGGCCCGCGCGCGGGTTTCGGTCTGCGCGGGATCGCACCACACGAGGTTGCCGTAGCGCTTGGTGATGTGCGGCGAGGCCTGGCAGACGTGATTGCCGCAGGTGCCGTGGCTGGCATTGGAAAGGGCGCGGAAGGGGTTGAACCAGGCGTGGACCTGGATCCCCCGGGCGTGGGCCTGTTGGATCGCGTAGGCCAGCGGATCGTAGCCCGGCGACTTGCCCATGGTGCCGGTCAGCCACGGACTCCAGGGTTCTTTGGACGACTGATACACCGCGTCGCAATGCGGCCGCACCTGGAGGACCAGCGCGTTCATGTTGAGCGAGGCCATCTTGTCGAGGATCGCGCGCATCTCCGCCTGCTGCTGCGACGAGGAAAGGCCCTTCGCGCTCGGCCAGTCGATGTTGTGCACCACGGCGGCCCACGCCGCGCGGAACTCGCGCGCCGGCCCCGGCGGCTTCTCGCCGGACGGACGGTAAGCCTGGGCGGTGGCGAGGACGGAAAGCAGGCAGGTCAGGGAGAAGATCCGGGCGAGCATGGCCTCTTAGATGCCTTGATGATCGGGGACATGCAAGCGGCGATGGAGTTGTTAGGCGGAGACACGCCTCCCCACCGGGACCGCGGACTTCAGTCCGCAGAACGGTCCCTGGAAGCCCGCCGCCCATTCAAGCCCGCATCGCCCCAGGGCGGACTTCCCGTGCTTCTGCGGGCCAGAGGCTCCGCGCCCCCGGTGGAGATAGGCCTCCGCAGGCAAACCCGTCATTCACCCGTGACCGTCCCGGTGAGAACCACCTCAAGATCCTTCATACCCTCCTTGGAATAGGTGGCGACCCGCACCGGCTTGCCATTGTAGAGCGTGGTGGCGGACTCGATCCTGCCCATTGCCCGGTCTCCCGCCACGACGTCGAACTTGTAGCGCAGGTCCATGATGTTGTCATCGCCCCCGAGAGTCGGTTCGATTTCGAAGAAAAGGCCTGCCGCCTTGCCTGCTCGTCGCGAAATCACTGCTTTCTCTCCGGACCGGCACGCCAAGCCCCACCCTCCGGATTCGCCGTTGGTCTCGATCCAAAGCTGCGAAGGCGGACCATCGTAACCCATCGAAAAAATTTCCTCGGCAAGATCCTGATTCGCTGAATCCGCAACAATGACAACACTGCAACTCCGCGGTTCAAATCCGCCGAAGTGACCGGCGGCAGCATCGAGCTTCAAGCCGTGCTCCCGCAGAGGTTTCCGAAGATCGATCAAGGAAACGCGACCCCGTCCGGCAATCTCGACAGTATCCTCAACGTCGGGCAAGGAGGGCACTCCTTCCTTTCCTGCGATCACTTTCAACATATTCTTGGGAACCGGGTAGATCCCCAGTTCCAGGTTCGGGCCGAGAGATTGGCGGAAGTTTTTTCCACCCGGTTCGAAGAGCGTCCAAGGCTTGATGCCGTCAGCATTCTCAATCCATCGCACTTTCCCGAACGGGGTACCGTCCAACAGCTCCCTTGAAACCGTTAGCCAGGCTTCCCAAACCTCCGGTCCCATTCCCTGCCGTGCCAAACGGGTCCGGACCCCTTCTCTAACAGTCACTCCGGTTTGGAAGTCCGTTCGATGATTCTCCACTCGGCCCGGCCAGGAAAGGTGGCAGCGGACGTCGCAGATTTCTCCGGAAGCGGAGGCCATGCTTTCCACTTCGACCTCGAAGCCGTCCAACCTGGCGCGAGCGTTCATTCCACTTCGGCACATGACCGAAAGTGATCGTGATTTCATCAGCTTGGAGTCCCCGCTCGGGTCCCCCTCCGCGATCTCGAATCGGGAACTCAACACGATCGGCTGATCTTCGAATCCCAGAACATCGCCCACGAGCAGGATCTGGCTCCATGGTCCTCTCGCGATGAACATTCCAGAGCGCGCGTTCCAGACAATCCAGTCACCCTTCCACTCAACCTTCATCGGCACGAAGTCCCTTGCTTCAAAAGGATCGTCCCCACCTGCCTGCTCGACCTGAACCTCCCACGACAGCGCCTTCGATACATCCCACAACTCGTCCCCCGCTTCAAAGAACGCGGACTCGCCCGGTGGCTTGTCGAGTTTGCGGACCTTCTCGTCGGTCTCATGGTCCGGAATCCGCGACCCGATCGGCACCTTCCACGCCGCGGTCACCTCAGCCCTTCCGATACCGGAAAAGACGAGCAGCAGGATCAACAGGAAACGGGTCATGGCATTGGAAGAATGGCCCGGCACCGCGGCGGACGGCAAGCGGCGAAAGCTCCGTCCGAGATTTCGCATTGCAGCCGCCGCTCATTCCGCGAGCTTCGGCGGACTTTTGAAAACGGCATCCATCGCGATCCTCGCCGCCACGGCGGGCAGCCTGGCAGGACAGGACAGCCTGCCCGAAATGACCGTGCTCGCGGAGCGCCGCGGCGGCAGCGTGGCGGATCTGCCGGGCTGGACGCTGGCGGATTGGGATGCGTCCGACCTTTCCGACGCCGCGCCGCGGACCCTCGACGAGCTGCTCGCGAACGAGCCCTCCTTCTCGCTTTACCGCCGCCAGAATTCGCTATTCGGCAACCCGACCTCGGCCGGTGTCAGCCTGCGCAACACCGGCGCGACCGCCGCCTCGCGGACGCTGGTAGTGCTCGACGGCATTCCGCAGAACGATCCCTTCGGCGGCTGGGTCTATTGGGCGCGCCACGATCCCTCGACCTTGGAGTCCGTCCGCATCGTCCCCGCCGCGCGCGCCGCGGTGTGGGGCAATGCCAGCCCGGCCGGCGTGGTTCAGCTCAGCTCCCATTCGCCGTTTGAAGAACGCCACCTGCTGCGGGTCGGCGGCGGTGGTCAGGGAACGATCTCCGGCTCGATGGCCCACACGCTGGTCGCCGATGACGACTCGCTGGCGGTTTCGTTCTCGGCTTTCGGAATGCACTCCGACGGCTTCTACGCGGTGCCTTCCTGGCAGCGCGGGACGATCGACCGCAAGCTGGCGATCGACTCCTACGGCGCGGATCTCAAGCTCGCGTGGCGCGCGGCGCCAGGCCTCACCGTCGAGCCGATGTTTTCCTGGTACGAGGAAGATCGTAGCAACGGGACACCGCTTTCCGGCAATTCCACCGAGGCGCTCGATTTCGCGCTGCGGGTGACCTCGGACGATGACGGCGGGATCTCGTGGCAAGCACTCGCCTACCGCCAGCAGCGGCGCTTCGAGTCGGTCTTCACCGCCGTGAACGCCGCACGCACCGCGGAGACGCCATCGCTCGACCAGTTCCACGTGCCCGGTACCGGCACCGGCGGGGCATTCACCCTGCAATGGGAGCCGACCGGCCCGTGGTCTCTAACAGGTGGCGCCGATTTCCGGAAGACCGATGGCGCCACCAACGAGGACGCGGGCTTCGTCGCGGGCAACTTTGTCCGCCGCCGTCAGGCCGGCGGCGAGCAAAGCCTGGCCGGACTCTTCGTCGCCGCGGGCTACGAGGCGAGCGACGCGACACGGATCGACGCCAGCTTCCGCGCCGATGCCTGGGAGCTGGAAGACGGCCGCCGCATCGAGAAGTCGCTGGTGAACGGTGCGACCCTGCGCAAGGACCTCCAGCCCGACCGCGACGGCACCGAGCCCTCGTTCGCGCTGGCCCTGAGCCACGATCTAACCGACGACCTCGCGCTCGGCCTGTCCGCCGGCACCAGCTTCCGCCTGCCGACGCTCAACGAGCTCCACCGGCCCTTCCGCGTCCGCAACGACCTCACCGAGGCCAACCCCGGCCTCGATCCCGAGCGCTTCTACAGCCTTGAAGGCACGCTCGACTGGCAGGCTTCCGACTCGGTGAAATTCGACGCCAGCCTGTTCCATCACTGGATCCAGGATACCATCGCCAACGTCCCGATCACCGACCCAGCGCAGATCGCCGCGATCTTCGGCACCCTGCCGCCCGGCGGCACCGGCGCGCAGCGGCAGAACGTCGACGAGGCCCGCGTGCTGGGCGTGCAAGCCGGTGCCGAATGGGAGCCGCGCGATGAAGTCACCGTCCGCTTCGACGGGATCTGGAGCGACACCGAATTCACCGAGTCCACCACCCAGCCGCTGCTCGACGGCAAGCCCTTCCCCCAAGCGCCGGACCTCCGGCTGATCGCCGCCACCGACTGGCGCGTCACCGACTCCCTGACCTTCTCCGCCGGCTACGAATACGGCGCGTCGCAGTATGACGACGCCCTCGCGCTCCGCCGCATCCCGAGCTACACCAGCGCCCGCATCGGCGCGACCTGGCAGGCCACCGAACAGGTGCAACTGCACGCCCGGGTCGACAATCTCTTCGACGAGGAAATCGCCACCGGCCTCAGCAGCGACGGCATCCGCACCATCGCCGCGCCGCGATCCTTCTGGCTCGGCGCGGAGTGGAAATTCTGAAGTCTTACTTCTCCCCGAAGCAGAACAGGTGCTTGTCGCTGCGCAGGATCAAGCGGCCGTCGACGCAGACCGGCGAAGCGATCACGCCTTCTTCCAGTGCAAACTCTTTCATGTCGGTCAGGCCTTCCGCTCCTACCTTCCCGCTGATCACCATGCCGTCCTCGCGGACGCAGTAGAGATGATCGCCGGCCACCAGTGGCGACGCGTAGTAAACCTGCGGCGCCTTCGGAAGCTGCGTTTCCCACAGTTTCTTGCCGGTCTTTGCGTCGAGACAAGTCAGCCGCCCGCGGGCCGGGCCGCCGTCCTTGAGCACGTAGACCTTGCCATCGTGCAGCACCGGACTCGCGGCGTCGGTGCCGAGTTTTTCATCGCGCCAAGCCCAGTGGCTTTCCGTGACGTTGCCCTTGCCGTCGAGCTTGATCCCCCCGAGCGCGTCGCCGCGCTTGAAGGGCACCACCGCGATCTCGTCGTTGACCACCGCCGAGGCGATCACCCGCTGCATCCCGGCTTTCGTCGGATTGAAGCCTCCGCATTCCCACACCAGCTTGCCGTCCTTGGTGTCGTGGCCGGTCAAATGATCGCCGCCCCAGGTGACGATCAGCTCGGTCCCGCCGACCTTCACCACGTGCGGCGTGGTGTAGGAGTCGCCCGATTCCTCGGCGGTTTCATACTTCCGCTTGGTCTTCCACACCTCCTTGCCGGTCTTCTTGTCGAGCGACACCAGATACGACTCCCCGCCGGTCTGCATCACCGCGATCACCACGTGGCCGGCGGCGAAAACCGGCGAAGTCCCTTGGTCCCACCACAGCGTGTCCTTACCATACTTCTCCTGCAAATTGACCTGCCACAGCGGCTTTCCGTCGAGGTCGACGCAGGCGACGTTGCCCGACTTGTAGTAGGCCACGACCACCTCTCCATCGGTCACCGGCGAGGAATTCGCCGAGCTGCCGACCCGCTGGCCGCGGCCGGGGGTCAGGGCCCCGAAAGTCTTGCGCCACAGTTCCTTGCCCGCGGCATCGAAGGCCAGCAGGCCGTCTTCCTCACCGATCGGGCTGGAGACGAAAATCCCGCCGTCCCAGACGATCGGCGTCGAGCAGCCGCGGCCGGGAAGCTCGGTTTTCCACAACTGCTTGCCCGCGAGATCGAGCGGCGGCTGCTTGCCGGTCACCGCCCCGTTGCCGCCGGGGCCGCGCCATTCCGGCCAGTTCACCGCCGCGAGCGGGGCTGCCAGGATTCCCATCATCAAAAGACACTGTCCGAAAATTGATCGCTTCATCAGGCGTCCATACGCCACGAAGTCATGGCATCGCACAAGGAGTTTGACCGCGAAATCCGCGGAAATTAACCGCCCGCCACCGCGCCCGCGGCTTGAAATCCCTGCGACGGCTCTTATCAATCCACCTATCCCATGACCCGCACACTCCTTTTCGTCCCGCTGCTCCCCTCGCTCGCCCTCGCGGCGGACGGTCCCGACTATTCGAAAATGAAGACCGACCAGGTTTTCGAGCAGCTCTGCGCAAGCTGCCACGGCAAGGACCTCAGCGGTGGGGTGGGCGGCTCGCTGATCGACGGCGAATGGAAACACGGCGGCAGCGACGAGGAGCTGCTGAAGTCGATCAAGGAAGGCAATGCCCAGCTCGGGATGACCGCCTTCAAAACGGTCCTCGACGACCGCCAGATCCGCTCGCTGGTCATCCACATCCGCGAGAAGGAGAAGCAAGCCAAGGAGAAGGGCATCGATTTCCCCAAGCCGGAGCTCGGCAAGGTGACCAAGACGCAGCATGAGGACTACAAGATCGAGATGGTGGTCGAAGACGGCCTCAAGAACCCGTGGGCCATCGCCTTCCTGCCCGACGGCCGCAAGCTGGTCACCGAAAAGGCCGGCCGGCTGCGGATCATCGACGCCACCGGCAAGCTCCTCCCCGAGCCGGTCAAAGGCACGCCGGAGGTCATCGAACACGGCCAGGGCGGTCTGATGGAAGTGGCGGTCCACCCGGACTACGAAAAGAACGGCTGGATCTACCTCGGTTACTCCGATGGCACCCGCGAGGGCGGCAAGCCGAAGACCCTCACCACCTACGTCCGCGGCAAGTTGAAAGACGGCGAGTGGACCGGTCAGGAGCTGATCTGGAAGGCCGATAGCAAGTTTTACACGGAATCCGGCGCCCACTTCGGCACCCGCTTGGTCTTCGACAAGGGCTACGTTTACTTCCCGGTCGGCGAGCGCGGCGGCTGGATGGAGGCCCAGGATGTCGAGAACGCGAAGGGCAAGATCTACCGCCTCCACGAGGACGGCCGGGTACCGGAGGACAACCCGAAATTCGACGGTAAAACGCCCGTCCCCGGCCTCTGGTCCTACGGCCACCGCAATCCGCAGGGCCTCGACATCGATCCCCGCGACGGCTCGATCTACAACACCGAGCACGGGCCGCGCGGCGGCGACGAGCTGAACCTCGTGCTGCCCGGCCACAACTACGGCTGGCCGGTCATCACCTACGGCATGAACTACGACGGCACCCCGATCACCGGCATCACCGCCAAGGAAGGCATGGACCAGCCGCTGATCTACTGGCAGCCCAGCATCGCCGCCTGCGGCCTGTCGTTTTACCGCGGCGAAAAATTTCCCAAGTGGAAGAACGACCTCTTCGCCGGAGCCCTCGCCCAGCAGGAAATCCGCCGCCTGCGGATCGTCGACAAGAAGGTCGTCGAGCAGGAAGTCGTGCTGAAGAATATCGGCCGCGTCCGCGACGTGACCGATGCCCCGGACGGCTTCATCTACGTCATCCTGAATGGACCCGACCGCGTGGTCCGGCTGGTGCCGGCGGAGTAGCGCGGCACGCTTCCGGCAGCCCGGGTCATCCCGCCGCTCCGGAACTCTTGCCATCCCATCCGCCATGACTTAGTTTCCCGCCCCGATCGCCAGGGAGGCCTTGATCGATGAAATCAAAACCGCACCGGAATCGCTGGTGCGCGAAACCTACGATTTCATCCTGTTTCTCAAACGGCGGAGGTCTCTGGAGCGTAAGGATGACGAGCCGAAGCCGGTCGATGCCAGACCTGACTTTCTGGCACGCCAGCAAGCATTGTTCGGGAGCCGGGTGTTGCCCGACTCGCAGGTCATTCTGGATGAACTGCGAGCCGAGCGCTTCTGATGCGCTACTTCGACACCGGTGTCCTGCTGAAGCTCTATCTTCCGGAACCTCGTGCCGCTGAGGCGGTGTCCTTCGTGAATGCCAGCCCCGGCAAACCGCCGGTCAATATTCTCCACGAACTGGAGATGCGCTCCGCCCTGCGGCAAAAAGCCGGCCGCGGCGAATTGACCCAAATCGAGTGCGAAACATTGATCGCACAAGTGGAATCCGACCTCACCGCTTCCGTACATGAGCGGGTGGCCGTTTCCTGGCCGGATGTCTTCGCCACGGCGGAATCTCTTTCTGCCGCTCACGGAATCAGCACCCTTTGCCGCTCGCTTGACACGCTGCATGTGGCTTTGGCACCAGAGCTTGCGGCAACGGAGTTTTGCACCTTCGATCTCCGGCAGGCTCGCATGGCTGCAGCCGCAGGACTGAATGTCATCCCTTGACATCGCAGCGACCCTTTTCCTGAAGGGAAGAACGATATCTTCGCCTGAACCCCCGCAGGTTCGCCTCATTTCTATCCCGACTTCATCATCCCTTCACACCCGCACAGCATCCCGTCTCCGTGGAACCGTCCTTAACCCCGATCCCGCCGGAACCCAAAAAGCCCTTCGCGCCGTGGGTGTGGCTCCCCTTCCTGTCTGGGATCGGGGCGCTCGCCGCACTGGTGGCCGCGAGCCTTCTTTTCCCCGGCTGGCTGGTAATTCAGGAAGCTTGCCTCGTGGGCTTCGCGCTCGTTGTCGGCTACTTTCTGGTCCAGACCATCGCCCGTCTCGCCGCCAAGCGCTGGCGCGGCGCCTTGTTCGCGTTCCTTCGTTTGGCCACACTTGCGGCACTCGTCATTCCGACGCTGGCTCTGCTCATGATCTCCTCGTTCTTCGGCCCTTCCGAAGACGGTTTCGCCGACCATCTCACGATCCCGGAAGGCATCGAGATCGCGGTGCCTGAAATCGACGCGGCCGGCGAATGGAGCGATGCGGGCTCCAAGGGAACGGACACCATGCAGCTCGCGGTGAAAGCCGCGCTGCGCGTGCCGGGAGGCAGCGATCCTTCGTTCGTGCCCTCGCTGCCGTCGCTGCGCCGGGCTTCGACCGACCATCCCGCGGACTTCCGCGCCTACATCGAGGCCTCGCCCGATTGGCATGTCTTCATCGAGCAGGGCAACCATTTCGCCGCGCGCCGCTGGAGCTACGGCGGCGAACCGCGGGACGAGCTCCACGGTTACATCTCGGACAACGGCGGCGACGCCTCTTTCCAAACCCGGGTGCTCCTCTGCCTCGACCGCAAGCAATGGAGCCGCTACGACATCCAACATGTGCAAGAAGGATCCTCCCCGGTCACTCCGGAGATGTCCGAGGGAAACCGGATGCACGAAAGCCGCGTGATGATCGAAGGCGGCGGGGTCTGGGTGGAGATTTTCGAACAATCGAAGGCGCTCGAACGGAGGGTCACGAAAGCCAGCATCAAAACCTTGGAAGCCGAGTTTTCGGAATTCCAGAAAGACCCGCCTGCCGCCGTCAACCGGGCGAAGACCCGGGCGCGCGACCTCGCCCTCCGGCTCGGCGGTGCCAGCGGGGAGCCGGTCCGCTTGCTGGAAGGCATGCAGCCTGGAATCTACGGCGTGGCGTTCTCCCTCAATCCCGGCGAACCCGGCGTCGTCTACCTCAAGGCTTTCGAAGTGACCAAAGGCACCCCGCTTTCCGAGGACCGCCTCGAAGCCGCGTCGGAAACCCGCATGACCTGGTCGGCGGATCCCACCGAGAAGTTCGGCGCCAAATCAGGCTTCACGATCTACGAAGGCGATTGGGGCAAGCCGTACGCCGCCCGCTTCGAAGTCTGGTTCAAGCCGGATTCCCAAGGTTCCGAACGGAAGTTGGCGGAGAAGATCTACAAGATTGAAGGTTGGCAGCGCTAGGCCGCTCCGGCCATCTTTCTTTCGGAGGGCCGAAACAGTTTAGGAATAGAAATTAGAATTATTCTTGCTAGATCGGACATCAGGGGTAGCTTCCGCCACCCCTTATGGTTACCCGATCATCAGACCACGGACTCGACGCCTCGCCGGAAATGCCCGCCGAGATTTCCGGCCTGCGCATGACCCGCCAACGGTGGGAGGTGTATCGCCTGCTGATGGACCAGCGCGACCACCCCACCGCGAACGACGTCTTCATGCGGATCAAGGACCGCCTGCCGAACATCTCGCTGGCCACCGTTTACAACTGCCTTGAGGCGCTCGTGCAGCACGGCGTCATCCGCCAGGTCAATTTCGACCGCGAGTCCTCCCGCTTCTGCCCCAATCTCGCGGAGCACGGTCATTTCCACGACAAGTTGAGCGGCGCGATCCACGACGTGGTTTTCAAACCCGGCGTCAACCTCGCCGACATCCTCGACCTGCCACCCGGCACCCTCATCACCGACATCGAGATCACCCTCCGCGGCGAGCTCCCCGTTTCCTGAAATCGACAATCTTCAATCTTCAATCGGCAATTCCCCATGTCTTTGCTCATCACCAACCTCCACGCCACCCTCGAAGACGGCACCGAAATCCTCAAGGGTGTCACCCTTGAGATCCCCGCCGGCGAGGTCCACGCCATCATGGGCCCGAACGGCTCCGGCAAATCGACCCTCTCGAAGGTGATCTCGGGCCACGAAGGCTACCTCGTCACCGGCGGCACCATCACCATGGACGGCGTGGACCTGCTCGGCATGAGCGTCGACGAGCGCTCCCGCGCCGGCATCTTCCTCGCCTTCCAGTATCCGGCCGAAGTCCCCGGCGTCTCCAACGCCAACTTCATCCGCGCCGCCCTCCAGTCGCGCCTGCCGAAGGGCGAGGAAATCGACGCGGTCGCCTACTACAAGCGGCTTTACTCGAAGATGGACCACCTCGAGATGGACCGGAAATTCACCGCCCGCTCGGTCAACGAAGGCTTCTCCGGCGGCGAGAAGAAGCGCAACGAAATCCTCCAGATGATGATGCTCGAGCCGAAATACAGCATCCTTGACGAGACCGACTCCGGCCTCGACATCGACGCGCTGAAGATCGTCGCCAAGGGCGTCAACGCCATGCGCTCGCCGGAACGAGGCATGCTGCTGATCACCCACTACCAGCGCCTGCTCGACTACATCGCCCCCGACCACGTCCACGTCATGGCCGCCGGCAAGATCGTCCGCTCCGGCGGCCCCGAGCTCGCGCTCGAACTCGAAAAGCACGGCTACGATTTCCTCAAGGACGTCGAACTCGTTCCCGCCTGAACGCCGCTCGCTCCACCGACCATGTCTTTCTCCTCCCCACTGATCAGTGATCACTGATCACTCGGCACTTCTTTATCTCACTCGGCACTTTCCCACTTCCATGTCCTACGACGCATCTAGTACCATCGACGCCGACACGCGGGAAGCGATCGACATCGACCGCAGCAAGGGCGACTTCAGCTTTCCCGAGCGCCACAAGTTCGATGCCGGCCGCGGCCTGACCGAGCGCACCGTCGACTACATCAGCGAGGTCAAGGGCGAGCCCCAGTGGATCCGCGAGTTCCGCCACAAGGCGCTCAAGGTCTTCCGCGAGAAGCCGATGCCCACCAACTGGGCGACCAAAGATCTGGAGAGCATCGACTTCGACGTCATCCGCTACTACCTGTCCGACGGCGAGAAGCCGAAGCGCTCGTGGGACGAAGTGCCGCCGGAAGTGCTCGAGACCTTCGAGCGTCTCGGCATCCCGCAGCAGGAGCGCGCCTTCCTTGCCGGCGTCGAGGCCCAGTACGACTCCGAGGCCAGCTACTCGAACATGAAGGAAGAGCTGACCAAGCTCGGCGTCATCTTCGTGAACTCGAACGAAGGCCTGAAGGAGCACGAGGCGATCTTCCGCCCCTGGTTTGGCAAGGTCATCCCGACCGGTGACAACAAGTTCTCCGCCCTCAACAGCGCGGTCTTCTCCGGCGGCTCCTTCATCTACATCCCGAAGGGCGTGAAGCTGAAGCAACCGCTGCAAGCCTACTTCCGCATCAACTCCGAGAACTTCGGCCAGTTCGAGCGCACCCTGATCATCGCCGACGAAGGCTCCGAGGTGATGTACATGGAAGGCTGCACCGCGCCGAAATTCGAGACCGCCACCCTCCACTCCGCCGTGGTCGAACTGGTCGCCCTGAAAGGCGCGAAGATCCAGTACGTGACCGTCCAGAACTGGAGCAGCAACGTCTTCAACCTCGTCACCAAACGCGGCCTCGCGATGGAGGACGCCGAGGTCCGCTGGATCGACTGCAACATCGGCAGCCGCCTGACGATGAAGTATCCCGGCGTCATCATGAAGGGCGAGCGCGCCCGCGGCGAGGTGATCTCGATCGCCCTCGCCAACAGCGGCCAGCACCAGGACACCGGCGCCAAGATGATCCACGCCGCCAACAATACGACCTCCAACGTCGTGTCGAAGTCGATCTCCGTCGGCCAAGGCCGCTCGACTTACCGCGGCCAGGTCCACATTCCGAAGCACCTCAAGGGCTGCAAGAACAACACCGAGTGCGACGCGCTTCTCATCAACACCAAGAGCCGCACCGACACCTACCCGGCGATCACCGTGAAGGGTAACCAGCACGCCACCCAGCACGAGGCCAGCGTCTCGCAGGTGTCGGAGGAAATGCTCTTCTACATGCAGCAGCGCGGCCTCAATCAAGGCCAGGCGATGTCGCTCGCCGTCAACGGCTTCATCAACGACCTCGTCCGCGAGTTCCCGATGGAATACTCCGTCGAACTCAAGCGCTTGATCGACCTTGAGATGGAAGGCTCGGTCGGGTAATAAGGAACTGCCATGGAAGCCAACGGAACCAGCAAACGCCCGGGTCTCACCATCGAAGTGTTCGATTCCTTCGAAGAAGCCGATGCAGAGGAGCGTCGTCGCAATCATGCGATGACACCCGTCGAGCGCTTGAACATCACGGAACGCCTCAGAGCCCAATACTACGGATATGCAGAAACTGGAGTTGAGCCGCGACTTGAGAGAACTCTTAAAGTGCTTCCATTCCCATGAGGTGCGGTTTCTCGTCGTCGGCGGACATGCGGTCAGCTACCACGGCTACCCACGGTTCACGAAGGATCTCGACGTCTGGGTGGAGCCCACCGAATCGAATGCCCTCCTGGTGATGGCGGCTCTGCGAGATTACGGCTTGGACTATCCCGGACTCGAAACTGACATGTTCACTGGAGAAGGAAGGATGACCCAAATGGGAGTCGAACCGAATCGCGTGGACATTCTCAACCGCATCAAGGGTGTCGACTTCCAACAGTGCTACGAGCGAAAGAGCTTTGTCCCGGTGGACGACACCAACATACCCATAATCTCCAAGGACGATCTGATCCTGAACAAAATCGCCACGGGACGCCCGCAAGATCTGGCTGACGCGGATTACTTGCAGAACCCACCCCCGAAATGACTCCCATGCCCGCCGTGCTCGAACATCCCGCTTCCCTTCTCGATTCCGCCCCGGAGACGCCCGCCGCGTTTCCCGCCTGGTTCGCCGACCGCCAACGCGCGGCCTGGCAGCGCTTCCTCGACTTGCCGACCCCGAAGCGCGGGCATGAAATGTGGCGCTTCTCGTCGTTCAAGCAGCTCGATTTCGCCGCCTTCGACAAGGAGGGCGCGGGCGGCTTGCCCGCAGCCATCATCGAGCGCTCCACCGCCCTCGAATCCCCCGCCGCCAAATTCGTCTTCGCCAACGACCAGCTCCTCCACTCCGAATCCAAGCTCCCCGCCGGCGTCCTCTGCCTGCCGCTGGCCGAGGCCCTGGTCTCCCACGGCGACCTCGTCCGCGAGCACTTCATGAAGCAGGACACCCGCCTCGGCTCGGCCAAGTGGACCGCCCTTCACGAAGCCCATCTCTCCAACGGCCTCTTCGTCCACGTCCCCGCCAACGTCGAGGTCGAGGGCAGCATCGAAGTCTTCCACTGGCTGTCCGGCGAGAACACCGCGATCTTCCCGCACACCCTGGTCGTCACCGGCCCGAACTCGAAGGTCCGCGTGGTCGACTACTTCCAGTCCGCCAACGACCGCGACCCCGGCCTCTGCATCGCCGTCAACGACCTGATCGCCGGCCCGGGCTCCAAGCTCGACTACCTCGCGATCCAGGCCTTCAACGAGAAGACCAAGGTCATCCAAGTCAACGAGACCGGCGTCGCCAAGGACGCGTCGGCTACCGGCTTCATCCTCAACACCGGCGCCGCCTGGGCCCGCAACGAATCGCTGAGCCGGCTCGAAGGCGAAGGCTCCCGCTCCGACATGCTGTCGGTCAGCATTCCGGCCCGCGAACAGGAATACGACCAGCGCACCTTCCAGCACCACGTCAGCCCCGGCGCCTACAGCGACCTGCTCTACAAGAACTCGCTCTACGATAAATCTCGTACCATTTTCTCCGGCCTGATCTTCGTCGACGAGGGCGCGCACCGCACCGACGCCTACCAGACCTGCCGCAACCTCTTCATGAGCGAGGACGCCGAGGCCAACTCGATGCCCGGCCTCGAGATCAACGCCGACGACGTGAAGTGTTCCCACGGCAGCACCAGCTCCGCCATCAGCGACGACGAAATCTTCTACCTCCGCGCCCGCGGCATCGACCCCGCCCGCGCCCGCCAGCTCATCGCCCGCGGCTTTTCGGTGGAAGTCATCGAGCGCCTCGGCGACGAGAAGGTGGAAGAGATGGTCCTCCACTTCCTCGACGGGAAATTCGCGCACATCGCCACCGGCGGGGCGTAGTCGCGCGACGCTGCGCCAGCGATGGTTTTCCCTTTCGCCCGGGACTTCCTCAGCTGGTGCCCGCTCAGCCGCGGTACCGGTTGGATGATCGACACGCCCTCGACGCGTTCGAAGTCGATGAGGATCCCAATCATGGTGCCTGAAACGAAGGGCCGAAGCCTGGAGGAAATTCAACACGACCTGCGCATGAAACACACGCTCGCACTTATCACCACACTCCTTGCTTCCTCATGGATCCACGCCGCACCTGAAGGCGCTGTGGACCGGTCCGCGCAAGGTGCCGCGAAGCCCGGCGCCGGCGGCGGCGCCCCTTCCGTTGGAAACGATTCTGACGGTGGATGAATCTCATCTCATCGTGCCGGTATCGAACATAGAGAAAGATCCAAGTGGCATGGTTTTGCTCGGCATTTACGACGGTGACAAGCTGGTTCAGGATTTCACGGTCGGACTCCCGCAGGGCGAGGAGGCCTTCTGGCTCGCGGCCTAGGCATTGAGTCCTTCCGCGGCGAGGTAGTTGATCGCGCCAATCATTCCCTTTCCTTTCCCCCCCTGCCACACCGGGTCGCCGCTTTGCCAATCCGCCACGTGGGGCGACCAGGTCTTGATCAGGTCATCGCCGGCGCCATCGCTTTTGAAACCCCCGTCGAAGTCCGCGTAAGCGAGGAAGTTCTCCGGCGCATCGACGCCCGCCTTCATGAAATAGTCACCCGTCCCTGCAAAGCGAAGGTGGTGCTTGCCGACATAGTCGAGCCGACCCTTGCCGCGGAAGTCGCGGCCGGTCTTGTCCGATTCGGCGATGCTGAAGCTCCCCATGTCGCCATCGAAGAATCCGCCGCTGGATCCGACCTCGGTGCTTGTCGCGATGTTGGTGCCGGAGCGAAACGACGTGGAGTAGGTCCAGGTGCCCGTCTCGTCGGGTGCGAAGTGGACACGCCAGACATTGCCCGCCGCCGCGGAGGTGTTCGCGGAATCCCCATCGGCGGCATAATAGCCGGGGATGACATAATTCTTCCCCGTCCCGCCGTACGTGAAAGTCACGTCGAGCCGGTAACTCGTGAACGGGTTCGGCGTGGCGGATTCACTCGTGGCGGGACCGTTGAAGTCCAAGGTGAGCTTGTGCCATTTCTTCAATTCGCCTTGGACAGGAACGGCTGACCAGACCACCGCGTGGAGGAGGAATTCGAAGATGATGCAAAGATATAAGCGCATAAGATAAATAGGGAATGATTCCCGACCGCTTTAGACTGCACCATGCGTGCCGTCATTAATTGGCTCTATAACTCTTTTACCTTGAGCACCGGGAATTTAATGGCCCTCAGGAATAACCTCCGAATGACAGGTATTCTGCACTCTCTTCCGCCAGAGGGGCGGGCACAATGCACGGATGTGACTCATGCGACAGAAAGAACATCAATTATTCTGTTAGAACGTCCAATTCAACGAAACCGTGCCGAAAGTCTGGCCCTCGTCTTGGCCCTTGAACTCCTTGGTCCGGTAAACCAGCCCGTCTTCTGATAACTGATCTCGTCGATATACGGCAGCAGATTGAAGATCGGCAGGAAGGGGCTGGCATACTTCGAGTCGCCGAGTTGCTCCAGATCGCGCGAACTCCAGCTCACTTTGAATCCGCTGGTATAATGCTGATCCGTGCCAGCAAAGAGGTCGTTCTCAAGGTAGAGACCGAACGTGCCGCCAGTATCGTCCTTCCCCGCTGCAGAGATAGGGGAAACGCAGACTGCGCCTCCGATGACGCACGCGGCGCAGACTTTGAGATGATGCGGGGTCATCGGATTCGCAACGAAAGATCCGGCGTTCAGTGGGCGGCATCCTCAATGTGCTCGCCGGCGTGTTCGACGTCCTGTCCGATGCCTTGGACCGTCCTACAACTCGTGCCGAAGAGGGCGGCGAGGGTGGCGATCAGGATTAGAATCAATTGTTTCCGTGAGGCTTTCATCATT
>NEUO01000104.1 GCA_002304315.1 Verrucomicrobiia bacterium Tous-C4TDCM
AAAACCTGAAATCAATTAAACAACATGAGCAATTCCATCACAAGACGGTCTTTCATCAAGCGAAGTGTCGTCGCAACAGTTGCGGCATCAAATCTCACACTCTTTTCAGGATTAGTGAATGCAAGCTACTGGACTGGTTCATCTCCTTTCAGGTGGACATGCCAGTTGGATACCGCATGGCTCGAGACCCCGTATGCTGGACCTAATGACTTTAAACCGGCGGAAAAATGCGCATGGAAAGCAGTCGATGGCGGCTCCCACGCTGTTTTTGTTCACCTTTGCTTGCTAGAATGTAGAGATATTTACTCCGGCCACACATTTGAATCTTGGGTTCAATGCGGTGGCGCGACGCCAAGTTCATCACCATACAGAAGTCCATACGACGCGGGGCAAGCTCCAAACTGCGATGCAAGTGGAGGCAGCTTCTACGATAACCTCTAGTGTCCCAAAAAGCACATCCCGGTTAGCGCGGAAAGTCAGTTGCGTTCGGCAAAAGATCGACGCTTTGATGATCAAACAGCAATTTACATCTAAATCCCGACTCCTGTAACCGACCCCTGAATATGCATTCTTTCCTATGGTCTTTCATGCTGATGTTGGCCGGCGCATCAACCATACTAGTTTACTCATGTGATGAAAATGACACCGTCTCCACATCAGGAAAGGAAGGCAAAAAATCGCCGCGCTCAAAAAGCACAACAACTTCGACGCCGTTACATTCAAAAAATCTCCCCGACCTTCGCAATCCAAACAACCGGATAGGCACGAATGGAATTCCAATAAAAGTTGACATAAACGCGGTCATCGCTCACTTGGAAGATGTCGGGCCAGACCGTTGGAATCTAGACGGTGAGAATGGAGGATATCTTCTAATTCTTTTCTACTGGTGCGACCAAGAAAACTCTGATAAAGCACTTTCAATTCTTGCCAGATGCTCGGGTGACGCGACAATCAAGCGCGCATGCATGGGCTTCATGATCAAAGCAATTTTTGACAAAAGCTCTCCAGAAACCATCGATCAAGCCCGCCTTGCCATCAAAAAACATTTCGGCGACGGCCTTCTTGCTGGGGATTTCACATCACAACTTTATCAAAATGCAGGAATTACACCTTCAACACTTAATTCGATATCCCTCATCAAGGATGCCGAATTGAAGAAAGCCGCTCTTGCAGGCTTGTCATTATCACTCAAATATTCAAAAAATCTTGATGATTTATCAGCTATAGATTTCAGCACACTTGATGATACTGAAGCACGGACCATTGGACTTGCTCTCGCCAAGTGGGTCAGCAATGCAGCAGCCTTAGGACTTTCAACTGAACAAACCATTCGTGAATCTTCGGAGATACTTGGATCTGGCGCAGGACTGATATCTCTTTTGGGCGGCTGCGTCGACCGGTCGCCCGAGCAAGTATGGGAGATTCTTGCCAGCGGCGACCTGAACAACGGCGATACAGAATTATGAATTCTTAAAATGAGAGCATTACAGCTCATGGCAGCAAAGGATGCACCGAACGCCCTGAAATCCGTGCTTGGATCCGCTGAATTTCCCGGCCAGACAGAATTACTTTCGATCGCAATGTCAACCTACCTCCAAATGAATGATGTTGAGGCTAGGTTATGGTTTGAGAATAACAAGGAGTCTCTCCAACCGGCTCAGCTTGACGGGTTCGAAGCGTCGTTCGCACGATTCGCTTCAATGAAGAAGAATTTTGCTGACGCGTGGAAGCAGACGGAGGGCATCGACAACCCGGAACTCAAGCGTAAAATCGAAGGTGATATCTGGCAAAACGAACGAAAATCCGTGATTGCGGAAGTAGGCAAGGACCCGCAAGCCTTTATCGAGAAGATCACGGCGGGTAATTCTCAGCATGCTCCTTATTGGATCGAGACCGCCATCGAACAATGGGTGGCCAGAGACGGCGATGGGGCGTGGACGTGGTATGAGGACAACCGATCATCGCTGACTCCTGAGCAAAACGAAGCGGTGGCACTAGCCTATGCACGTCAGGCGCTGAAGACGGGTCAACCGGAAACCGCTGCCGAATGGGCCAAGCATGTGGTGACGCCGAAATTCGAAGCAAAAATCCGCGCTGAAATCGAAGCAGCCGCCAAGTCGGCGCAGTAGTTCCTGCAAGGCAATGCGAGACGTTTACGTGGACTTCAAACGGGGCTTCGGGATCGCCGCATCGCCGAAGGTGGGCACATTGAGCATCGTTGATTTTTTCTTCGAGCTTCACCACGGTAGGAAATCCTTTCCCGGAGAGCCGAGTCACGGCCTTCGCGAACTGGGTTTGGCGCACCCTGCCAGCGCCGCATTCGACGCGGACGTTCCGATGATCGCCATCCATCGCGACCCCTACGAGCGGATCCGCTCCACTTACCAGCACCGGGTTGTGCGCGAACGCGAGGCGCCGGCCCGGTCGTTCCGCCATTTCTGCGAGCGGCTGGGATACTTCCGCGGCTATTCTTCCATCGCTTGGCACACCGATGCGCAGACCCATTGGCTCGGAGCGCGCCCCAACCGCTACGCCGCGGTCCTGAGCTTGGATGAGTTGGATACGCTCCCGGACGTCGTGGCCCGACTGACCGGCCAAGCCGCGCCGGCGATGAGCCGATCCCACCAAATGAGAGACAAGCCCGACTGGGAACCGGGGCTGAAAGAAATGCTCGAACCGTGGGTAGCTGACGACCTTCGGGTGGGCTGGAACGGGGAAACTTCGATAGGTCGAACAAGCGACAACAATCCGGGAGGCTCATGATCCCGTTGGAGAAGTATCGGGACGAGAAGTCGTGGGGTTGGTATCGGATGGTCCCGGACGCGTGGCAGCGATGGGTCGCAAGCGCTCATCCCCGGCGGGTGCTGGAGATCGGAGCCTTCGACGGGGTCAGCGCGAACGTGATGCTCGAAGCGATTTTCACCCATCCCGGTTCCACCGTGGACACCGTGGATCCTTATCTTCCGGACCCGACGACGCCTCAGGTGGCGGAATCGACCCGAGCGCTTTTCGAGGAGAACTGCCGCCGCGGCGGCCATGGTGACCGGGAGCGTCTCCATCGGGGGCGATCTTTGGAGACCCTCGCCCGGATGATCACAGACGGGCTTTCAGAAAGCTTTGATGTCATCTTCATCGACGGCAGTCACCTTGCGGCCGACGTGATGACGGATGCGGCCCTCGCGTGGCCACTTCTGGCTCCGGGCGGGATCCTGATCTTCGACGATTACGAATGGGGCCGGGACCGGCCGCCACACCAACGGCCGCGGGAAGCGATCGACGCTTTTGAAAGTGCTTACGTCGAATCGCTGGTGCCCGTCTGGCGGGGCTACCAACGCATCTACCGTAAAACCGGCGTGCCCGGGGGGCTCCGTCTCCTAAGTGGCTGTGGCTTAACCCGAAGAGGGTGGTTTCCGGAGCCCGAGAAGATGCAACGGATCCTGCACCGCGAGATCGAGGGATTCTTCCAGACTGGTCATCCGTTTGTCGGAGTGAACTATGAGAAGGTTCTCACGGCACCCGAGTTTGAGATCGAGCGGCTCGCGGATGAATTAGGCATCAAAGTGACGGAATCTTCCATCGAACGGGCTTCGGCAGTGGTGAATAGGTGGGATGGCCGAACATAATCTCTCGCGAGCATCGCAAGCATACTACTAGAAATAAAATTTATTACCGCCATGGAATGGCGGATTGTTTTTATGTTCCCGAAGAATTCTCAGAGGAGATTTTTGCAGTTCTTGAGGAATTCAGCAACGCCCGCGTTTTCTTGGAGATCGCAGTCCCGACAACTCTGATGGCGATTCCTGAAGATCACCGGGAGCTATTGGAAATTGATTTTCTTTGGGGTGGGAACAGAGGGCTGCAACCTACGATCACGAGCCTTCTTGGCTGCAAGCACGGAATGCACCCGCTGAAAATGAGCACGGCTGACTACACCGCATATTTCCAGCCAATCGCTGAATCTAGACTATTGCCATCTAGCCAATAGCCTCATCACACCATCACCTGGACCTGGACGACGTGCTCGCCCGGGTGATGGTGAAGCGGGAAGATTGAGTAGGCGCACCGACTTGAGGAAAACTTCATCCGTCGTTCATCGGGATCGCACGCCGATCCTGCGGGATGCCGCCGCGAATCCGCACACACAGAATGAACCATTCATCCGGCATCCAGGAATCTCTCAACCCAAGTATCCCCAAACCGGGCCACCCCCCGCGAATCACAAGATCCTCCGAATGGATCGCCCATTTTGAAAACAACGCGGCATGCCAGCGACCCGTCCCGTGGGAGTTGGGAGCGGCGGTGACCGATGAGGAACTGTCAGCCATCTCGGATTCCCTCCGCGCCTGGCAACTGGGCGAGTCATCGGACGGTTCCCATCTGATGGAAGCCGCCCGCCACTATGCCGTCTCGATCGGTGATCCGGAATTCGTCGCGGCGGTCCGACTTTTCATCGTGGAAGAGCAGCGCCACGGCGCCAACCTCGGCCGATTCCTCGATCTGGCCGGCGTTCCCCGCGCCCGATCCAACTGGGGCGACAGCTTGTTCCGCACGATCCGCTACGCCATACCCCGGATGGAGACCTGGGTCACGCCGGTGGTCATGGTCGAAACCCATGCCCTGATCTATTACAACGCGCTGCGGCGGGCGACACGTTCACCGGTCTTGCGGGCGATCTGCGGACAGATCCTCGCCGACGAAGTGACCCACATCCGCTTCCAGTGCGAACGCATCGCGATCCTGCATCGCACCCGCCCGGCGTGGTTGCGGCTGCTCACGATCAACTTTCAAAAGCTCATCTTCGCCGGAGTGACGCTCGCCATCTGGGCCGGCCACCGGAAAGCATTGCGGGCGGGAGGATACGACCTCGCCCGCTTCTGGCGGACCGGGTGGCGGAAGATGAACCGGGCGTGGCGGGCCATGTCTCCCGAACGATACCGCTTTGCCGGACCTCCGCTTGTGCGAAGACCGGACTGCACGGTCCTGCCCATGAAGGCACCGCAGCCCCGGCGATGAACGGCAATCCGGGGTCATGGAGAGAATAAGTCCGAAACCGTGACAATTTCTACCCCGTAAGGTCCTTGCCCGGCAGCCGAATGACGCGAAAGCTTTTCACACGCACCCATGACATCGACCCGCCGCCATATACTTCAAGCCGGCCTTTTCGGAGGACTCGGCAACCTGCTTTCTTCCTCCCATGCTCAAACGACCACGGTTCCAGCAAAACGCGTCCGAGGGATCGTCTTCATGGTGTCCGACGGCATGAGCCACGGCGTGCTGCCACTGACCGAGGCCCTCTCTCAGCAGACCCGCAAGCGCTCCACCCGCTGGTGGGAACTCCTTCAATCGCCCGGCTCCGTCCAAGGGCTGATGGACACCGCTTCGGCGAACTCCCTCGTCACCGATTCCGCCGCGGCCTCCTCCGCCTGGGGCGGCGGCCAGCGCGTGCCGAACGGTCAGATCAATGTCACCGACAAGGGCCGCAAGTTGGAACCGATCGGCGTGACGCTGCGGGCTAAGAAGTGCCGCCTCGGTCTCGTCACCACCGCCACGGTGACCCACGCCACGCCGGCCGGCTTCGCCGCAGTCACTCCGAACCGCGACGACGAGCAGTCCATCGCCTCGCAGTATCTCGACCGCGCGGAGATTGTCCTCGGCGGCGGTTCACAATTCTTCGATCCCGCCCAGCGCAAGGACAAGAGCGACCTTTTCGCGGACTTCGCCAAGGCCGGCTACGAGATCCTCCGCACCCGCGACCAACTCCTCGCCGCCAGATCGCCTCGCCTGCTCGGCACCTTCACTTCCGGTCACCTTCCCTATTCGGTCGACCATTCCAATGACGAATCCCTGGCGAAAATGGTGCCCACGCTCTCCGAGATGACCGACGCCGCCTTGAAGCGCTTTCTAACAGGTGACGCGCCGTTCCTCCTCCAAGTCGAAGGCGCCCGCATCGACCATGCGGCCCACGCCAACGACGTCGCCGGCCTCCTCGGCGACCAACTCGCCTTCGACGACGCCATTGCCACCGTACTGGCAACCCTCGCCGGCCGCGACGATGTTCTCGTGGTCATCACCAGCGACCACGGCAACTCGAACCCCGGCCTCAACGGCATGGGCTCTTCCTACGGCCGCACCAACCAGCACTTCAGCCGCATCGCCGGCATCAAAGCGTCCCACGAGCGGATCTTCGCCGAGTGGAATGCGAAGAAAGGCGGCACCGCGGAGCTGACTGCACTCGTTCAGGAGCGCCTCGGCTTCAAACCGACCGACTCCGAAGCGGCGACTCTGCTCGACACCATGAGCGGCAAGCCGGTCCCCGAGTGGAATCATCTGCTCGCCAATCCGCCCGGCATTCTCGGCCAGATCGCCGGCAACCACACCGGCATCGGCTGGACCGGGACCGTCCACACCGCCGACATGACCCTGATCACCGCCGTCGGCCCGCAGGCGGAGCGGTTCCATGGCCTCGTCCGGAACGACAGCGTGCACGGGAAGCTGCTGGAAATGCTGCTGTCTTAGTCGCGCAGGCATTCCCGGTGGCCGCCACGAATCCTCCTTGCTTCGAAGCCGATGAGCGGAGTGTCGCTTTGAAGGCGACACTCACCGGCCACCGCTTCCTTGGCACTTGGAACTTCTCACTTGGCACTTAAAGTCCCCCCATGCCTCGCGCCGTCATCCATGGGATCTACACCTCCCCCGGCCACAACTACTTCGGCCACCACGACCAGACTCCAGACGAGCACGAGATCGTGGAGCACGAAGCGGTCGAGCTCATCGCCGGCAAGGGCATCCCCGGCGACCGATTCTTCGAATGGAAGGACGACTACAAGGGCCAACTCACCCTGATCGACCGCGGCGTGATCGATGACATCCGCCAGCACGCCGAAAACCCCGACCTCCCCGCCTCCGCCTTCCGCCGCAACGTCGTGGTTTCCGGCATCGACCTCAACCACCTCGTCGGCCGCGTCTTCCGCCTTGGCGACGCCCTGCTCGAAGGCACCCAGAAATGCGCCCCCTGCTACTGGATGGACCAGGCCTGCGGCAAAGCGGGGACCGAAAAACTGATGCACAACCGCGGCGGCCTCCGCTGCCGGATCCTCGAAAGCGGGACGATCCGGACGGGCGAAGCTGGGTTTTCCAGCTGATCTGCGGACGACGGCGGATCCCGCAAGTGTTCTGTGAGAAAACGATTCCTACCGCCGTATTCGCGGGGTGCCCTTCGCTTCCTTGAAGCATTCCGTCGCCCTTTCCCTTGCCATTTCCGCGGTCGCCGCAGGCTCGGAATCGTTCGAGCGCGCCCGGCTGGTCCTGGAAACCAGGTGCCTGTCCTGCCACTGCCCGGAGAAGACCAAGGGGGAACTGCTGCTGACCACCCGCGAGGATTTCCTCAAAGGCGGCGAGTCCGGTGCCAGCCTCGACCTCGAACACCACGACAAGTCCGAGCTGCTGGTCCGCGTGAAGCTCGCGGAAGATAACGACGAGATCATGCCGCCGAAAGGCAAGCCGCTCGATCCCGAGCAGGTCGCCGCCTTGGAAAGCTGGGTCAAGGAAGGCGCGCCATGGCCCGAGGGAATCGTGCTCGCCCCCCGCCCGAAAACCGCCCTCCCCGACTGGAACGCGCCCGCCGACCCGGCAATTGGTGCGATCGAAGCATTCCCGAAAGCCGTCATCCTCGAAACCGCCGCCGATTTCCACAAGGTGCTGGTCGTCGCCCGTTTCAACGACGCCGCCACCCAGGACATCAGCCGCCAGGTCAAGGCGACCCTCGCCGACCCCACTCTCGCCAAGCTTGAAGGCACCCTGCTCAAGCCGCTCAAGGACGGCGCAACCACATTGACCCTCGAATACCGCGGCCTGAAGACCGAGATCGCCGTGGTGGTGAAAGACGCCGCCAAGCCGCGCCCGATTTCCTTCCAGCTCGACGTGATGCCGGTCCTCACCTCCGCCGGCTGCAACACCGGCTCCTGCCACGGCTCGGCCCGCGGCAAGGATGGCTTCCACCTCACGCTCTTCGGCTTCGATGCCCAGGGCGATCACTTCCGCCTGACCCGCGAAAATCCCGGCCGCCGCGTCAATCTCGCCCTGCCCGAAGAGTCGCTGCTCGTCACCAAGGCCATCGGCACCGTCCCCCACACCGGCGGCACCCTTTTCAGAAAAGGCAGCGCGCCTTACCAAACCCTCGTCGACTGGATCAAGGCCGGCGCCGAATACGATCAGGGCGAAATCGCCAAACCCACCGGCATCTCGATCGAACCCGCCCAAGTCGTCATCAAGGGCGAGGACCTCGAGACCCCGTTCACCGTCAAGGCCATCTACTCCGACGGCACCGACCGGGACGTCACCACGCTTTCCTCCTTCTCCACTTCGAACGACAACTCGGTGTCGATCGATCCCCGCAGCGGCGCATCGAAATCGAAGAACCGCGGCGAGGCCTTCCTGCTCGGCCGCTTCATGACCTTCACCGAGGTCGCCCAAGCCATCGTCATCCCGAAGGACCTCGACTACACCCGGCCCGAACTCCCGGAATTCAACTACATCGACAAGCACGTCCACGAGAAGCTCCACAAGCTGCGCATCATCCCCGCCCCGCTCTGCGACGACGAGACCTTCATCCGCCGCGTCTTTATCGATGTCGTCGGCAAGTTGCCCGAGCCCGCGGAGCGCGAGAAATTCCTCGCCGACCCCAACCCGAAGAAGCGCGAGGCCCTGGTCGACGAGCTCATCGCCCGCAAGGAGTTCTCCGAGATGTGGGTGATGAAGTGGGCGGAGCTGCTCCAGATCCGGGTCTTCAACAACGGCCCGCAGCAGGTCTCCTACAAGGCCGCCCTCGGTTACTACAACTGGCTGCGCGACCGCATCGCCGGCAACGTTCCGTTCAACGAACTCGTCCGCGAACTGCTCGCCTCGGAAGGCGGCACCTTCTCCAGCCCACCGACCAATTTCTTCCAGATCGAGCAGGACGTCCTGAAACTCACCGAAAACGTCGCGCAGGTCTTCATGGGCACCCGCATCCAGTGCGCGCAGTGCCACAACCATCCCTTCGACCGCTGGACGATGGACGACTACTACGGCTTCGCCTCGTTCTTCGCCCAGGTGAAACGCAAGCCCGCCGAAGACCCGCGCGAACGGATCGTGTTCGACGGCGGCGGCGAGGTTCCCCACCTCGTCACCAAGCAGCCGGTCAAGCCGCGCTTCCTCGGCACCGCGACGCCGGATGACTTCGGCAAGAAATCGCGCCGCGAGGCGATGGCCGACTGGCTGACCTCCACCGACAATCCGTGGTTCCCCCGCAATGTCTCCAACGTCATGTGGTCACACTTTTTCGGTGTCGGCATCACCGATCCGGTCGATGACGTCCGGATCTCCAATCCGCCCGCCAACCCCGAGCTTCTCGCGGCCCTTTCGCACAAGTTCGTCGAATACAACTACGACATGCGCAAGCTGGTCCGCGACATCTGCACCTCCCGCACCTACCAGCTCTCCAGCGCCACCAACGAGACCAACGCCACCGACACGCGCAATTTCTCCCGCGCGATGGTCCGCCGGGTCCGCGCCGAAGTCCTACTCGACTGCATTTCCCAGGCCACCGCCACGCCGAACAAGTTCAAGGGCCTGCCGCTCGGTTCGCGCGCCGTGCAGATCGCCGACGGCAATACCTCGACCTACTTCCTCACCACCTTCGGCCGCGCCACCCGCGCCACCGTTTGCTCCTGCGAAGTGAAGATGGAGCCGAACCTCTCCCAGGCCCTCCATTTGCTCAATGGCGACGCCACCCACAACCGGATCCAGCAAGGCAAACTGGTCCCGACGATGTGGGAGCAGAAGAAAACCCCGGAGGAAATCATCCGCCACCTCTACCTGCGGACCGTCAACCGAGAGCCCGTCGCCGACGAGCGGTCCAAGCTCCTCGCCGCCGTGGAGGAAGGCAAGGATGCCACCCAGAAGCAGCAGATCCTCAACGACATCTTCTGGGCGCTGCTGAACTCCAAAGAGTTCATTTTCAACCACTGAACACCGGACTTTCCCGCTCCCGGGAGAACCGTGACATGAACTGACGAAGTCGAAGGCTTCATTGCCCACGGACATAGAACTTCAAAAAATGTTCAATATTTATTTAAAAAGATTGTCCGCCTACGTGATCGCGGGTATTCCCCTCCCATGTTGTCCCACCCAGCCAATCAAAACGAACCCGAAGAGGCTTCCGTCGCCACGGCCACTTCTTTGATGCGAAAGGCATCGGCAAACCGCAGGCGGCACTCCACCACGGTCTCGGAGGTCCTTGCGCATTTCGACAAGGCCTACTTCCGCGACTGGTTCGTCGAGGGCCCCAAGCTCCTGCTCAAGGGCTGCTTCTCCCGCCGCGCCGCCGGCTTCATGATCGCCTCGGCTACTCCCGCGATCCTGACAGGAATTGTCCTTACTGTTCCCGGGCTGCTTTTCGACACCCCCGAGCACAAAGCCTACTTCCACTTCGCCCGGATCCTCGAAGGCGAGGCCGCTTCCGCCATCCCGGTAATTCTGGGAACCATTTCCTCGATCTTCAGCTTCCGCCTGCCGTTGGGCTAAGCCGGACCGTTGCTTCGAATGTGTCTCCCGATGTCAACCCGGCACGAAAGCGCCGGGTTTTTCGCGTATGCCTTCCCCTGTAGCGGCCGTCTACGACCGCCGCACTTTGAAAACGAAGCCACCCCGACCGCCCACATCACCCCCGGCAAGGAATCCGCCCCATCGTCGCTTCCCCACAGTCACCGGCGGTCGCAGACCGCCGCTACATCTCTCTTTTGTAGCGGCGCGTCTATGACCGCCGCACTTTGTAAACAAAGCCACCCCGACCGCCCGCATCACCCCGGGAAGGAACCCGCCAACCGTATTCCCCCCGCTGCTTTTCCAGCAAGATATGCAAACCCGTTTTCCGTAGTAGGAATCGATTTGGACACGCGCTCTTTCATCCTCATCGCCATCCCGGGAATCCTCCTCGGCAGCCGGTCCGCCGCCGCCGACAAGGTGACCTATGACGATCACATCCTGCCGCTCTTCCAACAGAGCTGCCTGAACTGCCACAATCCCGACAAGGCCAAGGGCGGACTCGACCTCTCGACCTTTTCCGGCGCGATGAAAGGCGGCTCCGGCGGCAAGATCGCGGAACCCGGCGACGCCGGCTCCAAGCTCATCGCGGTGGTGCTGCAAACCTCAGAGCCGAAGATGCCGCCCGAGGGCGACAAGCTCGGTGCCGACCAAATCAACCTACTGAAGGCGTGGATCGAAGGTGGCCTGTTAGAGACCAAAAGTTCCGCCGCCCGCAAGCCGACCAAGCCGAAATTCGACACCGCCCTGACCTCGGCACCCGATGCCAAGCCCGACGGTCCGCCGCCGATGCCCGAGCACGTCCTGCTCGAGCCGCCGCAACTCGCTTCCCGCGCCGCGTCGGTCCATGCCATCGCCTCCTCGCCCTGGGCACCCCTGCTCGCCGTCACCGGCCAGCGCCAGGTGCTGCTGTTCGATACCAACTCGCTCGAACTCACCGGCATCCTTCCCTTCCCCGAGGGTGACCCCGTCTCCCTCGCCTTCACGCCGAATGCCCGCTACCTGATCGTCGGCGGCGGCGTGCCGGGAAAATCCGGCGTCACCGTGACCTTCGACGTCGTCACCGGCGAGCGCATGCTGGTCGCCGGCAAGGAGTTCGACAGCGTGCTCGCCGCCGACCTCAAGCCCGACCTTTCGATGATCGCCACCGGCTCGCCGTCGCGGCTCATCAAGATCTGGAAGTCCGAAGACGGCTCCCAGCTCCATTCGATCAAAAAGCACACCGAGTGGGTCACCGCGGTCGATTTCTCGCCCGATGGCATCCTGCTCGCCACCGGCGACCGCAACGGCGGCGTCTGGGTCTGGGAGGCCGACAGCGCCGGGGAATTCCACACCCTGCGCGCCCACCAGGCCGCCATCACCGCGACCGCTTTCCGCGCCGACTCGAACCTTCTCGCCAGCGCCTCCGAAGACGGCACGGTCCGCTTCTGGGAAATGAACGGCGGCACCGAGGTCAAGAAGATCGACGCCCATCCCGGCGGCGTGCTCGCTTTCGCCTGGACCCGCGACGGCTCCTTCATCACCTCCGGCCGCGACCGGGTGGTGAAGCTCTGGAAGCCCGATTTCACCCTGCTCCGCGAGTTCAAGGAACAGCCCGACCTCCCGATCGCCGTCGCCTTCGACTCCGAAGGCAAGCGGGCCTTCGCCGCCGACTACCGCGGCCAGATCACTGTCTGGGACGTCGCCAGTGGCAATCCGGCCGGCAGCTTCGATGCGAATCCCCCCCCGATCGCTCAGCGCCTGACTTCCCTGCGCGAGGAAATCCGCAAGCATCCCGAAGCCGTCGCCACCGCCGAGGGGGCCGCAAACACCGCCAAACAAAAGCTCGGCGAAGCCCGCAAGGCCCTCGCCGACGCCGAAGCCGCGCTGAACCAATCGCGCGAAATCCACGCCGCCGCCGGGAAAGGCCGCCAGGAGATCGAGCGGCGGCTCGCCGCGCTCAACCAGCAGCTTCCACCCAAAAAGGAACAAGCCGCCCAGTCGCGCGCCAAGCTCGATGCCGTCACCGCGGAAGTCACCGCCAAGCGCGCGGCCATCGCGGCCGTCGATCAGCGAATCGCCACCGCCGACCAAGAGGCGCAGGCCGCCGCCGCTGAACTGAAGCGGCTCGAAGATGAACTCGCCAAAGCCCGCGCGGAAAATCGCAACGACGCGCTCGTCGGCCTCGAAGCCGGGATCGGTGCCCAGCGGCCGAAATCCGAAGCCGCCACCACTGCGCTGGAGCAGATCCGCTCGGAGCGCGCCCGCGAAGTGGCAGCCCTCGCCGAGATCGAGGCCCGCCAAAAGGCCGCCACCGAGGAAACGGTGAAGCTCAATGCCGAGGTCGCCGCTCTTTCGAAAGACGCCGAAACCCTGCCCGCAACGCTCGCCGGAGCGACCCAGGCCGCGGCAGCCGCCGAGGCCAAAGTCAAGGAGCGCGAGGTCGCCGTGCCCCCCGCCCGCGACGCCGTCCCGCCGATTGAGAAAGCCGCAAACGACTCCGCTGCCGCCCTCGAACAAACCAAGCAGCGCCTTCCTTGGCTCCAAGACCGCGAACGCCACTGGACCGCCGCGGAGGTCAACGCCCAGGCGATCAAGGCCCGCGTCGCGGCCGAACTCCAGAACACCGAAGCCGAGTCGCTGGTTGCGGAGTTCGAGGAACTCGCCAAGTCCGTCGATGGGCAACTGGTCGCCCTCGCCCCGGTCCGTCAGGCACTCGCCGACCTCGATGCCAAGCACGCCGCTTTGATCAAAACGGACCCACCCACCGACCCGAAGACGCTCACCGACTCGGAGGCCGCCCTCGCCGCCGCCCGCAAGAACCTCGCCGACCTCGAGGCCAAGCTCACCGCCAGCTCCGCCGAACTCGCCGAAGCCAAAGCCAAGGTCGACGGCACCCTGCCCGCCGCCCAGGCCCTTCTCACCCAAGCTGAAGACCTCAAGGCCCGCTACCTCGCCCTCCGCGCCGCGAAATAGCAGCGCCCCGGCCTTGCACCGCCGCCGCCGATGAGGGACACCGGGCGCGTGGAACGTGAGGGATTGCCGCTCGACCGACGCCTGCGCCAGGAAATCCTGCTCGCCCGCGAACGGGTTTACCGCTTCGGCCAGCCGACGCCGCTGGAACATCTGCCGCTCGATGGCATCGACATCTGGGTCAAGCGCGAGGACCTCTCGCCGATCAAGGCTTACAAATGGCGCGGTGCCTGCAACCGCATGGCCGTCCTCACGCCCGCCGAAAAGGCCGCCGGCGTCGTCACCGCTTCCGCCGGCAACCACGCCCAGGGCATCGCCCTCGCCGCCCGCGCGCTCGGCATCCTGGCCCGCATCTACATGCCCCGCTCCACCCCGAAGGTGAAGCAGGCCGCCGTCCACCACCACGGCGGCGACCGCGTGGAAATCCTCCTCTCCGGCGATAGCTATGACGACGCCGTCACCGCCGCCCGCGCCGATGCCGCGGCGAGCGGCGCGATCTATATCCACGCCTACGACGACCTCCAGGTAATGGCCGGCCAGGGCACCCTCGCCGACGAGGTCGTGCTGTCCGGCCACGGCCCCTTCGATGCCGCCTACCTGCAAATCGGCGGCGGCGGCATGGCGGCCGGCGTTTCCACCTGGCTCAAGACCTATTGGCCGGAGATCGAAATCATCGGCGTCGAGGGCGAAGGCCAGGCCTCGATGAAAGCCGCGCTCGAAGCCGGTCATCCGGTCACCCTCGATCAAGTCGATATCTTCTGCGACGGCACCGCGGTCCGAAAAGCCGGCGAGCTCCCCTTCGAGATCTGCCGGGAATCGCTCGACCGCATGGTCACCGTCAGCAATGCCGAGGTCAGTCGCGCCATCCGCACGCTGTGGGAAGGACTGCGCTGCGTCTCCGAGCCGGCCGGCGCGATGGGTCTCGCCGCGGTGATGAAGGAGCGGGCCGCGATGACCGGCAAGAAGGTGCTCGTCGTCCTCTGCGGCGCGAATGTCGACTTCCTCCAGCTCGGCCTCATCGCCCAGTCCGAAGGTGCCTCGCAAAGCGCTTCCCGCACCCTGCGAGTGCGCATTCCCGAGCGCCCCGGCACCATGCTGGAACTGCTCGACACCTGCTTCGAAGGCCTGAACATCGCCGATTTTCAATACGGCAAGACTCACGCCAGCGCGGCCTGGCCCGCCTTCACCATCACCGCCGAAGACCCGCAGGTGTTAGAGGCATTGCCGGCAAAACTCGATGCCGGCGGCTTCCTCTGGGAAGACCTCACCGGGGCCATCGATATCGCCTTCCGCGCCATCCCGTTGCGCGGCGATTTGCTGACCTGCCCCGCCTTTCTCCGCCTCGATTTCTACGAACGCGCCGGTGCCCTCCACGACTTCCTCGACAAGCTCGTCCGTGGCCGCGCCAGCCTCTGCTATTTCAACTACCGGCAATCCGGCGAACGCATCGGCCGCGCCCTCATCGGCCTCGACTTCGCCGATGAAACCAAGCGCCGCGAGTTCCTCGAATCTGTTCCCGAACAAGGCGAAGGCTACCGATCCTGCAAGCCGGTGGATGAGGCCACGAGCCGCAGGCTCACCGCCCTGTAGCGGCCGCGTCTATGACCGCCGCACTTTGTAAACGTAGCCACCCCGAAAGCCCGCTTCACCCCAAGCACGAAACCGCCTTCCCGTTGCTTCGTTTACATCCACCGGCGGTCGCAGACCGCCGCTACATCCCTATTTGTAGCGGCGCGTCTGCGACCGCCGCACTTTGCAACCGAAGCCACCCTCACCGCCCGCCTCACCCCGGGAAAGAACCCACCCACCCTCGCTTCCTCCCATCCAACGACGGTCCCAGACCGCCGCGACGTTTCTACTGCTCCACCATCGGATGGATCTCCCCCGCGTACGGCCATCCTTCGGCAAGCTCACACAGTCCGGCACGAACAGGATTCTCTTTCATGTAGAGCCACTTCTCCGCATGGGACTCGTGCCCCCTCAGCAAATGATCGAAGAACCCCTTCTGCCAGTGCGGGGCTGGTATCCCCTCGGACCGCCATTGCTTCGACAAAGAATTCTTCAACGACTTCATCCACCCGGATAGCGTCGCAGGTCCCGGAAGGATACAAACGAAGAGATGCAGGTGATCCGGCATCAGAACATAGCGCCCCACGATGACGCCGTGGTCTGTGGCAGCATGACAGAAGGTAACAAACGCGGCATGGCTCGTGTCAGATGCCAGTATCATCTTCCGATCAAACGTGCACGCCGTGATAAAATAGACAGGCGAATCCGAATTGACCCAGTCGAGACGGCGAAGTCGCTCCATGGCGGCCTCTTATCAGACCCGACTACCTGGCGCAATAAAGCGAAGCGATATTTCACGCATGTAGCGGAGCGTCTGCGACCGCCGCACTTTGTAACCGAAGCCACCCTCACCGCCCGCTTCACCCCCTCGAACAGACCCACCCTCCCGTCGCTTCATCACATCCACCGGCGGTCATAGACGCGCCGCTACATCCTCGTTTGTAGCGGCGCGTCTGCGACCGCCGCACTTTGTAAACGAAGCCACCCCGGCAGTCCGCTTCACCCCCAAAGAACGAACCCGCCTTCCCGTCGCTTCATTATAGTCACCGGCGGTCATAGACGCGCCGCTACACTTCAAAAAACTAACCCCCACCTCGCAGAATCTCCAGCGGCGGATGCCTGCAGACTCCACGGCTCAGCAGCAACCCGCCAATCACCGACACCCCGGTCGCGGTCGCGAAGGCGACCCCTAACAGCCCGAAGTCCGGCCACATCGACGCCTTGAAGACGAACTTCGCCAGCGCCGCGTTCGCCGCCACCGCCAGCAGCACGCCGGTCAGCGCCGACAGCAGCCCCAGCGCCGCATATTCGATCGTCAAAATGATCCGCACCTGCCGCGCCGAGGCCCCGAGCGTTCGCAGCAGCACGCTCTCTTTCAGTCGCACATCGCGGCCGTTCAGCAAAGTCCCCACCACGATCGGCAAGCCCGCCAGCACGGTGAATCCGGCCAGCACCGACACCACCGTGGAAATCTTGCCGAGGATATCGCGCACCGTTTCAAGGATCAGCGTCAGGTCGATCGCCGTGACATTCGCGAACTCCTTCACCAGCGCCCGCTGAAGTTCGCCCGAAGTCTTCGCGTCCGGCGTCTTGGTCGTCACCACGTGAAAGCCCGGCGCGTCCTCCAGCACACCCGGCGGGAAGACCATGAAAAAGTTCAGGTTGAAACGGCTCCAGTCGACCTTGCGCAAGCTGGTCACCTTCGCCTTCACCGACACACCTTGGACATCGAGCGAGATCTCGTCACCGATCCCCACCTTCAGGTCCTTCGCGATCTCCTCTTCCAGCGACAATGGCACCAGCCCGGCGGGATCCGGCACGGTCTTGTGCCACTCGCCCGCCACCAGCGTTTCGGTCGGATTCATGAAATCGCGGTAGGTCGAGCGGAACTCCCGCCGCACCACCCAGCGCGGCACGCCCGGGGCATCGC
>NEUO01000105.1 GCA_002304315.1 Verrucomicrobiia bacterium Tous-C4TDCM
GATGACTTCGGCGATGAGGATGGTCATGCGGCGGGTTCGTCGGCGACCACCGCGAGATGCGGCGGGGCGGGGAGATCGAGTTTGAAGACTGCGCCGTTCTCCGATGAATCTAGTATTAAATCGTGTAAAAAAAGGTCCGTCCCCGAGTAAAAAATACTTGCATCCGCGTGTCTCCCTTTCCAACCTCCGCCCATGCGCCTGCGACGCCTCAAGGCTCCTGCTTTCCTCCCGGTCGCCTATTACCACTGCGTTTCTCGCGTGGTGGACCGGCAGTTCGTCCTGAAGGAGGAGGAGAAAGACAAGATGGTGGAATATATGCGGACCTACGAGCGCTTCGGCGGGCTGCGCGTGATCTCTTACTGCATCATGTCCAATCACTTCCACATCCTGGTGGAGGTGCCTCAGCGGCCCGAAGCGGCGGCGCTGCCGGATGACGCGGGGCTGGTGGCGAAGGTGCGGGCGGACCTCGGTGACAAGCTGGCGAATGACTTGGAGTGGCAGTTGGAGCTGCATCGGAAGCAAGGCAACACCTCGGCAGCGGAAGAACTGCGGGATCGGTGGTTCGGCCGGATGTGGGACATCAGCGCTTTTATGAAGGTGCTCAAGCAGCGCTTCACCCAATGGTTCAACGGCCGCCACGCCCGCCGCGGGACGCTGTGGGAGGACCGCTTCCGCTCGGTTCTGGTGGAAGGCAAAGGCCAGGCGCTGCGGGCGATGGCCGCTTACATCGATCTCAATCCGGTCCGCGCAAAGATCTGCGACGACCCGAAGGACTACCGCTGGTGCGGCTATGCCGAAGCGGTGGCGGGCGGCAAGGAAGCGCGGGAGACGGTGGGCTTTCTCGCCTCGCTGAACCCTCACGGCGGCATGCGGTCGGAGGCGGCTGGCAGTTTAAAGCCGACCGAAGCCTTGCGGCGCTGGCGTTGCCATTTGTTCGGCATCCCGGAAAGCGAGGCGCGGCAGATGCAGGAGGCGGCGAAGGGAGACATGGCCGCCATTTACCGCGACCGGATCCCGCGGGAGAAGGCGCTGGAAGTGCTGGCGCGCGGCGGGAAGCTGTCGCAAGCCGACTACCTGCGCTGCAAGGTCCGCTACTTCAGCGACGGCGCGGTGATCGGCGGGAAAGCGTTCGTGGAGGAGATGTTCGCCGCTTTCCGCGACCGTTTCGGTCCGAAACGCAAGGACGGCGCGCGGCCGATGCGGGGACTTGCCGGGGAGACGAAGGAGGACCGGCTTTTCAACTTCCGGCAGCTCCGCACCGGCGTCTTCGGGTAGCGATCAGACAGACGGCGGCGCACCGATGGTGCTTTTCCCGGCCCGCCCCGCGCGCTTTTATCCTCCCGGAATCATGGTCCCCTTCTTTACCCGATGCCTGGAAATCGCCGTGCGGGAGACCCGCGTGGTGACACTGCCCCATGATCATCAGGGAATTCCCAGGGGCAGTTACGTGTTTCACGAATTCTACTGCGACGATCTGACCTGCGATTGCCGCCGGGTGATGATCGTGATCACACGTGCCGAGGACGAGGAGTTGCGCGAGCGGCTGGCAACCATCAGCTACGGTTGGGAGAGCCCGGAGTTTTACCGGAAGTGGTCGGGCGAGGACGATCCGGACTACTATCACGCGCTTGCCAGGGCGGAACTGGCCCCGATGAGCGAGCACACGAAGTATTCGCAGGCATTGCTCGCCTTGTTCATCGAGTGCATGTCCGGGGATCCTGCGCTGAAGGAGCGCTTCCCAACGCACTACCGGCAATTCCGGGCCGCGGTCCGTGACCTCGCCCCTCGCCCGCCCGGCAGCGGGGGAGAAGACGCGGTTAGAGAACCACTCCAGACAACACGCGAGGCAGTCCGTCGGACTTGGGTTCAATCTGGATTCGTGGATCCGTCTGCAGAGGTTGTCAGCTCCCCGGCTTTCTTCAAGTCACCATTCGCGCGGCCCGGCAAGGCGAGTGCGGAAGAGCTAAACGACGCACCAGGTAATCAGACAGATCATCCCGTGCGCAGAGTTATTGAAGACCCCACTCCCCCTTCAAACATCAAACCTCATCGCTCCATCCCGATAATCCGCCGTGATCACGTCGCCGTCCTTGAACTTGCCGTCGAGGATTTCCAACGACAGGTGGTCGAGCAGGTGATGCTGGATCGCGCGCTTCAAGGGCCGCGCCCCGTACACCGGATCGTAGCCCTGGTTGCCAATGTATTCCTTCGCCGCTTCCGTCAGCGCGAGGGCCAGGCCTTGCTTGGCGAGGCGCTTGCGGACGCGTTCGAGCTGGAGATCGACGATGGTTGTCAGCTCCTCGCGCTGGAGGCGGTCGAAGATGATGGTCTCGTCGATGCGGTTGAGGAACTCCGGCCGGAAATGCTGGCGCAGCGCGGCGGTGACCTTGGCCTCGCGCTGCTCGGCGTTCTCCTCGTCGAGGATGAACTGGCTGCCGATGTTCGAGGTCATGATCAGCACCGTGTTGCGGAAGTCCACGGTGCGGCCCTGACCGTCGGTGATGCGGCCATCGTCGAGCACCTGGAGCAGGACGTTGAAGACATCCGGGTGCGCCTTCTCGACCTCGTCGAACAGCACCACCGAGTACGGCTTGCGTCGTACATGCTCGGAAAGCTGGCCGCCCTCGTCGTAGCCGACGTAGCCCGGAGGCGCGCCGATCAGGCGGGAAACGCTGTGCTTCTCCATGTATTCGGACATGTCGATGCGGATCATCGCGCCCTCGTCGTCGAACAGGAACTCGGCGAGCGCCTTCGACAGCTCGGTCTTTCCGACGCCAGTGGGGCCGAGGAAGAGGAAGGAGCCGATCGGCCGGTTCTCGTCCTGCAGTCCGGCCCGCGCGCGGCGGACGGCGTTGGCCACCGCCTTGATCGCCTTGCGCTGGCCGATCACCCGCTGGCCGAGCCGTTCTTCCATGTGAACGAGCTTCTCTTTCTCGCCTTCCTGCAAGCGCGAGACCGGGATCCCGGTCCACGAGGCGACGACGCGGGCGATGTCTTCCTCGGTGACTTCCTCCTTCAAGATCGCGCCGCTCTTCTGGAGTTCGACCAGCTTCTGGTTGGCGACTTCGAGTTCGCTCTGGGCATCGGGAATCCGCCCGTAGGTGATCTCGGACGCGCGCGTCAGGTCGCCGATCCGCTGGGCCTGCTGGGCCTCGTTTTTCAGGGACTCGATCTTCTCCGAGGCGGCGCGGACGATGTCGATGACTTCCTTCTCGTTGCGCCACTGCGCCATCAGGCCGGAGGACTTCTCCTTCAGGTTCGCCTGCTCCTCCTTGACCTTGTCGAGGCGGGCATGGCTGGCCTTGTCGGTCTCCTTTTCGAGCGCCTTCTTCTCCATCTCGAGCTGCATGATCTCGCGCTCGATCTCGTCGATCTCGGTCGGCATCGAATCGAGCTCGATCTTCAGCCGCGACGCCGCCTCGTCCATCAGGTCGACCGCCTTGTCGGGCAGGAAGCGGTCGGAGATGTAGCGGTCGGAAAGCATCGCCGCGGAAACCAGCGCGCCGTCCTGGATGCGCACGCCGTGGTGGACTTCGTAGCGCTCCTTGAGGCCGCGCAGGATGGCGATGGTATCTTCCACCGACGGCTCGCCGACCATCACCGGCTGGAAGCGCCGTTCGAGCGCGGCGTCCTTTTCGATGTATTTGCGGTACTCGTTCAGCGTGGTCGCACCGATGGTCCGCAGTTCGCCGCGGGCGAGCTGGGGCTTGAGCAGGTTGGAAGCGTCGACCGCGCCTTCGCTGGCGCCGGCGCCTACGATGGTGTGGAGCTCGTCGATGAAGAGGATGATCTCGCCCGCCGACTCCGTAACCTCTTTCAGGAAGGCCTTCAGCCGTTCCTCGAATTCGCCGCGGTACTTCGCGCCGGCCAGCATGCCGCCGAGATCCATCACGATCACCCGCTTGTCCTTCATCGATTCCGGCACGTCGCCGGCGACGATGCGGCGGGCGAGGCCTTCGACGATGGCAGTCTTGCCGACGCCGGGTTCGCCGATCAGCACCGGGTTGTTCTTGGTGCGGCGGGACAGCACCTGCATCACGCGGCGGATCTCGTTGTCGCGGCCGATGACGGGGTCGATCTTCCCTTCCCGGGCCCGGGCGGTGAGGTCGGTGCCGTACTTCTCGAGGGTCTGGTATTTGCCCTCCGGATCGGCGTCGGTGACCTTCTGCGGGCCGCGGATGCTTTCCACGGCCTTGCGCGCCTTCTTTTCATCGAGGCCGGCTTCCTTGAGCAGCTTGCCCTCGGGCGCGTCGGCCTTGAGCGCGCCGATCAGGACGTGTTCAACGCTGAGGAAATCATCGCCCATCGACTCGCGGACCTCGTCGGCGGCATCGAGCGTCGCCCGCATACCGTAGCTGATCTGCGGCTGGGTGGTGCCTCCTTGCTGGGTTGGCTCGCGGTCGAGCGCCGCGGCGACGGCGACCTTCAAGCGGGTCGCATCGACCCCCGCCTTTTGCAAGATCGGCGTGAGCACTCCGCCCTCCTGCTGGAGCAGGGCGAGCAGCAGGTGGGTGCCTTTCAGTTCGGGGTGAGCCGACTTCGAGGCCAGCCGCTGGGCGGCCTGGAGGGCTTCCTGAAGCTTGTTGGTGAGTTTATCGAGTCCCATGGATTTCTTGGTTTGATGCAACTTAGAACAGAAGCCCGGCGGGATGCCACGCTCCGATTCTGATTCGTTGGGCATCCGATGCCATGACTTCGGCAGAAATCAAATGGGGACCGCGGAATTTCGGATTGGGCCGCGGCCTGCTTTTCGCGAGGATCACCGCCATGAAACGCGCACTGGTGATCGTGTTGGATTCCGTCGGCTGCGGCGGGGCGAAGGATGCCGCCGCATACGGTGACGAGGGCGCGGATACCTTGGGTCACCTGTTCGAGCGGGAAGGATTGGCCTTGCCGCATCTTTCGTCGCTGGGTCTCGGCGAGGTGTTAGGGCGGCGGACGGCGGAGTTGCGGGAGGGGGCGGCCTTCGCCCGGATGAGCGAGGCTTCCGCCGGCAAGGACACGACGACGGGGCATTGGGAACTGGCGGGCTGTGTGCTGGAGGAGCCGTTCGATACCTTCGAGGCATTCCCGCAAGATCTGCTCGACGAAATCGGCGGGCCTTTCCTCGGCAACCGCGCGGCGTCGGGCACGGAGATCCTGGAGCAGCTCGGGCAGGAGCATTTGCGCACCGGCCGGCCGATCGTTTACACCAGCGCGGACTCGGTGCTCCAGATCGCGGCGCACGAAGAGCGCTGCGGCTTGAAGCAGCTCTACGCCCTCTGCCAACGGGCGCGCGACGTGTTAGACCGGCGCGGCCTCCGGATCGGCCGGGTGATCGCGCGGCCCTTTCTCGGGGATGATCCGGCGACGTTCAAGCGGACCTCGAACCGCCACGACTACTCGCTGATGCCGCCGGAAACCGTGCTCAACCGATTGAAGGCGGCGGGCGTGGAAACCATCGGCGTGGGCAAGATCTCCGACATCTTCTGCGGCTCCGGCATTTCGGAGTCGCATCCGACAAAGTCGAACACCGACGGGGTGGCGGTGATTGAAAAGCTGTGGGCGGAAGAACGGCCCAACCCGCATCTGATCTTCGCGAACCTGGTCGATTTCGACATGCTTTTCGGCCATCGGCGCGATCCGGCGGGCTATGCGGAGTGCTTGCGGGAGTTCGATGCCTGGCTTGGTGGCTTCCTGCCGAAGGTGGGCGACGATTTCCTGCTGATCACCGCGGACCATGGCAACGACCCCTATCACCCCGGCACCGACCACACGCGGGAGCAGGTTCCGCTGCTGACGGTGAACGCGCCGGTTCCGGTGGTGGATTCGGCCGATTTCACCCAAGTGGCGCGGCTGGTGGATGCCTACTTTGGAATTTGAGAAGGCAGGAACGAACCGCGGAGGCGCGGAGGTCGCGGAGAGAGCGCTGAGAATCCAGTACCTTGAATTTTACTCCCCGTTCACCTTAGCGACCTCCGCGCCTCCGCGGTTCGTTATTTTCCGGGTGTCGGCCCTTGTGATCCGGGCTTGCCCCGGCGCTCCGCCCGGATCATGGCTTTCCGCCACTTATGGCCGGTCTCATCATTGCTCCACGCGCCCGCATCTTCCATGGCCACGAATGGGTCTATGCCACGGAGGTGAAGAAGACCTTCGGCGATCCGCAGCCGGGCGACGTGATCACGCTGAAGGATTTCCAGGATCGCTCGCTCGGCACCGCGATCTACAATCCGATGTCGCAGATCGTCGCCCGCCGCTTTTCGCGCCGGAAGCAGGACCTCGACGCGGAGTTTTTCGTCCGGCGGATCGGCCAGTCGATCGAGCACCGCCAGCGCCTCGGCCTCGATGAAACCCTGGCCCGCCTGGTGTGGAGCGAGTCCGACGGCATGCCCGGCCTGATCATCGACCGCTACGGCGCGCATGTCGTGGTGCAGGCGCTGACACTGGCGATGCGGCAGCGGGTTGAGCTGATTGTGGCGGCGTTGAAAGAGCTGATCTCCCCGGAAACCATCATTTTGCGGAACGACTCGCCGGTGCTGAAGGCGGAGGGGATCGAGCAGGAGATCACGGTGCTCCACGGCACGAATCCGGGTGCGTTCATCGTCGAGGCGAACGGCCTGCAATTCGAGATCGACCTGCTCGACGGCCAGAAGACCGGCCTCTATCTCGACCAGCTTCAGTCGCACGCGGAGGTCGCCAAGATGGCGGAAGGCAAGCGGGTGCTCGACTGCTTCACGAATCAGGGCGGCTTCGCCCTCGCCTGCGCCAAGGCCGGCGCGGCCAAGGTCACCGCGGTCGACATCTCCGAAAGCGCCTGCGCCGCGGCGCGACGCAATGCGGAGCTGAACGGGCTGGAGCTCGATGTCATCGCCCACAACGTCTTCGATTTCCTCAAGCACGGGACGCCGGACTACGACTTCATCATCCTCGATCCGCCGAGCTTCACGCGGAACAAGAAGACGCTCATGGACGCCATGCGCGGCTACAAGGAGATCCATCTGCGCTCGCTGAAGCTCCTCGACAAGGGCGGCCTGCTTTCGACTTTCTGCTGCTCCCACCATGCGAACCGCGAGCTGTTCCAGGCGAACCTGGTCGATGCCGCGGTCGATGCGAAGAAGTCGCTGCGGCTCGTCATGAACCACGGCCAGCGCGCCGACCATCCGGTGCTACTGGCCTTGCCGGAGACGGAGTATTTGAAAGGCATCACTGCCGAGTTGATGGCAGGAAGATGAGCGCGGACAACCCTTACCAGCCTCCTGCGAGCGGAGCGCAGCCGGAATGGCAAGCCCGGGCTTGCCCCGACTGCGGAGCTCCGATGGAGCCGGGCGAGGCGAGGGGTTCCCTTCGTTGGACTGAGCAGGGCAGGTCGGCGCTTCGCCGCATGCTGATGCCCGGTAAGCAGCTGATCGTTGGGAAAAGCTTCACGTTCACGCTGACTGTCCCGCGGCTCGAAGGTCACCGCTGCGAGAGCTGCGGCCTGACCTTGCTCAAGGATCTTCGCTAGGAGGCGGGTCGATCAGCTTGGTCGGATCGAGGATGGCCGGCTTGTCGCCGGGCACCTTGATGTAGCGGACCTCACCCGCCGGGGCGGACGGATCTGCGACGATTTCGCCGGGCTTGATGCCGGTGACGTCGATAATCTTGTTATCGTACGGGCTGAAAATGAACCCCGCCTTGCCGGGAACCGGTTTGGCTTCCGGAGCGCTCTCCCGTGCCAGGAGTTCCTGGTCTTCCGGCGACAGTTCGGGCACCCGGAAGTGCTTCTTTTCCTCGGCCGGAAACATCGGGTCCGCGACCAGGGTTCCGGCAGGAATGCCCCGCACGTCGATGATCTTGCCGCTGAAGGGACTTTTCACGAAGCCGGGCTGGTCGGCAACCGGCTCGGCCACCGGGGGCTTTTTCTTCACCAGCAGCGGGCGCTCGACCGTCTTGCCGGGCTTCGCCTCGCCCGCTTCCGTCTTCCCTTCCGCAGTCTCGATCGCTGCAATGCCTTGTTTGCCGGACGATTTCGACGGATCTGCGGCCGACCCTGCCTCCTTGCGCTCGCAAGAAGCCAACAAGCCCGCCACCATCACTGTCATCCACATCCCTTTCACGCTTTGAAGAGATGGAAGGGAGAATGCACCCCGTCAAGCCGCGCCCGATGATTTCGTCCAACTGGCCTTGGAATACCCAGGAATGCCTGAGGTTCGACCGCTTCATGGAACTGGCGCTCCACGATCCGGAGCGGGGCTACTATGCCCGGCGGATCCGCGGCGTCGGCCGTGGCGGCGACTTCACCACCACCCCGATGCTGACCCCGGCGCTCGGCAAGGCGGTGGCGGCGTGGGCGGCGGGGGCGATGAAAGCGACCCGCTGCCGGGATTTGATCGAACTCGGCCCGGGCGAAGGCGTGCTGGCGGCGGCGGTGATGAAGCAGTTGCCGTGGTGGCCACGGATGAGGACCCGGCTTCATCTGGTGGAGCGTTCGGCACCGCTGCGCGAAAAGCAGGCGGCACTGCTCGGGCGGCGCGCCGTTTGGCATGACTCGGTCGAGTCCGCACTGGAGGCCTGCGGCGGGAAGGCGTGTCTTTACTCGAACGAATTCGCCGATGCTTTTCCGGTCCGGCGCTTCCGCAGGGAAGCCGATGGCTGGAGCGAGCTGTTCCTTCGTCCCGCGGAGGACTGGCAGACGTGCGACGGACTCCCGGATTCGTCGCTCTTTGAAATCCCCTACCCCGCCGGCCAGATGATCGAGGTGGCGGAATCGTATCGCGACTGGCTGCGCGGCTGGCTTCCGCGTTGGAAGACCGGCCGGATGCTAACGATCGATTATGGAGCGGAAGCCGGGACACTTTATCACCGCCGGCCGCGGGGCAGCCTGCGCGCTTACTTGATGCAGCAGCGGATCGAGGGCCCCGGGATCTACGAGAATCCTGGCCGCCAGGATCTCACGGCGGATCTGAATTTCAACGATCTCGAACGCTGGTCGGCCCCGTGGGCGGAGACCTTGCGGCTCGAATCGCAGCGCGAATTCCTAAGGTCCTTCGCCGGACCGGAAGACGCCGCCGTGATGGACGAGCACGGAGCGGGCGGGGCCTTCCGGGTGCTGGAGCAGCGGGTGAAGTAGCGCGACTTTGAAAGTTGCGCGGTTGGCGGCGGTCCGTTCTCGCAGTTGCGAACCTCCCGGGGTGTGGCGACCCGCTCCCCTTCGCAACTTGCAAAGTTGCGCTACTTCGTGAACGCGTCATCTTCCCGCCATGCTCCGCACGCTCTTTCTGCTGCTTGCCGCGGTCCTGCCGATTGCCGCCTTCGAACTCCCTGCGAACTCCACGCAATGCGTCACCGGCACCGCAAAGGATTGGAACAGCTCGACGGTCACCTTGAACGCCTATGAAAAGCGCGGCGGCACCTGGGTGAAGACCAGCGGGCCTTGGCAGGGCCGGCTTGGCAAAAGCGGTCTGGTCTGGGGTCTCGGCCTGCACCCGCTGCCGGCCGGGGCGAAGGTGAAAAGCGAAGGCGACTGGCGCGCCCCCGCCGGGGTCTTCCGGATCGGCGGCGCGTGGGGGATCCACGAGAAGATCCAGAAGCATCCGAAGCTCCCCTACCGTCAGGTCACGTCGCGCGACCTGTGGGTCGAGGACCCCGCGTCGCCCCATTACAACAAGCACCTCATCCTTAATCACGACCCCGCTACGGCCTGGGAGAAGAAGGCCCAGATGAAGCAGGACGATTACCCGCATTCCCTGAAAATGTTCATCGCCCACAATGCCGTGCCGAAGATCACCGCGGGGGCCGGCAGCTCGATCTTCTTCCACATCTGGCGCGGCGGCGGGACCAAGCCGACCGCCGGTTGCACCACGATGGAAGAGAAGAAATTGCGCGAGCTGATCGCGTGGATCGATCCCGGGAAGCAGCCGGTTTATGTGCTGCTGCCGGAAGCGGAGTATGAGGGGAAAAAGGCGGCGTGGAAGCTGCCGTGAGGGGCGGTGTTTCGGTGTTTCGGTGTTTCGGTGTTTCGGTGTTTCGGTGGGACGGTGGGACGGCTTCATGATCCCGGGAGGGATCAAAGCGGTGGTAGCCGGGGGTCGAGCGGAGCGACTACCCCCGGGTACGGAGGAACATAGGATTCTCCGATCCCGGGAGGGATCGCAGCCGGGCCGCACTCCACGCGACGGCGACAGTGGCTGGCACCCCTCCGGGGAGCCGTGATTCAGGAATGCCGAGATCCGGGGGTAGTCGCTTCGCTCGACCCCCGGCTACCGCTGCTGTGATCCCTGTCGGGATCGAAAGCCCGCTGACACCTGGGCTTTGTTCACCAGGCCACAAGGCCACTGACTTCACTGACTTCACTGACTTCACTGACTTCACTGACTCACTGACTCACTGACTCACCGACTCACCGACTCACCGACTCACCGACTCACCGACTCACCGACTCACCGACTTCCCCGCCGGCACCCCTTGATAGAAAACCAGTAGCACCGGCACACACACCGCGGTGCAGGCCGCCTGGATCCACCAGTAGGCGGACCAGCCACCGTGATGACCGACGACGAAGTGGTCGTGAAGCTGCCGCGCGAGCAGCGTACCGACCAGCGAGCCGATGCCGTTGCTCGCCAGCGACAGCAAGCCCTGGGCCTGGCCGCGCATCCCGGGATCGACCCGGCGGTCGAGGAAGAGCTGGCCGGTGATGAAGTAGAGCGTGTAGCACATCCCGTGCAGCGCGATCCCGGCGATCAGCCACTCGATGCCGCCCGTGCTGCCGCTCACCGCGTAAAAGACGTATCGCAGCGTGGAAAGGGTGAGCGCGACCATCAGCACCGTCTTCACCCGGAAGCGGGTCATCACCAGCGGCATCACCAGCATCGCCGCGATCTCGCTGATCTGACCGATGGTCATCGTCGCGGCCGGCGCATGGTTGCCGAGTTCGATGAGATGCAGCGGCGTGTGCATGAAAAACGAGGCCAGCGGGATGCTGAGCAGCGTGGTCACCGAAAAGAACACCAGGTGGTCCCGCTCTTTTAGCAGCGCGAAGGCATCGAGCCCCAGCAAGCTGCGCAGCGATCGCGCGGTGCCCACCGGCGGGGTGTTCGGGATCCACAGGAAAGCGAGCAGGCCGCAGAGGATGCGGGTGATGGCCCCGGCATAGCCCGCGACCGGTGAGTGATCGGCAAAGAAGACATAACTGGTGAGGGCGCCCGCCACCATCCAGCCCAGCGTACCGCCGAGCCGGACCAGCGGGAATTCCCGCTCGCCGGACCGCAGATGCACCATCGAGATGCTGGCCAGCATGCTCCACATCGGCGCCGCGACGATCGAGCTCGCCGCCAGCAGTCCGATGAACCACCACGGCGACGCTCCCTGCTCCAGCATCCAGAAGGCGCTGCCGAGCAGCACCCCGCTGATCAGGCCGATCCAGCCGAGCACTTTTTGCCCCGCGTAGTGGTTGTCGGCCAGCGCGCCGACGATCAGCGGCGAGACCAGCGAGGCGACCGGTCCGGCGAGGAAGGCGAGCGCCAGCCATTCGCTGCCGAGTCCCTTGCCGGCGAGGATGTTGGAAAGCGCCGGGATGTAGTAGCCGGGCGACATTCCCAGCAGGAAGAACACCCCGAACAGCCCGCCCTTGACCATCGGCAGGGTGCGGGGAGTCGGGGAGTCGGGCACGCGGGGGAGGCTAGCGGGAGGTTCCGGGGGTGCAAGGACGACACGGACGAGAGCGGAAAATCCCTCGTTGGGCCACAGATGCCGGAAGCTTCAGTCCGGCCGCTTTGCGAATCGCAGCGCGAGCAGTCCTGCGAGATTCAGAGCGGGCGCGGCTAAAAGGCACCAGCCTCCGACTCCAAGCCGCGGCGGCGCGACCATGAAGAGCAGGATGAACCACAATGCGGAGGTGATAATACCCGCCATCAGAGTCGCGAGCCACCACGCCAGTCGCGACTTGAGATACACGGGAATCAGGAAAGGTGAAGCAGTGACCAGAACCAGCAGACTCAGCAAGGACGCGATCGAGATCAAATCCTTGGTGTCGCGAAACAGCTCGGGACTCTGAACGAACCGGATGATTTCGACCCAGATGGTCCAGCCGCGCTCCTCCGACCCGAAGCCAGGTAGGATGTTGAAGAAGAACAGGCTCGCGAGGCCTCCGCAAAACAAGATCAGCGCCAGCCTTTGCCCTTTGGCAGAAGAAACCGTGACCGGGGTTCCATCTTCCGCGTTCACCCCTTCGTCTGCCCCTCCCCACGGACGCGGTATTGATAGCTGGTCAGCTCGCGCAGACCCATCGGGCCACGGGCGTGGAGCTTGTCGGTCGAAATCCCGATCTCCGCGCCGAAACCGAATTCCTCGCCGTCGGCCAGGCGGGTCGAGACGTTGTGGAAGACGCAGGCGGAATCGCAGCCGGACAGGAAGGCATCCGCCGCGGCGGCATCGGCGGTGACGATGCACTCGGTGTGGTGAGAGCCGTGGGTGTTGATGTGCCCGACCGCTTCCTCCAGCGAATCGACGATCTTCACGGAGAGGATGAGGTCGAGATATTCAGTGTCCCAGTCCTCCGCGGTCGCCGGGACCGCGTCGATGATCGCGCGGGTCCGCTCGCAGCCACGGAGCTCGACGCCTTTCTCCCGCAACGCCGGCGCGATCGCCGGCAGATGGCTTTTCGCGACGGCGGCGTGAACCAGCAGCGTCTCCAGCGCGTTGCAGACGCCGGTCTTCTGGGTCTTCGAATCGACCGTGAGCGCCACCGCCATGTCGAGGTCGGCGGCCTGGTCGACGAAGAGGTGGCAGATGCCGTCGTAGTGCTTGATGACCGGCATCCGGGCCTGCGAGACGACCGTTTCGATCAGCCCCTTGCCGCCGCGCGGGATGATCAGGTCGAGCCACTTGTCCATCTGGCACAGGGCACTGACGCTGGAGCGGTCGGTAAACGGGACGAGTTGGATCGCATGCGCCGGCAGCCCCGCCGCCTCGCCGCCGGTCTGGAGGGCATCGGCGATGGCGCGGTTGCTGTGGATGGCTTCCGATCCGCCGCGCAGGATGGTCGCGTTGCCGGTCTTGAAGCAGAGCACGGCGGCGTCGCTGGTGACGTTCGGCCGGCTTTCGAAAATGATCCCGATGGTTCCGATCGGCACCCGGACCTGCTGCAAGCGCATGCCGTTCGGGCGGGTCCATTCCTCCATCACCTGGCCGACCGGATCGGGCAGCGCGGCGACCTGCTCGATCCCGCTGGCGATGGCGTCCACCTTCTTCGCGTCGAGCTTCAGGCGCTCGAGCATCGGCTTCGACAGGCCCTTCAATTCCCCCGCGGCGAGGTCGAGGTCGTTGGCGGCGAGGATTTCCGGCGTGCGGGCGCGGAGTTCGGCAGCCATCGCGAGCAGGATGGCGTTTTTCTGCTCCGTGGTGAGCTGGGAAAGCCGGTGCGCCGCCGCGCGGGCGTTGCGGGCGAGGGTTTCCACGGCGGAGAAGACTTCGGCGTCGGTCATGGGATGGAAATTAAAGGCAGGTGAACCGCGAAATCACGCGAATGGACGCGAAATTTGAAAGGCAGAAAGAACCACGGAAAACCCGGAACACACGGAAAAGCTCAACCAATAGGGTCTTCTTTGGCACTTGGAACTTCATCACTTGGAACTTCGGGCCGCGAACCGGGTCGAAATGCCCTTTTCCCCGGCAAGGATGCCCGCGAGTCGCTCCGGTTTGCGGCCGTGGGCGATGTGGACGGTGATGCCGGCGTCGACGGAGTTCTTCACCGCCTGGAGCTTGGAGGCCATGCCGCCGATCGAGAAGCGGCCGCGTTCGTCCTTGGCGAAGCCGAGCACGGCGTCGACGTCGGGGACGTCGATCACCAGTTCGTTGGTCTCCGGCGAAAGCAGGCCGTCGACGGAGGTCAGCAGGATCAGGGTCTCCGCGCCGAGCAGGGTGGCGACCTGGGAGGACAGCATGTCGTTGTCGCCGACGCGCAGTTCCTCGACCGCAACCGAGTCGTTCTCGTTGATGATCGGGACGATGCCCGGCTCGGCGAGCAGGCGTTGGAGGGTGTTCGACACGTGGCCGCGGCGCTCCGGGGTTTGGAGGTCGGCCCCGGTCAGCAGGACCTGGGCGACCGCGAGATTGAAATTCTGAAAGAGCGATCCGTAGGTGTGCATCAGCCGGGCCTGACCGACCGCGGCGCAGGCCTGCTTGGTGGTGACGTCGCTCGGGTAGCCTTCCAGCCCGAAGGCGGAGACGCCCGCGCCGACCGCGCCGGAGCTGACCAGCAGGCAGCGGTGGCCGCTTTCGACCAGGCCGGCGATGGCGGTGACGAGGCGGACCAGCGCGGCTCCATCGAGCGTGCCGTCGCTGGCGCGGGTGAGGACGCCGGTGCCGGCCTTGATGACGGTGAGGGATTCCATGGAGGGAAAGTCGGGCGCGGCTATGGCGGGAAATCACGCCGGAGGCCATCGCAAAGCGTGGCAGTGTCGATGTCCTCGACCCAAGGCCGGGGATGTCCCCGGCAAATCCAGCACCGCGGTCCCGTCCAGCCCCCGGCTTACTTGATCTGGACGATATCGGACGCGCTCACGTTTGGATCGGAGACGCTGGTCGCCGTGAGCATGAGTTCGGTGACCCCGATGGTCGGGACGATGACCGTGGGATTGAGGATGTCCGGGTCGGAGAAAGTGACGACGCCAGACGCTTTGCGGACCGACCAGCGGACCGTCACCGCCCCTCCGCCGGGGTCCGAGGCGCTGCCATCGAGCGCGATCGTCGAGCCCTGCCCCAGCGTTTGATTCGGTCCGGCATTCACGGCAAGCGCCCCCAGCACTGAGCCTCCCCGCACCTGGAACATGTAGCGCCCGGGAATATTGCTGTTCCGGGAACGGTAGATGAGCCCGGTGAGAAGGTTCGGTTGGCCGGTCGCCGGATTTGCATCCAACTGAATCGTCGGGCTGCTCGAACCTGCCAGCTCGACCGTGCGGTCGATTCCGTTGGTGAGGCCCGAGCGGGATGGAGACCCGCCATAGCCGTTGACACCGCCGCTGACGTCGCCGGTCTCCCAGAGCACCTGGTTGTAGTTGAACTCCATGTCGTAGTTCCCCGCACCGGTGTCACTTCGCTCGATGAGAATGAGCTGGAACGAATTGAGCTTATCGTCGCGCGAAGAGTAGTAACCGACGTTCATCCAGTTGACGCCGAACGCCGGGTGGCCGTCGACCGTCTCACTGCTGTAGGAATAGCGGACCACGTCGGACTTGGCAGGACGCGTGTCGACATCCGCCCAGAACGGCGCGATGATGGTGAACCCGAGGTTTTGGAGGGGGTTCGGCGTCCAGTCGATGAGCTGCCTGTCGAAGGTGATATTGCCGTTGTTATTGATGTAGCAGTGGGTTTCGGTTCTTCCGAATAGCGAAATCGGGAAACCGATCGGGACGAGGCCGCTGGACTCGTCGTCATTGCGCTGGGTGGAATACCGGTCGAAGCCCGGTCGCACGGCCCCGACCCGAAGGCGGTAGAATTTGCGGGCCGCCGAAACCGGACCGTCCACCATGGAGACCGGTGCCCCGCTGCCGACTACGGGCACTCCAACCTTCGCCCAAGTCAGCAGATCCATGCTGCCCTCAAGCTGATAGGGCCTGAGGTTCGCGGCAGTCCACGCGAGATTCACCTCGCCCGGCACCGACATGTCGACCGTCAGGTCGGACGGCACCGCAAGCTCCGCGGAGGACAGCCTCGCGACGGCGAGGAGGCCTAGACCGACGGATTTGATGAGAAAGGCGGGGAACATTTCGCACGAGAGCAGCCAACCGGGTATCGAGGAAAACGAAGGGGGCCATCTCCGCGCGGCAGGGTTCGGCAAGATGTCATTCGAAATCCGGCCGGTTGTCAAAACAGGATCCCACCGGCACGGGGAAATCCGCCTCCTCGACGCGGATCCGATACCAGCGGTCATGCGACCCTTGCCGCGGGTCCCTCGCTCAAGTAGAGCACCCGGCATGAATCCATTTCCACCGCCCAGCAACAAGAAGGCCCTCGAGGAAGGCCTGGTCTTTACCCCGAAATTCGACGCTGACGGGCTGGTCCCGGCCATGGCGATCGATGCCGCGACCAAGGAGCCGCTGATGCTGGCCTACATGAACGCCGAGTCGCTGCGGATGACCTTGGAACTGGGCGAGGCCGTCTATTGGTCGCGCAGCCGGCAGGAAATCTGGCACAAGGGCAAGACCTCGGGCCAGGTCCAGCGGGTGGTTGAAATCCGCACGGACTGTGACCAGGACGCGCTGGTCGTCTATGTCGAGCAGCTCGGCGGCGGCTGCTGCCACACCGGGCGGAACGATTGTTTCTACCGCAAGGTCGCCGGCCGGGATGCCGAGGGCCGGGTATCGCTGGAATTCTAGGGACGGAGCGGAGCGGGGAAGAAGGCTCGCGGCAGTAGGCCACCGCCCCACTTCGAATTTCGGCAATTTCGCGGTTGCATTCGAAACCTCGTTCCCCTAGTTCTCCCGCCCCTCGCGCCCCGCAGGCTCTTGGGATCCCATTTTTTAACGCAAGGAGGACCGCCATGACCATCATCGAAAAGATCGAGCAAGAGCAGCTGAAAACCGACCTCGTGGACTTCCGCGTCGGTGATACCGTCAAGGTCCACACCCGGGTCGTCGAAGGCGGCAAGGAGCGCGTCCAGATCTTTGCCGGCATCGTGATCGCCCGCCGTGGCAGCAGCGTGAACGCCTCTTTCACCGTCCGGAAGATCTCCTACGGCGAAGGTGTCGAGCGCGTGTTCCCGCTGCACACCCCGCGCATTTCCAAGATCGAAGTGGTCAGCAAGGGCAAGGTCCGCCGCGCCAAGCTGCATTACCTCCGCGACCGCGTCGGTAAGAAGGCCATGCTGGTCAAGGCCGCGCCGAAGAAGTAAGCGCTTCCCACGATTTCAAAACGCGCCCCGGACCCGTCCGCGGCGCGTTTTTCTTTTCCCGCCGGGCACCACTTGCC
>NEUO01000106.1 GCA_002304315.1 Verrucomicrobiia bacterium Tous-C4TDCM
AGCAGGAGCTGGCCGTTGACTTCGATCAGGCGGGACAGGTTGTCGGCCCGCTCGATGTAGCGGACCATCCAGTAGAGGCTGTTGGCAACTCGGGAAAGCATGACAGGAAGTTATTTCAAGACCCAGGTATCCTTGCTGCCGCCGCCCTGCGAGGAATTGACGACCAGCGATCCTTTTTTCAAGGCGACGCGTGTCAGCCCGCCGGGCACGATCTTCACGTCGTCGCCGTAGATGATATACGGCCGCAGGTCGATGTGGCGGCCCTCCATCACGTCCTCGCAGTAGGTCGGCGAGCGGGACAGCGAGACCACCGGCTGGGCGATGAAGTTGCGCGGGTCCTCGATGATCTTGTCGCGGAAGGAGGCGATCTCCTCTTTGGTCGCCGAAGGACCCATCAGCATCCCGTAGCCGCCCGACTCGTTGGCCGCCTTGACCACCAGCTCCGGCAGGTGCTCGAGGATATACTTCCGGTCGCTGTCCTCCGACGCGAGGAAGGTCGGCACGTTCGGCAGGATCGGGTCCTGGCCGAGATAGTATTCGATCATCTTCGGAACAAAGTAGTAGATCACCTTGTCATCCGCCACACCGGTGCCGACCGCATTGGCCAGCGCCACATTGCCGGCCTGGTAGGCGCGCATGATGCCGGGAACACCGAGCACCGAGTCCTTGCGGAAGACGGTCGGATCCAGGAAATCATCGTCGATGCGGCGGTAGATCACGTCCACCCGGACCAGACCCTTGGTGGTGCGCATGTAGACGAAATCATCCATCACCACCAGGTCGCGGCCTTCCACGATCTCGATGCCCATTTCGCGGGCCAGGTAGCAGTGCTCGAAGTAGGCGCTGTTGTAGCAGCCGGGAGTCAGCAGCACGCAGACCGGCTCGCCCTCGCGATGCGGCGAGACGTGGTGAAGCATGTCCAACAGCTCGCGCGGATAGGAATCCACAGGCCGGACGCCAAGGGATTCGAAGAGGTGCGGGAACGCTCGCTTCAGGGCGTTGCGGTTTTCCAGCAGATACGAGGCACCGGAGGGGCAGCGGCCGTTGTCCTCGAGCACGTAGTAAACCCCGTCCGCTCCGCGGATCAGGTCACTGCCGCAAATATGGATGTAGATGTCCTTCGGCACGTTCATCCCGCGGAACTCGGGGCGGTAGTGCTTCGCCTCCTCAATGTAGAAACGCGGGATGATCCCGTCGCGCAGGATGTGCTGCTCGTGGTAGATATCGTGGAGGAAGAGATTCAGCGCGATGATCCGCTGGGTCAGCCCTGCCTCGAGGTGCTCCCACTCGGCCGCCGGGATCACCCGCGGCACCGGATCGAAAGGGAAAATCCGCTCGGTCCCGCGGTCGTCGTGATAGACGTTGAAGGTCACCCCCTGCCGCAGGAAATGCTGATCGCAGGCGGCGCGACGGGCATTGAAGTCGTCCGGGGCCAGACCCGTAAAACGTTCGAGCAGGGCCCGGTAATGAGGCCTGACTTCGCCACCCGCGGCGAACATCTCGTCGAAAAATCCATCTGCCTCGTAGGCTTCAAACATGCGCATTCTTGGGGTGGAGACGGCTTGAGCAGGGCACGGGCCAACTTTTAGCCCTTTCCTGTCCGTCCATCGTGGCCAAGCCCCGCCTCAGCGTAAAGTCGTCATTTTTCCCGTGCCTCCGGGCTCGCGGCCTGCTTTCTAAAGCCCGTGGCCTACCTCGAAATTCGCGACCTCCAGACCCATTTCCGCAAACGTGCCGGCTCGGTCTTCGCCCCGACTGTCGAAACCATCCGCGCCGTCGATGGCGTCAGCCTGTCGATTGAGAAGGGCGAGATTCTCGGCGTCGTCGGCGAGTCCGGCTGCGGCAAATCCACGCTTTCCCGGACCGTGATGCAGCTCATCCGGCCGACCGCCGGCTCGATCATCCTCGACGGCGAAGACCTCGCAAAGCTTCCCGCTTCCGTCGTCCGCAAGCGCCGCCTGGATTTCCAGATGATCTTCCAAGACCCCTACGCCTCGCTCAACCCGCGGATGACCGTCTTTTCGACCCTGGCCGAGGCGATCAAGCAGCGCCACCCCAAGATCGGTGGCGACGACCTTTCCGGCCGGGTGATCCGCCTGATGGAAACCGTCGGCCTCGACCCGCGCTTCCAGAAGAAATACCCGCACGAGTTCTCCGGCGGCCAGCGCCAGCGCATCGCCATCGCCCGCGCCCTCGCCCCGGAGCCGAAGCTGATCATCGCTGACGAACCGGTCTCGGCGCTCGATGTCTCGATCCAGTCGCAGATCCTGAACCTGCTCAAAAAGCTCCGTGCCGACCTCGGGCTGACCATGATCTTCATCACCCACGACCTCGGCGTGGTCCGTTACCTCGCCGACCGGATCGTGGTGATGTATCAAGGCAAGATCGTCGAGGAAGGCGAGGCCGAGGCGCTCTTTGCCAATCCGCAAAACGCTTACACCAAGAAGCTCCTCGCCGCGATCCCGAAGCTGGCTGCGACGGCTTGAAGTCGGCGAGGTTTCCCTTGCCCGCTCCGGCAGCCTGACCAGACTCCCCGCGATGAATCCTCTCGTCCTCAAGACCATTCACTTGGCAGGCGCTCTCGGCGTTTTCACCGCCATGGGCGCGATCCTTGCCGGCGCAAGCGGCCAGCACAAGAAGTGGGCCTCGATGCTCCATGGCATCTCGCTGGTGCTGCTCCTGCTGCTCGGCTTCGCGATGCTCAAAAAACCGCCGATGGACCAGCAGTGGTGGATGGTGAAGGTCGTAATCTGGCTCTTCCTCGGAGTCGCCCCGGTCCTTGCCAAGCGCAAGGCCCTCCCCGCTCCAGCATTGCTCGGCCTGTGCCTCGCCGGCGGAGTCGTCGCCGCCTACCTCGGCCTCGCCAAGCCCTTCTAATCCGCGGGAACCACCTTTTTCACTCCGGATCCTGCGGCAACGGGAGTCTCCTCTTGCGCGTCCGGAGCCCCGGACCTAATTCTGCCGCGCGCTGATCCACCGTCGTCGCCCCATGACCTCCACTGCCTGCTCTTTTCCCATCGTCTGCCGCGTCTGGAAATCCTCCATCGGCCGGAAATTCATCGTCGCCCTGACCGGCCTCGTGCTCGTCTTGTTCCTTGCCGGACACCTGACCGGCAACCTGCTGATTTTCGCCGGCCGCGAGGCTTTCAACGATTACGCCCAGTTCCTCCACAACGCCCTTCACGGCGCCGGCGTCTGGATCGCCCGGATCGGCCTGCTGGTGGCTACCGCACTCCACGTCGCCGCCACCATCTCGCTGACCCGCGAAAACAAGGCCGCCCGCCAAGCCTACGCCCATCAGGCGACCATCCAGGCCAGCAAGTCGTCCCGAATCATGATCTGGAGTGGCCTGACCATCCTCGCCTTCATCATCTTTCACCTGCTCCATTTCACCGTCCAGGCCGGCAGCGACTTCAGCACCTATGTCGACCCCGATTACCTCGCGAAAACCGGCGAGGAACGCCACGACGCCTGGAAAATGGTCATCGTCGGCTTTTCCAACCCGCTGGTCGTCGTGTTCTACGTGATCGCGATGACCCTGCTCTGCTCCCACACCAGCCACGGTGTCGGCGCGATGTTCCAGACCCTGGGCCTGCGTTCCAAAAAATCCGCCCCGATGGTCACCGCGATTTCCAAAGGCTACGCCCTCCTGATCTGGCTTGGCTTCATCTCGATCCCGCTCGCCATCCTGGTCTTCAAGTTCGGCCGCTGAAACACCCACTTTCCAATCCGATGTCCCTAGACAGCAAAATCCCGTCCGGCCCGATCGAGCAGAAGTGGTCCAAGCACAAGATGGACTCCAAGCTGATCAATCCCGCGAACAAGCGGAAGTTCAGCATCATCGTGGTCGGCTCCGGCCTCGCCGGCGGCGCCGCTGCGGCGACCCTCGCCGAGCTCGGCTACCAGGTGAAGTGCTTCTGCTACCAGGACAGCCCGCGCCGCGCCCACTCGATCGCCGCCCAAGGCGGGATCAACGCCGCGAAGAACTACCAGAACGACGGCGACTCGGTGCACCGCCTCTTCTACGACACCGTCAAGGGCGGTGATTTCCGGGCCCGCGAAGCCAACGTCCACCGCCTCGCCGAGGTCTCGGTCAATATCATCGACCAATGCGTCGCCCAAGGCGTCCCCTTCGCCCGCGAATACGGCGGCCTTCTCGACAACCGCTCTTTCGGCGGGGCGCAGGTCTCCCGCACCTTCTACGCCCGCGGCCAGACCGGCCAGCAGCTCCTGATCGGGTGCTACCAGGCACTGGAGAAAGAGATCCACAAGGGCGGCGTGAAGATGTTCCCGCGGACCGAGATGCTCGATGTCGTCCTGGTCGACGGCCACGCCAAGGGCATCGTCGTCCGCGACATGGTCAGCGGCAAGATCGAGTCCCACGCGGCCGACGCCGTGATCCTCGCCACCGGCGGCTATGGCAACGTCTTCTTCCTGTCGACCAATGCGATGGGCTGCAACGTCACCGCCGCTTGGCGCGCCGCCCGCCGCGGTGCCTATTTCGCCAATCCCTGCTACACCCAAATCCACCCGACCTGCATTCCGGTCAGCGGCGATTACCAGTCGAAGCTCACCCTCATGTCCGAGTCGCTCCGCAACGACGGCCGCATCTGGGTGCCCAAGTCCGCCGAAGTCGCCGCCAAGATTCGCGCCGGCCAGCTCAAGGCCTCCGACGTGAAGGAAGACGACCGCGACTACTTCCTCGAGCGCAAGTATCCCTCCTTCGGCAACCTTTCCCCGCGCGACATCTCGTCCCGTGCCGCCAAGGAAGTCTGCGACGCCGGACTCGGAGTCGCCAAGACCGGCCTCGGCGTGTTCCTCGACTTCCGCGACGCGACCGACCGCCTCGGCCAAGCGACCATCACCGCCCGCTACGGCAACCTGTTCAAGATGTACGACAAGATCGCTGGCGAGGATCCTTACCAGCAGCCGATGAAGATCTACCCCGCCGTGCACTACACGATGGGCGGCCTCTGGGTGGACTACAACCTGATGTCCAACATCCCCGGCCTCCACGTGCTGGGCGAAGCGAACTTCTCCGACCACGGCGCGAACCGCCTCGGCGCCTCCGCCCTGATGCAGGGCCTGGCCGACGGCTACTTCGTCATCCCGACCACCATCGCCAACTACCTGGCGACCCAGAAGCCGGGCAGCGTCAAGACCGACCATCCCGAGTTCAAGAAGACCGAGGAAGAGGTAAACGCCCGCACCAACCGGATGCTCACCGTCAACGGCACCCGCACCGTCGACAGCTTCCACAAGCAGCTCGGCGAGATCATGTGGAACCAGTGTGGCATGGCCCGCTCCCGCGAAGGCCTGACCCAGGCCATCGCCGAGATCCCGAAGCTGCGCGAGGAATTCTGGAACAACGTCCGCGTCCCGGGGTCCGGCGCAGGCTCTAACATGGAGCTCGAGAAGGCCGGCCGCGTCGCCGACTTCCTCGAATTCGGCGAGATGATGTGCTACGACGCCCGCGACCGCGAGGAGTCCTGCGGCGGCCACTTCCGCGTCGAGCACCAGTTCACCGAAGCCGATTCCGAGGTCCAGGCCGGCAAGACCCAGTCCGGCGAGGCCAAGCGCCACGACGACAAGTTCTGCCACGTCTCCGCCTGGGAATACAAAGGCGAAGGAGCCGAGCCGGTCCTCCACAAGGAGCCGCTCGAATTCGAAGCGATCCACCTCTCGATCCGCAGCTACGCCTGAGGCCTCCCCCCCGCCTCAACACCGGCGCGCCCGCGGCAAGTCCGCCGCGGCATCACCCCTGCAAAAACGGCTCCACCTCCAGGAAATCCTGGCCGTGGATGATCTCCGCGAGGATCGGCACGCCGGTCAACTGCTCCAGCATCCCCTTGTTGGTGATCGACGCGGTGTCCAGTTCGTCGGAAAGCTGGTTCACCACCAGCCCCGCGATCTCCAGCCCGCGGGCGCGGATCGCATCGACTGTTAGAATGGTGTGGTTGAGTGCACCGAGCCGGTTGCCGACCACCACGATGACCGGCAATTTCAAATCCGCCGCGAGATCGGCCATGTCGTAGCCTTCTGCCAGCGGCACCCTCCAGCCGCCGGCTCCTTCCACGATCACCACCGGATGCTCCGCGGCATAGGCCCGGAAGTCCTCCAGCAGCGCCGCGACATCGACCGGCCGATTTTCCAGCATCCCCGCCACCAGCGGCGCGACCGAGGCCTTCAGCCAGACCGGATTCACCCGGTCCGGATCCAGTCCGCCGGACGCCGCAGCCAGCAGCAGGGCATCGCCGCGGTCGCCGCAGCAGACCGGCTTGTAGCCCACCGCCGCGATGCCTTCCGCGCGCAGGGCCTCGACGAGCAGGCAGGAAAACCGGGTCTTGCCCGCGCCCGTATCGGTTCCGGTGACAAAGTAGCTCACGGCGGAGAGAAGAACCCAGAGGCAAGAATCCAGAAACAAGAAAGACGCGCCGGACGGACGATTCCCGGCGGCCACCTGTTGCTACGGCTCGGCCACGGGGATGCCCTTCGGCGGCGGATCGCCCGGACCGGTCCACTCGCCCAGCTCGCCCAGATGCTCCTTAATCAGGAACCAAATCGCGATCGCCAGCAGCAGTGACACCGTTTTCGGCACCAGGTTTTTTCGGAACGCCTTTCTCATGTTTGTTTTCGTCGGCTAGAAAAATCTCGGCCATCCGCACGCGGAACTTCTCTTCGCCCAGGTTCCGCTCCAGATGACCCTCGATGCAGATGGAAATCGCCCCGGTCTCCTCGCTCACGATCACCGCCACGCAGTCGGTTTCCTCGGTCACCCCGATCGCCGCGCGATGCCGCAGGCCGATCGAGCGGTCGCTCAGCTCGCGCTGGCTGACCGGGAACACGCAGGCGGCGGAAGACATCTTCTTGTTCGCGATGACCATCCCGCCGTCGTGCAGCGGCGTCTTCGGGAAAAACACGGTCATCGCCAGCTCCTGGGAAAAGTCCGCGTTCAGCACGACGCCCGTCTCCTCAAAGGGCTTCAGCGCGATGTCCCGCTCGATCGCGAACAGCGCGCCGATGCGCTTTTTCGACAGCGCCACCACCGCGTCCTCGAAGACCTCCAGGAAATCGAGCTGGCTCTTGTTGGAGAACGAGAAAAAGCGGCTGCTGCCCAGTTTCGCCAGCGCGTTGCGGAGCTCCGGCTGGAAAATGATCGGCACCGCGAAGACCAGCAACAGGGCCGCCCGGGTGATCAGCCACGAGATCACCTCGAACTCGAACAAGCGCAGCAGCAGGGTCACCGCCACCAGGATCACCACCAGCCCCACCAGGATCCGCGCCCCGCGGGTCGCCCGGAAGGCCCGGAAGATCTGATAAATGGCAATCGCCAGAATCAGGATCTCAATCCCGTCCCGCCAATGCTTGATGAAAAAATCCCACGCCATTCCTAGGCCGTTTCTACTCCCGACCGCTCCAGCCTGTCATTCCCTTTTCCACCTCTGGGCGAATTTGAAGCCTCCCCCAAGGTGGCTAGTAGCAGCGGTACGGGTGATGGCCGCCGTAGTAACCGCCGCCGTAATAGCCTCCGCCATAATAGCCACCATGGTAGCGCGGCTCATTGTTCTGGCCGATGGCATAGCCCAGTGCCCCCACGGCCAAGGCCCCGACCGTCGCTGCCGCGGGGTCTACCGACTGGACCGGACGGCCGTAGGCATCGTAGGTGTTCATGCAAGACGCGAGCGGCAGGATGGCCAGCAGCGCGGCGGTTTTGATCGGGAATGCTTTCATGCTCTTCATGAGACGCAGGCCGAGCCGGATTATTCGGTGCGGCTGGATTTTTTTACGGGGCGGGCGTGATCCGGCACAACCGCGATGCGCACGCTCACCCCCCCTAGCTAGGATCCAAGTTACTTGAGGCCCGAACCAACCGCATGAACGCGAGCTTGAATAGGTGCCCATAAACTCGATACGCTCCACCTAGCCAGAGCCGCGCCCCGTAACTGATCGCGACCCTCAAATCAGTGCTCGATAAAAAATCTGAACTCAGGATACCAATATCATGCCAACCCATCGATTAAGATTTAAAAAAATGCTCGTGTGGGCTTTATTTTCTATCACACCTCTTATTGCAACTCGAATCGCACGAGGAGAGGATGTCTCACTGTGGACCTTGTATACTGCAGATTTGGGATCATTTAAGGTGGTGATCGACAAAGACCACCTGCGGAAATTGAAAAAAATTGACGTATTGAGAGAGAACGCTTCCTTGTCGCCACGTGAAGCTGCAAACGCTGCCGCAGCCTGGGCAAAGCGTGTTCACGGCGAACATCCGGAAATGAAAGTCGAGAATGTTGATTTCATATCTGAAAGCGGCGGCGATCATAAGTTCAGTTACTACAAAGTCACTATTTTCATTTCCAATGATTTACTAGTGAAGAACGGCGAAAGAAAACCGACTTGGGAAAATATTCCAGTGACCCTCGATGGCAGAGTTCTCGATAGAATTGCAATCGATGAGGAGAACGATTGATCTCAACAATGATCCACCCCTTCAGATCTCGCCGCTATGAACCAGAACATCACACCTTTCGAAGCCATCCGCCGCACCAACCCGGCGGGCGATGAATTCTGGTCCAGCCGGGATTTCGCCAAGGTTCTGGGCTACGTGAATTACCGCCGATTTGAGGCCGTCATAACGAAGGCGAAAACCGCCTGTTTTAACAGCGGCCAACGGGTGGAAGACCATTTCGTCGGATCCGACCAAATGGTCGAGATTGGCAGCGGAGCACAACGTCCTCTCAAGACAGTGATGATGTCGCGCTACGCCTGCTACCTCGTCATTCAGAACGCCGATCCCGCCAAGGAGATCGTCGCTCAGGGCCAAACCTACTTCGCCATCCAGACGCGCCGCCAAGAATTGAGCGACGCGGAAGTCGAGGAACAGCGCCGCCTCGCCATCCGCTCCGAATTACGGACCCACAACAGCCAATTGGCCGACGCCGCGAAAGATGCCGGGGTCATCGAGCCCCGCGATTACGCGATCTTTCAAAATCACGGCTACCTGGGCCTCTACGGCGGCCTTGGCGCGCAGGACATCCACCGCCGCAAAGGCCGAAGAAGAGCGAACAGATCCTCGACCATATGGGCAGCACCGAGCTGGCTGCGAATCTCTTCCGTGCCACGCAGGCCGAGGAAAAACTCCGCCGCGAGCAGATCACCGGCAAGGACAAGGCGAACAAAGCTCACCGCGAAGTCGGCGCGAAAGTCCGCCAGACGATCAAGGAACTCGGCGGCACGATGCCCGAGGAACTTCCCACCGTGGAAAGCATCAAGAAACTGGAATCGAAGGCGCGGAAGGAACTCAAGAAGCCCGAATGCTGAGCGGGCTGAGCATCCGTCTGCCCATCACCCCACCCCCATCAAAATCGCTTCCACCATCTTCAGCGCCTCGACGTTCGGCTTCACGTCGTGGACGCGGTGGATCATCACCCCGGCTTCCCTTGCCCGGGCGGTGATCGCCACCGTGGGCCAGGCGCGGTCGGCGAGATCCAGGCTGCCGAGGACCTTGCCGATGAAGGATTTCCGCGAAACGCCGAGCAGCAACGGCCGGCCGCCGACGGCGAGCTCCGGCAAGGCGCGCAGCAGGGCGAGATTGTGCTCCACCGATTTCCCGAAGCCGATCCCCGGGTCGAAGCAGATCGCTTCGGGATCGATCCCCGCCGCGACCAGCGCCGCCAGCCGCTCTTCGAAGAACCCGCGGACTTCCGCGACCACGTCGTCGTAGCGCGGGGCAAGCTGCATCGTCCGCGGGTCGCCCTGCATGTGCATCACCACCACCCCGCAGCCGCCGGCCGCACAGACGCCGGCCATCGCCGGATCCGCGGTCAGGCCACTGACGTCGTTGACGAGGTCCGCACCGGCCTCCAGCGCCGCGGCGGCGACTGCGGCCTTCATGGTATCGATCGACAGCAGGCCGTCCCACTCCGCCCGCAGCGCCGCAACCACCGGCCGGGTGCGGGCGATTTCTTCTTCGACGGAAACCTCCGCCGCGCCTGGCCGGGTCGACTCGCCGCCGATGTCGATGATTTCCGCGCCCTCCGCGATCATCCGCCGCGCATGCTCCAGCGCCGCGGCCAGCCCGGCATGGCAGCCGCCGTCGGAAAAGGAGTCCGGCGTGACATTGAGAATGCCCATCACCCTCGCCCGCTGGCCCAGATCGAGCCGGATTCGTGCCGATTTCCACCACATGCCGGCCCGCAAATGGCCACTTGCCGTGCCATCGGCCAAGCCCTAATCTCCGCGCCATGAAGATCACCACCCTCGTCGCCGCGGCCCTTCTGCTGGCAGGCAGCGCCCTTGCCGACGTCCCCGGATTGGAGGTCAAAGGGCCTTACGCCAGCGTGAAGACCAACAAGGACGGCTCCCGCGAGTATTTCTCCCGGACCCGCGACATGCGGACCATCACCAAGCAGACCAAAAGCGCCGATGGCACGCTGCGCCTCACCACCGTCTATCGCCTCAGCCCCCAGGGCAACCCGCTGGCCTGCGACATCTTCGACGGCAAGGGCACCCGCCTTTTCAAATCCCGCTACGGCTACGACCCGAAGCCCGGCCTGACCTTCGGCAAGCTGCTCGAAGAGCAGATGTTCGACGCCCGCGTGAAGCGCGCCGACGCCAGCGGCCAGGAAATGCCCGTCCGCCGCTTCCTCTACACCTACGACGCCCAAGGCAACCGCAACGCACCGATGGCCATCACCCTGGTCCCCGGCAAGGACGCGAACGACATTTACGGCCCGTCCGCCCTTGAGTTCGATCCCTTCGACGGCCAGCAGCCCCCGGCCGACAAGAAGGCGAATCCCCGGGCCAAGCCGGTCGGCGGCAAGTGATCCCGTGCCGCCATGCGTCCTGAGAAAATCCTGCCGTGGCTGCTCGGCGCGGCGGTCGGCGCGGCCGGCCTGATCCAAGGTTTCCACTGGCGGTCCAACGCCCCGGCGGCCGGCGACGGCGAGGCGGACAGCAAGATCGTCGCGCTGGAAAACGAGGTCGCCCTGCTGAAGCGCGAGAACGAAAGCCTGCGCTCGCTTGCCCAGGGCGGCGGCGATTTTCATGTCGATCCCGCGCTGATCGACTTCACCGAGGAATCCCTCGGCATGGACTTCAAAAGCAACCCGCTGGTCCACCAAGTCGCCGGGGAAGAACTGCGCGACCGCATCGTCGCCAGCATCGAGGCCCGCTACGGCCCGCACGGCCTCGACTCCCGCCAGCAAGCCTGGGCGTTCATCGGGCTGCTGACCGCCGACGACCGCTTCGCGCCGCAGCTTGCCGCGACCAAATCGGTCGGCGCGCGGTCCTGGTTCGACGAGCAGAGCGGCGAGGCGTGGGTGACCGACCGCTTCGACCCGCAAGCCGTGCCCGACCAGGCCGCACTGATCCGCGCGCTCGGCCGGATTCTCCTCCACCAGCATTACCCGCCCGCCCCCGGCTGGCCCGGCGATGAGGCCGCGATGGCCCGCGAGGCGCTCCACCACGGCACCGCCATGGCCGCCGAAAACCGCTTCCTCGCCCGCCAGGCGCTCGCCACCGGCTTCACCGGCTTGCAGGAGAATGCCGAGGCGCGCGAGCTGATGGCGAACCTCCCGCCCTTCGTCCGCGGCCTAGCCACCTTTCCCTCCGCCCTCGGCGTGCCCCGCGCCTCGCGGCTGATGGACCAGGAGGAAATCCTCGGCGCGCTGCACAAGCCGCCCGCCATCACCTCGGACTTTTTTCCGGAACACGAGGGCATGGAAACCAATCCGCCCGGCCTCCCGGAAACCCCGGGCAACGCGCTGTTAGACGAGTCGCTCGGCATGCTCGGCCTGAAATTGTGGCTCGAGCCGCTCGGCGAGGAGTTTCCCAAAATTGGCGACGGCTGGCGCGGCGACCACTACCGGCTCTTCGCCACCAGCGACGTCACCAGCCACCTGGTCTGGGACCTCCGCTTCGACTCCGCGAAAACCGCCGACGCCTTCCTCGCCGCCGCCGGCGAGATGATCTCCGCCCTCGCCGGGAGCGACAAGTCGCCGTCCCCCGGCGAAATCACCACCACCCCGGAAGACCGCTTCCTCGCCCTCGCCCGCCCTTCGCCGGACACCGTGCGGTTTCTCAACACCGCCGACCGGGCCACCTCGGAAACACTCATCCGTTAGACCATGTCCGCCGACTCTCTCGCGGGACTTTTCGAGGGCGTGGAGCTTCTGCCGAAGAAGTTCGGCTCGGGTGAAGAATCTGGCAAAGATAACGAACAACGAAATCATCGAAACTTCGCGAAAGTTAGATCATCTCTTCATCGACAACGAACCTCCTCGGGAACGATCGGGCACCCGTAGATCCCTCTGAAATTTCGCCAATTTCGTCCCTTTCGTTGTTCCAAACTTCCCCATCCCCGATGACCCCCGGCTTCCCCCCTCCCGATCGCGAACCCCCGCCACTACCGGAATGGGAACCTCTGCCGGACGGCGAGCCACCCCCGCTGCCGGGTCGGCTACCGAGTCCGCCGCCCAAGAAGCACCGCTTCCAACTCCCCGCCTGGAGCGCCGCCGCCCTCATCCTGCTCGCCCTCTACCTCGGCCCGCTGCGCGCCGAGATCCTCTTCGCCGACGACACCGGCCGCATCCCCACGCCCTTCGACATCACCCTCCGCTCCGGCTCCACCGAGAAAACGGTTCATGTTGAGAAAGGCCGCATCCATCTCCTCCGCGGCCGTTGGGACGAGATCGAAGTCACCGATCCCTTCTACGAAACCACCGGTCATCCGCTGAAGGGCGGCACCATGCGCTTCACCATCCAGCGCAACCTCCGCCTCCGCCTCAAGCAGGCCTCCACCGGCCACCCCACCGTCCCCCAGCGCGGCGACCCGGATCCACGGCAGGATTGACGCTCAAATGTTCCTCGACGGGGTGACGAGCTATACCGCATCCTCCGCCCTGTGATTGCCCGACGCGTGATATTCGAAGGCCGCGTCCAGGGCGTTGGCTTCCGCTACACCACCAAGGACATTGCCAAGGGCTTCGACGTCTGCGGCACCGTCAAGAACCTGCCCGAAGGCACCGTGGAAATGGAAGTGATGGGCGAACGCGAGGAGGTGGAAGCCTTTCTCAAGGAGATCGCCGAAGAGTCCGCGCTGGCCCACCACATCAAGGGCATGCACGTGAAGACCATCCCGCCGCTCGATGGCGTGAAAGGCTTCACGATCGAGCGCTGATTTCATCCAAGCATTTTTTCCCGCTGATTGAAGCCTCGCCCCAGCGCCGGCATTGCCCCGCACTCCCTGACGGTCGCTGGCTGGAACTCACCATCACCCGCATCCTCGGCGATCATTGCAGCGGGCGCTCCTTCCTCCAGCAAGCCCTCAGCCTGGGCCATCCTCGTCTGGGATCCGGCGGGCATCGACTTCGGGCTCTGGCGCGAACTCAAGCAAGGCCACGGCATCTATTTCATCAGCCGCACCGAGGAGAACCCCTCCGGTATGCGCCGCACGAACCGCCTGAGGGAAGGACTACCTCATTCGGTGGCCACCTTCTGGGCACTGAGGGCGCTCTTCAGCGACTTCATGCTGTCCTTACTCCACTGCTTGGTGGGCGACATCAGCTTTCCGGCCAGCTTCAATTCGAGATTCCGAGCGCGGGCCTCTTTGAGCCGACTCCGCACCTCACGTCCCGACACCGAGGTCGAGCTTTTGTGCTGCTTGCGTGTAGTACGGCTCATGCCGTGGAAGGTAGTGCAGTGCCCCATGCTTCTCAAGATCAATTAGTTCGATTTCCGGGGTGCCAGCTTCCACTCCCGCAACCCCCAGATTATGAAGGTAAAGGAACGAAACCGAAGGGTTGTCGCGGTATAGAGCCGTCAGGTCGAGAATAGTCTGCTGGACTTCTCGATGGTTTTTCGGGAGTTCGACGAGCGGGACCCCTCGGCCGACTTCCCGCTTCCGTTGGACAGCCCCATAGCGCGCCAATTCCAAGTCCCGGTAAACGTATGCCACCTCGACTCGCCATTTTTTGTCCAAAGCCAGATCGATCATCGAGACAGCCCACGTCAGATCGCCCAACGTGCCATCCCAGATCAGGCAGGGTGCCACGGTCGGTTCGTTGCGGAGGGCGGATGTCTTACCGGCTCCCCAGCCACCCGACATGAAGCGGACCCGCTTGCGGGACCTCCGGTTTTCGATCTCGCGGACAAGGCGGTCTTGGGCGTAGCGCCAGGCCAAGTCCCAACTGGGCGTGAGATCCCGTTCCTTGCCCTTCTCTGGTTCGCGCGCATATCGCGTGTCCAGATACCTCGCGGTGTCCGTGCTAATAACCAAGCCTGATTTGGATTGCGTGAACCCGTCATATCGCCGATCTGCCTCGGGAAGATCACGAAGTAAGTCGCGCATGGCCTCGAAAGCCTTTTGCTGCTCCTTGGAGAGATTCTTGGGTGGCTTATCGGGGAGCTCCAGCATCGCGTTGGAGGCTTACCAAGCCGGACTCGCATTGGAAGCCCGGGATTCTGGCTCTGCCAGATGTCATATGCTTCTTCCAGTTGCCCCGCTGCAGAGTGGATTGCGGCGCGTGGATTTGATCTGATGGCAACGATCCAGTTCGGCTTGATCGTCGCTGACAGCTCCAAACAATCACCCCCTCCCGGTCGTGCCGAGAGAGGGTGTTGGACTCCGGGGATGAAAAGTGCGAGGACGCTCAGTTCCGCTTCACGCGGAAGTAGCGCTTCGGCTGGTTCTCGATGCTGTAGAAACGGGTGACCACGCCACCGGTGCCGATGATGTCGGTTTCGACGACCTCCCAGTTCTGGAGGTCGGTCGATCCCTCGATGCGGTAGCTCGCACCATTTCCGGCGTTGAAGCGAAATTCGACGGCGGTTCGGATGGTGGAAAGCGCGTCCGGGGTGCTGGAATCCAGAGTCGGATTGAAGCCGGTGTTGATCTCGAACAGGTCGTCGAAGCCGTCCGCGTCGCTGTCCTTGGCGGTCGGGTTGGTGCCGTGGGTGACGACCTCGGCGAAGTCGCTGAGACCGTCGCTGTCGGTATCGGCGAGTTTCGGGTTCGAGCTGTGGGTGTTGATTTCCGCGCCATCGGTCAGGCCGTCGCCGTCGCTGTCGTCCAGCACCGGATTGGTCTGGTGGGTGTTGGATTCCGCACCGTCGCTCAGCCCGTCGCCATCCGTATCGGCGGCGAGGGGATCGAGGCCCACGCGCTCGAAGAGGTAGCCCGCCGCCACGAAGTCCGCGACGGCATCCGCCCACTGCGTGGTGCCTGCCATCAGCACGGCGTGGTTCTCGGCCGTGCCGCCGTCCGGTTGGCCGTTGAGCCAGCGGGAGTAGGCCGGGCTGCTGCCATCGGTCCAGAGCCAGGTGCCCTCGGTCGCGGCGTCGGACAGGCCGAACCACAGGTAGCCCTGGGTCGTCTTCCGCGCCCGTCCGGCCGCACGGGTGAAATCATTGGCGTTCGGGAAGCTGGCCAGACGGCCGCGGCGGGTGGCTGCATCGGCGGCGGCTTGGGCGTGGGTGAAGGAGCCCTCGACCAGGGTGAAGTAGCGGCCGGCGTAGTTGATTTCAAAGCCGTCGGACAACCCGTCGCCATCGGTGTCCGCCTTGATCGCGTCGGTGCCGTGGGTCGAGATCTCCGCCAGGTTGTTCACGCCGTCACCGTCCTGATCGGAGGCGGCGTCGTTGGTGCCGTCGCCGTTCGTGTCGGCCAGCTTGGGGTTGGTGCCTGTGAGATTGATTTCCTGGCCGTCGCTCAGGCCATCGCCGTCGGTGTCGGCGGTGATCGGGCTGGTGCCGGCGGTCTGTTCCTGGCCGTCGTTCAAGCCGTCGCCGTCGGCATCCGCCACGGTCGGGCTGGTGGCGTAGCCCATTTCCAGCAGGTAGCCGTCGCGGATGGTGGTGGAGGAGCGGTCATACCACTTGCCGATCTCCGCACCGCCGCCGCCGCTGACCTCGGCGAAGTCGAGCGTGTTGCTGGTTGTCGAACTCGGGCGGCCGGTGCCCCATGGGGCGAAGCTGAAGGACTCGCCGTTGACCCAGGTCCAGGCACCTTCCACCGCGGCGTCGCTGGCCCCGATCCACAGGCCGGTGAATTCCTCGAAGGGATCGGCGCCGAGGTTCTGCAAAGCGCGGTTCCAGCGGTCTTCGGTCGGGAAGCTGGCAAGGTCGCCGCCCTTGCTCCGGGCGTCCGTCCGCGCCTGCTGCCAGGTGAAGGAACCGGTGATGATCGAGAAGCGACCGACGCCGAGTTCGTAGCCGTCGCTCAGGCCATCGCCATCGGTATCGGCCAGTGCTGGGTTGGTGGCGTAAACCACCCGCTCGTCGTAGGCGGTGAGACCGTCGCTGTCGCTGTCTGACAGGTCCTTCTCGAAAGTGGCCCCGACGGTCTTGTCGGCGTTCATCGTGATCGTCAGCGGGTTGACCGTGCCCGAGGCGTCGCCGGACCAGCCGGTGAAGCGGTAGCCGGGGTTTGGTGTCGCGGTGAGGGTGGCGGAGGCTCCCAGGTCGAAGATTCCACCGCCAGTGAAGCTGCCGTTCTCGGTGGCTGAAGAAATGAGGGACCAATAGCGGGTGTCGACCACCGCGTCACCACTCAGGCTCGTATGGGTGGCCGCGTGCAGGAAGCTGGGCGCGAGCAAGCACAGCGCGCAAGCGAAGATGGGAAGACGGTTTTTCATGGGATCGATGGAATGGATGGGCTGGAGCAATGCGAAATCAGTGGGTGGCGGCGGTTCCACCGCCCGGGGCCTTCGAACCCGCCTCCGCGGGCCTACCAGCGCCGGGCGGCGGATCTTGCGTTTCGTCGTCGGGGTAGGCCCCGGACGAGCAGGACGGCGGTCGGTTCAGTCCCTCGCTCAGGCGGGAGCCATCCGGCCCCGGAGGTCTGAGCTGCGGGCCACCCGGAACCCGATGTTGTTGTTCGTGTTCGTCG
>NEUO01000107.1 GCA_002304315.1 Verrucomicrobiia bacterium Tous-C4TDCM
AGGTGACAGGTGACAGGTGACAGGTGACAGGTGACAGGTGACAGGTGACAGGTGACAGGAGCTCAGGGCTTCAGGAGGAAGGGCGCGGGATTGATGATCATGGACCCGAGCATGCGACACACTTCGGAATTGAGGGAGACCAATTCGCTGTGTTCTTCAGAGGTGATGTATTTGCAGTCCAACGCGAAATCGATGGATGAGTCCGTCTCGTTTGCTTCGCCATCGCAGTCGGTGAGTTTGGATACGAAGTGGGCTTCGTAGCGTCGCTTCGCCCAAGCCTCCCGGAGGTTGTTGCAGACTGATCGCGAAGACCGCCGGATCTGTCCCGTGAGCGCCCAGCGCTCCTCGGGCGGAAAACGCTTCGAAAGCTCAAATGCCCTCATCGCAACGGCATAAGCCTTACGATACACTTCCATTTCTTTAATTGATCGAACTGCCATATCTTGGGTCTCTTTGTTCCCTGTTCCCTGTTCCCTGTTCCCTGTTCCCTGTTCCCTGTTCCCTGTTCCCTGTTCCCTGTTCCCTGTTCCCTAATCGCTCAGATACCCGCTCTTCCACACTTCAAACCCACTGAAGCGCTCGACGAGCTTGAACTTCGCAGCGGTGAGGATCGCCTGGTGATCCCGGCCTTGGAAGCGGAGGTCGGGGCGATTGACGAAAACGTAGTCGGTGAGCCCGAGGCTGGCCGGAGGGCTGGTCTCCCAGGGCTGAATGGCGTTGATGGCGGGAATGCCATCGCGGCGATAGACGTAATAACGCGGAGCATTCATGTCCGCCAGCCACCAGATGCGGCGATCATCCTTGTAGAGATCGTAAGCCATCAGGGTGGCGCGCCGGTAGTCGTCTTTCGCGTGGCGCGAGTCGAAGCGGAGGACCAGGCAGGAGGCCAGCCAAAAGAGCATCGCGGTGGAGCCGATGACGAGCGGGATGCGTCGACCGCGGAGGCCGAGTTCGAGGCATTGGGCGAGGGGCAGCAGCAGGACGACGATCGCGGGACTGAGGTGGCGGCCGAGGATTCGGAAGCCGAAAAAGACGCCGGAGAATAGGAGAATCGCGACGGGGATGCCGAGTGCGAGAGCGAGGGAGAGGAGGACTCTAGCAGGCTGTGCCTTGAGCCAATCGCGCAGACCCAACCACCAGGCGGCCGAGATCACGGCAAAGGCGGGAACGATGAGCGGAAGCCAGCGGATCACCACCGCCGGCGCGCTGCGGATGGCATTGCGATCAGGGCCGAGACCGGCGAGGCCGAGCATCTCATAGAGGCCGAATCCGACGCTGAGCAGCCCGCCTTCCCCGGCACTGGCAGCGCGGTAGCCTTTCAACAGGGTGAACGTGTAATAGCCACCGCCCGCAGCGGCCGCGAGGATCCACGGCAGCGAACGCAGCCAGAAGCCACCCTGCCGGAGCCAACCGGGCCTCAGCACCAGCAAGGCCACGCCGGCACCGAAGGCCCAGATGGCGGAGGTGAGACTGGATAGGCACAGCAGCAGACAGCCGAAGAACAAGAGGTGGAGTCCTGCATAACCTTCTTGCTCGCGATCGTCGATGACCCGGGCCAGGCCGGCGGCGGCGAGCGCGGCGGCCGCCATTTGCATCAGATAGGGGCGGAGTTCCCCGAGATAGGTGAAGACAAACGGCGACAGCAGGCAGACCAGCGGCCACAATCGCAAATTCCGAAAGGGGACAATCAGGGCACCGAGCCAGATCAGGTTGATGGCGCGGAAGGCAAGTTCACTTTGGTCGAAGGCGCGGGCCCAGGCCCAGAGGGAAAGCATGTAGGCCGGCATCTGGATGTCGGAGCCGCCCATGTGAAGGGTCATTTTCCACCAGCCGCCCAAATCCGGGATCAGGGCACGGAAGACGCCCCCGGCCTCGTCCATCCAAAAGCTGTCCCGCGAGATCGCGAAGCAGCCGGCGATGAGAACGAGGAGGATGAGGGCGGGGCGCATTCGGGGATTCGGGGATTCGGGGATTCGGGGATTCGGGGATTCGGGGATTCGGGGATTCGGGGATTAAGGAATTAAGGAATTAAGGAATTTGGGAATCAGATTGGTTTTCGATCCCGATAGGGATCACAGCATCGTTAGCCGGGGGTTGAGCGCAGCGACCACCCCCGGGCCCCGCCATCGCGGGAATCCGGCTCCCCGGAGGGGTGCCAGCTGCGTTGGCCATCGCGTGGGGTACCGCCCGGCTGCGATCCCTCGCGGGATCGGAGATTTATTCAGGGTGCGATCTTACCGGGGGTGGTCGCTGCGCTCGACCCCCGGCTACTTGGGCTTTGATCCCTCCCGGGATCATGGGGCGAACCACCATCCACCATCCACCATCCACCATCCACCATCCACCATCCACCATCCACCATCTACGATCCACCATCGGCGCGCAGCGCCTTAAGCTGCCGGAACAGCTCAACCGCCTTACCCACGAACCGGTGCAGGGGCACGGAGGGCTCGCCGCCGAGACGCTCGCGGAAACAGATCGGCACGGTGGCCTCACGGAGGCCGGGCTGGCGGGCGAGCTGGATGCTGAGCGCGATGTTGGCGAGGTCGAAGGTTGGAGGGATCGAAGCGATCGCCGGGGCGCATGCGGCGGTCCGCATGAGACGGTAGGGGACGTTCGGATCGATGCAGGGGACGCCCTCGATCACGCGGACCAGGCAGCGAAGGGTGAAGCTCGCGATGAAGCGGACAAGACCGTCTTCACGGCTGCGACGGCCGTAGATGACGTCGTGCCCATGCCGGAGATCCCAGAATGCAGCGAGATAGACCGGGTCGCACTGGCCGTCGGAGTCGATCTGAAGGATGAAGGGAATCTCCCGTTCGATGGCGTGGCGGTAGCCTTCGAGGCAAGTCTGGCCGTGGCCGCGGTTGGGACGGCTGAGGATCTCAAGCCGGTGGCCGAGCTTGGGCTGAAGGTTTTGGAGGAGTTCCCGGGTCCGATCCTTCGATCCATCGTCAATGACCCGCAGTGCGAAATTTCCCACCACGGCATCGAGCGCCGCGAACCAAGATTCGACCACCGGGGTGATGGCGGCCTGCTCGTTGTAGGCGGGCATGACGATCATCAGGTCGGGGGAAGTCCGGGAATCCAGGGATGCGGAGGCCACGTTGGCGGGGGGTAGGCCGTAGCGAAGGAAGGCTTTGAAAGAAGGTTACGCTCAACTTCCACCCATCAAGGTTTCCGCGCGACGACCCGGATTCTGTAGGCAAACAAGCTGGGCCAGATGTCCTGAAGGAAACGCAGGTGAAAGATCCCCGGCAGGTTGTTGCGGGCGAAATCGCTAACCTGGGCAATGGGTCCGAGCCCACGTGTGATGTCCCAGACACTCGAGTCATCGAAGCTTGTGATTTCGACAGATTCGAAGCCCGCGTCTTGAGCCAGGCGCTTGAGCGTCGCTGCACAGAAGTAGCGAATGTGCACTCCATTGTGGCGGTTCTCGACTGGATTCTCCGGCTCGCTTGGCACCCTCGCCCTAAGCAGGGCCATCAAACGCCAGGCGTGGTAGCCGAAATTCGGCACGGTGGCGATCAGGACGCCCCCTGGCTTGAGCACGCGGAAGAGTTCCCGCGCCGCGGCAAGTGGATCATAGAGGTGCTCGAACACTTCAACGCAGGTCGCCCCATCGAACGAATTCGACTCAGCCGCGATGGTCCCGTCGGAATTGATTTTGAGGGTGGGGAATCCTTTGGAGCGGGCGTCCTCGAGCGCGAAGTCGCTGACATCGGCCCCAGTGTAGGATTTCACATTCCCGGCGAGATTCCTCTGGTAGTTGAGCCCAAGACCGCAGCCGTAGTCGAGGATCCGGTCGCGCCCCTTGAGTTCGCCCATCACCTTTATAAAGCGATCTTGGTCCCACTCCTCTCCGGGGTGTTTTCCGCTCTGCCAATAGGCGTCATATTGCTTGTCTGCTTGCATGGTCAGTTATTGTTCGAGATTCTCTCAAGTCTGGTCTTTCGCCACCATTAAACCGGCTACAGCTGTTCCTGGGGGCAAGGCCCGGACCAAGTGCGGACTATCCTTGCCGGATTCCCGGCAACCAGGCTGTGAGCGGGCACGTCGCAAGTAACCACCGAGCCCGCACCGATCACGGCACCGTCACCAATGGTTACGCCTTTCAGAATGATCGAGCGGGCGCCGACGAAGGCACGCCTGCCGATCTTGATCGGGGCCATTGCCACCGGACGATCCGAGCCCAGCGGTAGCTCATGCATATCCGAATCGCAAAGGAGGCATCCTGCCCCGATCATGGCTTCTTCTCCGATCTCGATCCCCACATTGGCAATCAATTGGGAGGCGGAGACGCCGCATCCGCGCTTGAGCTCAAGGGTTGCCCCGTTGTCCACGCTCAGCATCATCGAGCCGGAGGAGCCCAGCCAGTTGGCCCAGCGGGCGGTGTTGACCGTGACACCATCGCCAAGGATCAGCCGGCCGCTTCCCTTGCGACGGATGCCCGGGACGCCATTGAGGATGACCTCCCGGCCGACGATGCCGCCGCGGGCGCGGACGTAGAACGCAGCGACCCCGCGGATGAGGACGAGGATAAGGCGTTTCATCGGTGAATCAGTGGCCTGCGGCACGGTGTTTCGGTGGCCTGCGGCACGGTGTTTCGGTGGGTGGTGCTACCGCTTTACCGAAACACTGAAACACCGACCTACCGATACACCGCATCAATCGTGGCAAGGTGGGCCAGCAGCCGCTCGCGGAAGCGGGAAAAGTCCAGAGATCCAGCGAGGTCAGGATCGACCCGGGCGGGGCCTTGGTCGCGGCGGCGTTCGTAGCAGCGGATGATCGCTTCCGCGGTCGCCTGGGGATCGCGGATGGGCACGACTTCGCCATTCACGCCCGGCTGGATGAAATCACTGGTCCCGGTGTTGGGCGTGAGAACGGCAGGGACCCCGCAGGCGATCGCTTCGAGCGCGGTGCGAGCGAGGCCTTCCTCAATGGACAGCAGCGCGAAGACATGTGCGGATTTCAACCGCGCGGCGAGTTGGGCGTGAGGAAGCATCGGTGCCCAGTCGATGGGGATATCGGAGTATTCCCGGAGGATCGACTCCATGGTCGGATGGGCGGAACCCGTCAGGAGCAGGACCGCATCGCGCTCCTTGCGGATCAACCGCATGGCTTCGAGCAGATAGGGGAAACCCTTGCGCAAACTGACGCCGCCGGTGCAGACCACGCGGAGCGGGGAGGCGGGAAGCTCGGTGGCGGGTTCGGGTGAGAAGTTCGCGAGATTGACCGGATAGGGCAGGTGCAGGATGCGGTCCGCGGGGAAACCTTGGTCGAGGTAGGAGCGGGTAACGTAGGAACTGGGACTGAAGACCCAGTCGGTCAACTCCAGGGAACGGAGGCCGCGTTCATACCACGCCGGCGGAAAGGGCGGCAGGTCGCAGTTCCAGCGGGCATGCTCATCACTGACCACTTTCCAGTAGTGGGCGAAGTGGCTGTTGCCTCCGTCCATCAGCGTGTAGCCGCCGGTCGCGCGGGCCTGGCGGAAGGTCTCCACGACGTAGCCGTAGCTTGAAAAGACCGGCGTTCCTGCAGGGATTCGGCGTTTCACCCAGGCGTCGAACATCGGATAGCAGGCCACTTTCGCCGACTCCCCGTAGCGGGGCAAAGTGCGAGCAACCGCGTAGGAAAGCAGTCCGACCAAGGGTAAGCGGTGCGACAGCTCCTCCGGGATCCCTTCGGCACCCCGTCGAGTCCCGAGGTAATGGCCTTGCAAGCGGCCGAGCTCCGCGAAGACCTTGGCGTGGTGGTCGCAAACGCTGCGGATCGGGCAGGCGACGGCGATGGATCGAGAAGTCGTGATCATGGCTTCGCGCGGGAAACTTCCGCGAGATAGAGGTCCCGATGACGCCGAACCATGCCGTCCTTGGTCATCTCGTTATCGGTCACATGCTTGCGGCCAGCATTGCCGAAACGTTCGCGCAGGTCGGGATCCGCCATGACCCGGGCGAGCGCGGCGGCCAGCGCGGCAGGATCGGCCGGCGGCACCAACAGCCCGGTCTTTTCATCCAGGATCAGGTCCTGGATCCCGCCGACGCGGGAGCCGACGCAGGTGGCGCGCCCGTACATCGCTTCCTGGAGGGACAGGCCGAGTCCCTCGGCGAGGGAAGGCATGGCGAAGATGGATGCCTCGGCGAGGAGCTGACGTGCGAGTTCGTCGGAAACATCGGTGAGGATGTCCACGCGACCGGCGATGCCGTGTTTCGACACTGCGGCATGGAGAGCCTCCGGGGTTCCGTCGTTGGCGTGGCGACCGGCGATCACGAGCCGCCAGTCCGGGTGTTTCGCCGCGATGCGACCGAAGGCGTCGGCCAGAAAGGGCTGTCCTTTACGGCTGCCGACGGTGCCGAGGCAAAGGACGATCTTCTTCTTGGGCAACTCCAGCAGGACGGACTCGTCGAGGATCGAGTGGTAGATCTGGCGGAAACGGGAGCGCACCGGGAAGAACCAGCGGCGCACCGCGTGATAGTCGTGTTTTGAAACGGTGGCTTCCCATTCGACTGCGGCGACCTGGCGCAGCTTGGCCGGCCAGCAGAGACACATTGCGGCGAGGCGGTAAGGGAGGGAGCGCTGGGCACCGACGAAGAGCCAGAAACCGAAGGCGCCGTGATTCGTGCTGACGCAGCGGAAGCCGGCGCGCGAAACTTCGGTGATCGCGCAGCGGTTCCACGAGCGGGAATTCCAGCAGTAGGTGCCGCCGTGATGAAAGTGAAGGAGTTCGATGCGCTCGTCCTTCGCCCACGTGATCAAGCGGTCGATTTGTCTGCCCGACTTATCCCCCGGATTCCACTCGAAATGACCGGCAAGCTTGGAGCCCCACGGCCCATCACCGAGGGAACCCGCCGGATCCTGGGAAACGAGGTAGATCCGGAAATCCCTGTGCAGGCCATCCACCAAGGCGCGCACGAGAACCTCCACTCCACCGTGCTGATCGAGCGGACACTCGATGCAGAGGGCGATCCTTTGAACACTGCTTGTCATTCTTCGATGGGTTGTCCTGGGAGAGACCTTTTCACGCCTCTGTCTGCGGGCGGGGCAGGAACCGCTTGAAAGTGCGGGAGGCCATGGCCCAGATCTCGTCGCGGACTTCACGGGACACTCCCAAGAACATCATGGCGGCCATCGCGAATGCCGCACCCGTGGCCGAGGCGGTGACCAAACCGACGTAGCCGGGAAGCGCTCCCGCCAGATGTGCGCAACTTGAGGCGGCCAAGACCGCAATGGGAAGAGCCATCGAAGGACGGACCATGGCATTCATCGCCAAGCGACCGGGCCGGAATCCGGTGATGGTCCCCAGATAGCGGAAGCCGAAGTAAATCATCCCGAAAACAAAGGGCAGCGTCGTCGCGACCATCAATCCCTCGATGCCCCACAGCCTCGTCAAAGGGATGGCAAGGACGGCAGTCGCGATCGCCTGCACAAGCGGCACGAAGCGGGCAGGACCGACTGATTTATCCAGACCGATACTGCCAAACGCCAAGGTCGCGGCCACGTAAATGAAGGAATGCAGGGCGAAGAGCCAGTGATCGATCTCTCCCCACTGCATCCTCCCGCCGGTCCAAAGGGATACGAAGCGGGCGTTGTTGGCCGCCGCCACCGCAAAAGCCGCGCCTGAGAAGGCGAGTACCAGTTGGGAGATTTCGCCCCACCTTTTGGTGACGCTCTTCATATCCCCCCGGACGAAAATATCGCACAACATCGGCATGGCGACCTCGAAGGGCCGCATGACGAGCTGACGGAGAATGGCGAAGGGCCGGGTGCAGACGGCCCAGGCCGCGGCGGCCTCGAGCCCCAGCAAGCGGGCTACCAGCAATTGGGGCAGACTCATCACGACCATTCCACCCACCTGCGCCACGAAAAGAGCACGCGAGTAGCGCCAGACCGAGGCCCACTCCTCCCGTCTGGGAAAGCCCCAGTCTCTCCTGGCCGGATAAAAGCCGAGGCGGAAGCAGGCGACCACGTTGAATCCCACCACCCAAATAACCCCCAACACCTGGTTCGCGAGCATCGCGTAGATGCCCCAGCCGGCGCGAAATCCGTATCGAAGGGCGAAATAATAAACCGTGAACAACACGATCAGATTGATCTGGCTCAGATCCTGACGGTGGTGGACATAGAGCGGAGCCCCCAGCATCCGGGTGGCCATGGTTACCGCCAACAGGCCGGTCTGACCCAGCATCACCCAAAAGTATTCACGGTGCAGGTGAGGCGGAATTTTGAAAACGGGCGCGGAAACCCAGGCGGCCAAAAGACCGATCAGGAAAACCACGATGGAAACGAGGCCGAGCGCCATGGCGCTCGCGGCGAAAAACCTGCCGTACTTTCCGGGGTCCTTGCCATCCTTGCAGTCGAAGAGGTGACGGATCACCGAGTTGGTCATACCCATTTCCGCGAGCATGAGATAAGTCCCCAGGGTGGAGATGAGACTCCACATCCCAAACTCGGCTTTCGAGAGATAGGCGAGGGCCAGCGGGATCGACGCGAACGAGTAGAAAATCTGGGCCGCCAAGGCTCCGTAGCCGAACAGGACGCCGCGAGCCATCAACCATTTGCGATTCGTCACTGGGCGCGATGATGTCGTTAGAAGAACGGGCCGGGAGGCCGCCTTTTTGCAGTCCACGGCCGGAGTCGGGAAGTGGTCAGGGCGTGGCCCGGGCCACTGCGACGGCAGGCAAGCGCCCGACGATTCCCCGCGGTGTCGGCCCGGCTTCCGCCAAGCTGGCCGCCTGACGCCTTAACGGCAGGTTGTTCGCCATCAAACGGGTGATTCCGAAACCGAAGAAAAGGAACTCACATGCCGCATCAAACTCGCCGAAGACAAAAGTGAACTGAATCGGGAGAATCAGATTGGGGAGCACCAGGAAAAGCACCACCGGAAACCATTCGGTTCCTCTGGAGAGCTTGACCAAGCGGTGCATGTGGACCGCGAGACGGATCATCGCGAGCATGAGTACGACCAGCCCGACATAGCCGACGGTACGGATCGTCTGCACCGGCCCGCTGTGGTAGGACCCGGTGATCATCATGTTCTCCTGCTGGATGGTGAGGCCGGAGGTTCCTTCCGCAAAGTCGCCCCCTCCCTCGGAGAGGCTTTCCATGCGCTGGAGTTCGGAGCGGGTCATCCCCAGTCCGTCTCCCAGCGTCTTGTTCTTGATCCAATCGTCCGTAAACAAAGCCGCTTCCCACATCTCGAGCCGCCACTCCGTGGATCTTTCGGAATCGCGGACATATCGATCTTCCCAAGTTCCGGGCAAGGGCGAAAGCGCACGCTGCATGGTTCCTGGCAGCGGGGCCACCAAGTTCAAAACCGCAAGCACACCAATAAGGCATATCCCGACCAGCACTGCGACGAAGGTGGAGCCGACGCCATGGTGGTAGTAAACGCCGAAGGCAAGGGTGAGTCCCGCAGCGGCGACATAATTCCGGTAGCCGGATCCCGCAGCTGCCGCAACTCCAGCCAGCAGGACCAAAAACGCGAACGGCCTCACCAACGACCGGAGAGGCGAGACCCTGCTCACCAGCCAGCGGAGTAGACAAAGTGAACTGCTCCCCAACCAGGCGACGCGTCCACCTCCCGACTCGACCCCGATCGTGGCGAGACCGGCTCGCGTTCGCAACTCGACCAGCGGAATCCCGAGGAAGGTGCCGAAAATCGTCAGCCGCGCTGCCCACTTCACCTCGCCGGGAGGAACCACCAGAATCGACATCACCCAACCCGCGAGGAAAGCAAGGCCGGTGACGAAGTAGGGCCTCGCGCCTACCGATGCCCCCCCAAAGATATTCAGGCCAACGGGGTTCCTCACATAAGCCTGCGCGATGCAGGCCGCCACCATTATCATCCAGAACTCGAGCTCACCCCAAGTTGTCCGGACTTTCAGTCGGCGGACAAAGAACAGCAAAACACAAAATCCAATGAACAGGCCCTGTCCTAGCTGCATGCTCGTAAATCCCCTGATCAAGGGAAGATTCAAGGCAGTGAAGAAGATCATCAGCAGCCAGATCCGCCTGCCAAGCAGAAGGGAGATCGCCAGCAGCAAAACACCAGCGACCTTTAGCAGGGTCTCGGACTGATTGGTGACCACCGCGACCCCGAGCCATGCGGCCACGACGGTGACGACCACCACGATAAGGACGCTTTGGATGGATCGGGATTCAACCATGGGTAGCTAGAATAAAACGGAACGGCCTGCGGTGGGAACCTAGCGGTCCGGACCGGGGAGGACAATCCCTGGTTCGGTCAGGAAAGCACCGGGACTTGAAGGTCGGGTCAAAGCCGACCCAGCAACTCCGCCAATTTGCCGGCGAGCGCCTGGCTGCGCGCGAGCGAACCCTGCGCGGTCAGGTGCTGGTGGCTGTCTGAAAAATCGGCGCGTGCCGTCGAAACTCCGCGCGTGCCATCGTCGATCACCGGGATGATCGCGTCGATTTCGCGCAGCAGCGCTTCGTTGGCGGAGCGTGACACTTCGGCGTTCTCCGTAGAGGTCCAGCGCACCGGCATCGCGTAAAACAAGCGGACCTTTTTGAGAGCCGCCGCGTCGCGGAATTGAGTGAGCAGCACCTTGCCAGAGCTGCTCAATGCTTGCTTGGAAAGAACGTCGTGGGGGACCATTGCGGGATTTGTGACCGCGGTCTCGATGCGTCCGTGATGGCGATAGTCGCTCGCCTTATAGCGGTAGCCTTTCCCCGATAGTCCACGGTAGGCCAGCGTAATTAGATAGCGGGCACCAGGACGCGAAAAGTTCAGTGCGTCCCTCAAGCCCAGGGTATCCGGGAAGGTGCCGTTCCCGACCGTAGCGGCGGGTCTGCCTTCCTGGAGGGCGAGGCCAAAGGCAAACATGCCGGCCGGGTAAGCGGACTCATCGGCGAGGAAGTCACTTTCCAAGCCGACTACCACGATGTCCCCTGCCCGCGCCTGCTCCAAGGCTTGATGCAAGAGATAGCGCGGCGCGGCCGCGGCGGGCAGGGCGAGATTGAAGGCGGGCATTCCGCAGGCGGATTCGACGACTGCCGGATCGATCGAGAAAGCCGTGCTGGAACCGCCGGTGAAGAGGATCACCGGTGCCTGCGGGACGCGGGCACGCGCTGTGGCAATCTCGGCTTGTCGACGCACCTGGACATCGCGCCAAAAGCGGACCTCGGGATTCGCCCAGATCGTCATGACGAGGCTCAGCGCATAGGCGGCCACCGCGCAGGCGATCAGTTTCAGTAGGAATTTCATGGGCGGCGACCGATGATTCAGAAATTGAAGTAGATGAAGGACGATTCCTCCAAGGGCGCGAGCCATACCAAAAGGAATACCAGCAGGAGTCCGACGACTGGCCGGCGGCCGAGATGGTAGGGTTCCAGTCCGCGGCGAAGCCCCAGTCCTTCCATGACGAGGGCGACAAATCCCGCGACTACGATCAACAAAGTCACGAGAAGATCGGAGGGGCCGCCAAAGAGCTGCTGAATGCCCCGCAAATTCGCAATTGAATAGGCAGCAGGATCGACCAGCGACCCCACCTTTTGCCAGAGCAGGGCGGAGTCCGGCTCCAGGAAGAACAACCAGGCGGCCGTGGTGTAGGCGAAGGTCAGCGCCCAGCGCAGCGGCGCAAAGGGAATCCACTTTTCCCGCCACGAGCAGACGGCGACGCCGATCCCGTGGATCAGACCCCAAATCAGGAATCCCCACCCGGCCCCGTGCCAGATGCCGGAAACGAGGAACACGAAGACGGTATTGAGCGCCCACCAGGGCACCCGTCGCCCGCCGAGGGGGATGTAGATGTAGTCCCTTAGCCAGGCCCCGAGTGTGACGTGCCAGTTCCGCCAAAACTCCCGCATGTCCTGCGCCCAGTAGGGGCAGCGGAAATTCAAGGTGAGCTTCACCCCGAGCAGCAGGCCGAGGCCGATGGCGACGAAGCTGTAGCCGGCGAAGTCAAAGTAGATGCGGAGGCCGAAGGCGAGGCACTCAAACCACACGTGCCAGGCGTTCCCGGCATTGATAAGGAAGTTTTGGGAAAGCGTGCCGAGATTGTCGGCGACGATGAGTTTGTAGGCGAGGCCGAGGATGATCCACTGGAGGCCGGCTTCCAAGTTCTCGCGGTGGAACTTGAAGCGGGTTGCCTCGATCTGTGGCAGCAGGGATTCCTTTTTCTCGATGGGGCCGGCGACGATCTGCGGGAAAAAGGAGCAGTAGTTGAGGTAGTCGAGGAAGCGCGGCGGCGCGCAGGGCCTGCGGATGGTGTCGATCCAAAAGCCGAGCTTCTGGAAGGTGTAGAACGACAGCCCCATCGGGATCAGGATCGAAGGCTTGGGCACCCCGAGACCGAGCCATTCATTCAGGACGAAATTCCAGTATTTGTAGTAGAACAGGGGGGCGAGCTGGCCCAGCAGGAGCACGAGGAAAACCAGCCCACCGGTGATCGAGCGCTTGGAGAAGAATCCGCGGCCGGCGAGGACCACGCCGATCCAACTCAAGGCGACGACCCACAAGAAGACGGTCAGGGTCAGCAGGCTTTCGGCGCCGAGTAGGACGAGCCCCGTCGCGAGGAGGCACAGCTTCCCGATGTCCTGTTCACGGTAGGGGCAACATTTACCGGCGAGGCCAATCACCAGGCGGGACGCGACGAAGCAGAAGAAGAGCGTCTGCCAGAAATCGTAGGACGCGAAATTCATGGAATCGCCACCAGCGGAAGGACATCCGACAAAGAAGCCGGGACTAAAAGAGTGGGAAGCCGAATGACCGTCCGATCAACGGACCTTGGGAGAGAAGATGCCAATCCAGTCACCGGAGCTTGTCCCTTGTGGATCAAACTCCAAAGTCAGTCGGTTAGTCGCTTCAAACTCAGATTTGAGGACCAGCTCCTTAGCATTTTGACCGTCGACGCGGACTTCTGCCACCTTCTTTTTCCCCGCGTGAAGGATCAGGCTCGCATCTCCGAACGATATCATGCTGACCTTGGCCTCGAAACGCGTGACCTTGGAAGGCAGTTTGAAGACCACCTTCGCTTTGGGCACTCCAATGAAATGCGGGAAGCCTCCGTCGGGAACCTTGAGCATCAGGACTTTGGACTCCTCCGGATAGATGCCCTTCCCTTTCAATCCAAGCGCGTCGCCTACATACCAACTCTCGGAGAATTCGATTTCCCATTCCGCACCCACCAACGAAATCCACTCGGCCTTCGCCGGAGCAAGGTCCGCGAGACGCCCCCTCGCGGCGCCGACGCCCTCGTCCGATTCCAGCGCTTCGCGGATTTTCCTGGCCTCCAGCGCCTCGTCGATCTTGCCGGCCTTGGTGAGCTGGACCTCCTTCGCCTTGAGGACCTCGGACATCTTGGTCGCGAGATCCGACACGGAACTGGCGTGAGACTTTTCAATCCCAGCGCGCGCCTCTTCGTAGGTCTTGCGGAGCTGCTTGAATTCCTGGGTGGCTGTGGCCGGGAGGGCGGGGAGAGGGTCTGTGCCTGCCTTCACGGCCTCGACCTCATCCCTGAGCGTGAGGACATCTTCCAGATTGCCACTGGCCTTGACCTTGTCGATGTGGCGATTGAGCGCCGCCGTGTAGCCGGTTTCGAGCTTGGCCAACTGTTCGTCACGCTTGGCGTTCGCGTCGCCGTGGCGCTTTTCGAAGGCGACTTGAAGCTGCTCCACCTCGTCTTCCGCCGCGGCAAGAGGGCCTGCGAAAAGGAAGAACACCGCGAGAAACCGCGGGGTGAAATTCAAGGCATGGAAAAGGGGTTTCATGGCAGGATCACTCGATTTCAACCTCAGGGGGCGGGCATTTCGGATACCGGATAGTTCTTTCGCATCAGGCGTGCGGCAAAAGCGGCCGCGGCCACCAGGCAAACTCCGGTGATCGCGAGGCCCCAGGTGCCGTCGAAGATCGCGCCGCCGGTAAGGACGAAGCCGCAGACGTAGAAACCGGTGATCGGCAGGGCGACCAGCAGGGATTGCCGGAGTGAGACGCCGAGAAAGCCAAGCAGGTAGTTCTGGACGAAAAGCGGAATGCCCGGGGTGACACGAACGAGCCAGGTGACCTTGGCGTGGTCCGCCGCGGAGAATCTTTCCCACGGCTTCAAGCGGGCTCCGAGAAATCGGGAGACAAACTTTTTCCCCGGCCCGGCGGCGAAGCTGTGGGTGACGATGATGTTCAAGAAGATCGCCCCGAGGGCGATGGCGCAACTGGCGGGATTGCTACCCCAAACGATGCCGGCGAGCAGCAGAAGGGCGCTGGCGGGAAATCCGAAGGCAGGAAGGACCACGATCCCGGCGAAAAGCAGGCCCGGATGGAGCTCCCCGTAGTCGGTGACCTGTTGCTTCAGAATCTGTAGCTGCGACCACATGGATACGACGGAAAGCGAAAAATTTGAGAAGGCAAGACCTCAAACGAGGGCTCTTCTATTCCCCGGGCGACTCCTGAAGGCAAGTCAATTGAAGGGCAAGCTGCCGCCCTTGGTCGGATGCCGTGCTTTCACCCGCTTCTCTCTTGACTGGATCGACCGGCTTGGAGCCATCTGTCACGGGAAGAGGTTGAGAGGCAGGGGGCGAGTGTTCAAATAAAAATGAACAAAAGTGGCGGGCCGGGGCGGGTGGGGATGGGGCCGTCCGCTCTCGGGCTTGCTCACGCTGATGTAGAGAGTTCTTGGGCGCGAGACGCACCCTCTCCGATCAGGGCTTCGTCAGCTCCCATTTGTCGTGCCGGTGGGTGATCGCGAGCTGCCGGTCGGCGGCGAATTGCTGGACCGCGAGGCGGACGCCGTCCCACGACCAGTCATCGCCGAAAATCACGCCGCCGGGACGGACGAGATCCCAGTAGGAGACCAGATCTTGAAGGACGTCTTCCTCCTCATGGCTGCCGTCGATGTAAATCAGGTCGGCGCGGATGCCGTGGAGGGCGAACCACTGGGCCGCGGTGACCGAGGGGACGGGGAAGGGCGTGATGGCGGCTTGGCGGCCGGCCCGGCAGACGTTGGCGAGGAATTGGTAGTAGAGGGTCGGGTAGCCGTGCTTGAGGGCGAGGGCGCCGTAGCGTTCGGGATCGGCGGGATCGGTCCACATTTCAAGGGCGCCCAGCCAGGTATCGACGCAGATGATTTCGACCTCGAGCCCGAGATCGGCGGCGGCCGCCGCGAGGGTGAGCGCCGAACCTCCCTTCCAAGTGCCGACTTCGATGATGCGTGCCGGCCGGGTTTTCGCGACGAGTTCACGGAATGCCGGGGAATCGGAGCCCCAGCCGGAGGGATCGTCGGGGAAGGATTGCCAGTCGAAGGATTCGTAGGGATCCACGGCATGGAGCAGGGGCCGGATCCGATCGGTGAAATCATCGGCGACCGATGGCGCGGCGTGGACGGGACGGAGGCGCTTCAGGCTGAAGCCGAGGCGATAGGCCAGCCTTTTGGCGAAACTTTGGGCGTGGCGGGAGAGGGACATGGGCTTTGGGGGGTCGGGTTTGATCGGAGAGGGTGCGTCTCGCGCCCACGAATTCTCCAAAGCGGCGGGAGCAAGCCCACCGGTCGCCGCGGCCCCTTTGTCGCGCCTTGCGGATCTTCGTCGTGGGCGCGAGACGCACCCTCTCCGCTCAAATGATCATCCCCGCGGCGACGGTTTCGTTGGTGCCGGGATCGACCAGGATGAAGGAGCCGGTCTGGCGGTTGCGGCGGTAGGAGTCGTGGATGACGGGCTGGGCGGTGCGCAGGGTGATGCGGCCGATGCCGTTCATCGCGAAGGTGCCGGGCTCCTCGACCTTGTGCAGGGTGTTGATGTCGACGAGATACTTCACCTCGCTGACGATGGCCTGCATTTCCTGGGTGGTGTGGCGAAGGAGGACCTTGGCCCGCGGCGGCATCGGTTTGTTAGAGAACCAGCAGATCATCGCCTCGATGTCCTGCGAGGTGCGCGGCGGGTTGTTCTTTTTGACGAGCATGTCGCCTCGCGAAATGTCGATCTCATCGCATAGGGTCAGCGTCACGCTCTGCGGGGCGTAGGCTTCTTCGAGGTCGCCGTCGGCGGTGTGGATGGACTTGATCTTGCTGGTGAAGCCGGACGGCAGCACCGAGACCTCGTCGCCAGGCCGGAAAACGCCGCCGGCAACGCGGCCGGCGTAGCCGCGGAAGTCGTGCCACTCGTCGCTCTGCGGGCGGATGACCCACTGGACCGGGAAGCGGGCATCGACGTGGTTCTCCTCGCCGCCGACGTAGACGTGCTCCAGATGATAGAGCAGCGACGGGCCCTGGAACCAGGGCATGTTGGTCGACTTGTCGACAACGTTGTCGCCGTTGAGCGCGGAGATCGGGATCGGGGTGATCTCGACGATGTTGTCGAGGCGCGAGGCGAACTCCTGATAATCCTTGACGATCTGGTCGTAGACCTCCTGTGAGTAATCGACGAGGTCCATCTTGTTGACGGCGACGACGACGTGCTGGATGCGCAGGAGGTTGGCGATGAAGCTGTGGCGCTTGGTTTGCTCGATCACGCCTTTGCGGGCATCGATCAGGATGATGGCCAGATTCGCGGTGGAGGCCCCGGTCACCATGTTGCGGGTGTACTGGATGTGGCCCGGGGTGTCGGCGATGATGAACTTGCGCTTCGGCGTGGCGAAGTAGCGGTAGGCGACATCGATGGTGATCCCCTGCTCGCGCTCGGCCTTGAGCCCGTCTGTTAGAAGGGCGAGGTCGA
>NEUO01000108.1 GCA_002304315.1 Verrucomicrobiia bacterium Tous-C4TDCM
CCAGGTTTTCCGCGGCGTGACCCTTGCGGGCGCGGCAGCTGTCCTCGTCAAAGGTCATGTCCAGCACCCAGTGGCAGCGGTTCTCGATGCCCCAGTGCCGGCGGACCAGGTCGCCCAGCTTCTTCGCGTCCGGCGCGTGGCTGCTGAGATAGTAGCGCTTCTCAGTGCTGGTCTCCCCTTTGAGACTGCGGCTGCTGGTGATCTCAACGAGGCTGCGCAGCCCGAGCCAGTGCTTGCGCTCGGAAGGTTCGAACCAATCGAGATAATCGGTGACTTTCACGACTCGGTGTTCGATCCGGCCGTGGCCCTTCTCCGGGCCGGGATCATGAAGGCTGATCCGGCTGCCTTTGGTCCGGCCGTATTCCATCGCTTCGGCGTCGGCGAAGAGCGCCGCAACTTCCCCGTGCAGAGTGCCGTGGTTTGCCTTCAGTGCGAGGAGGTAATCGCCTCCGGCGAAGTGGATCTCCTGCGCGATCTTCTTCTGGCAGCCCATCGCATCGAGGCTGACCGTGGCTCCTTTGACGTCGAGCTGGCGCAGGAGCTTCGGCACCGCGGTGATCTCGTTGCTTTTGCCGTCGACAAGAAGCTGGCCGAGGCTCAGGCCACAGCCGTCGGCCCAGGCGCTGATGAGATGGATACTGTTCTCCGGGTCGCCATGGTCGAAACTGTGGCGCAGGGTCTTGCCGTCGATGGCGATGAGAGCGCCGGCCAGATCCGGGCGGATGGCGGCGACGTGGGCGATGAAGCATTCGATGAAGCCCTTCGGATCCAGCGCGGTGAAGATGCGGCGGAAGGTGTCGTCGCTGGGGGGGCCGTGGGGCAGCTTGAGGAAGCGGCGCAACCAGGCCTCCCTGAGTTTGGCGAAGCGTTCGAAATCATCGAAGCCCTCCATGCCGCAGGTCATGGCGGCCAAGGCGATGAAGAGAACTTCGCCGAAGTAGTGGCGCTTGGCCTTGCCTTCGCGGGGATCTGTTAGGGATTGGAATGCTTCCATGCCGGCGGGGAAACCACCGGCGTATTCTTCGCTGCGGGTCTTGTTTTTGCGAGCCATCCAGCCCGCATAATCCAAACGGATGTTTAGGATAAGCCCGGATCAAGACCAGAATGAGGTAGCCTTGGTCGTTGCCGAAAGAAATCTTGGCAAAGCGGTCCGCAAAACTACCCTCTAAGCAAGTGAATTTCCCTCCGAAGTCTCCAGACTTGGCCAAATCCCGGCGTCCAGCGGAGCATTCATCCTTTCAGCTCTACCCAGACTCCCCTTTTCCCCCGCAACCCCCGTTTCCCTGCCCTCCAGTCTGACCCAACGGCTCTTTAATGGGCCTCCCGCAGAAAGCAGACTCCTTGCAATCCGATTTCCCAATCAAGGCATGGACCAGCAGTATGAGATCAACTTGTCGAAAGAGCACTGGAAGACACGACAGACGTTGATTGCCCGGGCGCGCGATCCCAACGACAGCCAAGCCTGGGACGAATTCGCCGGCTATTATGCGAGCTTTATCCGCATGGTGCTGATGCAGCTGCGCACGCCACTGGATGACCTCGAAGATCTCAGCCAAACCATCCTGTTGAAGTTGTGGCAGAGCCTGTCAACGGTGGAGCTGGGCCGCGACCACGCCAGGTTTCGCACATGGCTTGGAACGGTCATCCGCAACACCTTCCATACGCATTGCAGCCAGACTGCCTCGCGAATACGCCGGGAGACCAACGCCGCCGTCGCCAACGTCGTGCCACCGGATATTGAGGACATCATTGAAAGCGAGTGGCGGAAGCACATCATCGCGCTGGTCATGGAACGCTTGCATGCCAGTTTCTCCGGCAAGGCCATGGACGTTTTCACGATGACTCTCGATGGAAAGTCCGTTGATGATATCGCGTCGGCGCTTGAGTTGACCAAGGACTCGGTCTATGTGCTGCGCAATCGTGTCCATTCGCGTTTCCGCAAGGAAGCAAGGCAATTGCGCAGTAACCTGGAGTATTACCAATGACGGCAGAATCGAGAGTCCGGGACCAGGCCTTGAACAATCTGTTTGACGAGGCGTTCGGGGAGATTGATCCGGCAGCGGAATCGCCACTTTACGGCGAGCTCTGTTCGCTTGAGGAGCGCTACGGCCAAGCTGAACTGATTGCGGTTGGCGGCATGAAACGCATATTCAAGGTCCTCGATCGACACGGTAACCGTCACGTCGCCATGGCCCGTTTGCATGAAGACGCAAGCGAGTTGCTCTTTGACCCGTTCATTCGCGAGGCACGGCTGACCGCGCTGCTCGAGCACCCGAATATCATTTCCGTTCACGATGTCGGCGTCGACAAAGAGGGGCAACCGTATTTCACGATGGATCTGAAAGTCGGTGACGGGTTCGATGTGGTATTGCAGAAGGCCCTTGCGGATGGGGGGGGGGCGCTTTCGGATCGACTCGATGTCTTCCTCAAGGTTTGCGATGCGATCACCTACGCGCATTCGCGCGACGTCATTCATCTGGACTTGAAGCCGGCCAACATTCAGGTCGGTCATTATGGCGAAGTGTTGGTCTGTGACTGGGGCCTTGGAAAACTGATCGGCGGCACTGATGAGATCGATGATGACGTGTTGCTCAATCCCGATCTGTTGAACGGAATGACGGTGTATGGTCAGGTGAAGGGAACTCCCGGCTATATGGCACCGGAGCAGATTCGTGGTGACGCCCGGGACAAGCGCACCGACATCTACGCATTGGGCGCCCTGCTTTACGCCGTGCTGACCTGTCAACCGCCGCTCGCGGGTGATACCGACGCCATGCTGCAGGCGGCAGTGTCCGGTGATATTGCGCCGCCAACCGAGCGCGGTAGCGGCGTTCCCGAGGCCTTGAGTGCCGTGGTCATGAAGGCGATGGCGCTGGAGCCGGCCGATCGCTATGCGTCGGTGAGTGACTTGATCACGGATGTCCGCGCGTTTCTTGGCGGTTTCTCTCCCGTAGCCCATGAAAGTGGGCTGTCGACCGAGTTGTTGTTGTTCTATCGTCGGAATCGCGTTAGCTGCAATCTGGCCGCTGCATTCGGGGCGATTGTGGTGGTGGTGACGGCCTTGTTCGTTGACCGACTGAGCGCCAAGCGTTTACAAGCCGAGACTTTGGCGGCGCGTTTGCGAGTGGAAATGCAGGAGACCGAGGCTCTAACGGCAAGGTTGCGGATGGAAAAGGAAGGCTCAGAGGCATTGCTGCGGGAAGTAGGCCGACTGGCGACGAGGCTTCCCTCCGATTTGGTCGCCACTGGCGATCAGTTTAGCAATGACTTCTTTTATCAACTGCCATTGGTGTCTTATGAGCTGATGATGCGTTCCGTGAACGACATGATCCGTGCCGAACCAGAGCGCGCCGATGAGGTGCGCGGACAGCTTGCGTATCTCTACTTTATAAGCGCGGAGTTTGCCAAGGCGAAGCCGTATTTCGAGATCGCCCCCGAGCGTATGCGTGGGCTTGCCAGGATCAATAAGGAGTTGGCGGAATCGTTTGATCCGGATAAGCATAAAACTTCGGCAAACCAGCTAACCAAGATTATTGAGACACTTGAGTCGATGGGCCGAAATGGGGCTGCAGCCAAGCTCCTCGCCTACGACCACGCATCATTGGGATACCGGGAGGGGTATGAACTGGCTGTCGCGGCAACATTCGGCAATCATGCGCATTGTCTCAGTTACGAGGCAGAGGCGCAAACACTGACGATCCGTGGAGACGGCGGGTTTTCATCCCTGCGAACGTCACAGGGGCAGTATACGCTGCGATTTCTGCCGATAAGGCGGCTGATTCTGGTGGATACGGTGATTTCGAGCAGCGCGGGAATCGCCGACCTGAAGATGCTTGAGGTGGCGGATTTGCGCGGCAGTCAAATCAGTTCAATAAGGGATTTGAGCAGTTTCCCGCGACTGAAAACGCTGATTGTCCGGCCTGACCAGCTGTCTGAAGACGAGAAGAACAGACTGCGTTCGCAAGTTCGGATTGAATAGCGAGGGTCGGCTTGGCAGCCCGTTGAAAAACCCCGGTTTTCTGCTTTGATCTCGCCCGAGCATGTTCGAGACCCGCAACGCCGCCGCCGAGACCCAGCAGGAGTTCTGGATCGATGCCCGCCGCCTGCCGAAGGCCACTGCGAGCACCTTCTACCGCAAGCTCGATGAGACGCTCGATTCCATCGGCTTCGCCGAAGGTGTCCGCGAGATTTGCCGGCCCGCATACGCTGAGATGTCCCGCGGCGGCCGCCCCGGCATCGACCCGGCGGTTTATTTCAAGATGCTCATGATCGGCTTCTTCGAAAACCTTCCCAGCGAACGATCTATCGCCAGCCGCTGAGCCGACTCGTTCTCGCTGCGCGCTTTCCTCGGTTACGGCCTCGAAGAGGCCACGCCCGACCACTCCAGTCTCAGCGTCATCCGCGGTCGCCTCGGCACGGCCATCTATCAAGCCGCGTTCGAGCTCGCGCTCCAGGGCCTGCGCCAGCACGGGCTGCTCAAGGGGCGCAACCTCGGCATCGACTCCAGCGTCATCGAGGCCAACGCCTCGTTGCGCGCGCTGGTTCACCGCAACACCGAGGAAGAATACTGGACGTATGTGAAACGCCTCGCCGCCGAGGCCGGCATCGATCCGGACGACACCAAGGCGGTGCGGCGTTTCGACAAGAATCGCGAAGGGCGCAAGACCAGCAACCAGGAGTGGGTCAATTCGCACGATCCCGACGCCAAGGTGGGCATGACCAAGCACGGCGCCTGCGACATGATCTACAAGCCCGAGCACATCACCGACCTGGACACCGGCGTCATCGTTGCCGCTGAAGTCCGCTGCGGCGACGAAGGCGACACCGTGGGCCTCGCCGGGCGGGTCCTCGCCCGGGTCTGTGACGATCCCGGGCAAACCGATGTTCTAACAAGCCTGACAGCCGATGAAGGCTACTTCGCGGTGGAGGAAGCCTGCTGCCTTCAGATGGAGCGGGTGCGGGTCATCATTGGCGATCCCCATGAATCCAAACGCAAGCCGGACAAGCAGGACGCCGTTCGTCCGGCAAGTGCTCCACAAGGCCAAGCGGGCCGTGGGCAGCAAGAGCGGCAAGGCGTTGCTACGAAAGCGTGGCGAGCACCTCGAACGGAGCTTCTGCCATGTGCTTGACCACGGGAAACACCGTCGGGCAAGGCTGCGTGGCCGCAAGAATCTCACCAAGCGCCAGCTCGCGGCGGCCTTCACGCACAACCTCTCGGTGCTGATGCGTCATCTGACCGGCCACGGGACCCCGAAGCAATGGCTGGCGGCGGGGGCAGGTGCCCTTTTTGGCGTGATTGCGGCCTCGTGGGCGGCGCTGGAACTGCATGTGGCGGGTTTGACGCGGAAATTGCGGAGATATCACTTCAATCTGATCGATCCGGTCCGCATCGTCGTGAGCGGAGCTCCGCGGCGGAACGTCACGTGGAACTCCGGGATCCGGCGTTTTTCAACGGGCTGTTAGGGGAGGATTTCTTTGGGCTTCTGGAAAAAAATACAAGAGGCCGTTTAGAATGCGGAATCGTCTCGGTTAAGGGTGACGGTTGTAAAAATGCAGCTGGAACGAACCCACCGATCGTGGTCGCCATGCCCACGATCGATCACTTTCTTAAAAAAACACGGAAATCGAAGCACACCATGACAAACGAATCTGAAGACATCCAGGCCGTCGAGAGACTCGGCGAAGCGAGAGACAAGATCGTCACCGAGCTGCGCAAGACCATCGTCGGCATGGACGAGGTGATCGACGAAATGATGATTGCCATCTTCGCCCGCGGTCACTGCTTGCTGGTGGGCGTGCCCGGGCTCGCCAAGACCCTGCTGGTCAGTTCGCTGGCCGAGACAATGTCGCTTGGTTTCAAGCGGATCCAGTTCACGCCGGACCTGATGCCCTCAGACATCACGGGCACCGAGCTGCTGCAGGAGGATCCCGAGACCCACCAGCGCAGCTTCAAGTTCCAGAAGGGGCCGGTTTTCACCAACCTGTTGCTGGCCGACGAGATCAACCGGACGCCGCCGAAGACGCAGGCCGCGCTGCTCGAGGCGATGCAGGAAAAACGGGTGTCGTCTGGCGGCGAGGAATACAAGCTCGACGCTCCATTCTTCGTGTTGGCGACCCAGAATCCGATCGAGCAGGAGGGCACCTACCCGCTGCCCGAGGCGCAGCTCGACCGCTTTCTTTTCAACATCATGGTGAAATACCCCAGCCATCAGGAGGAACTCGACATCATGAAAAGCGTGACCAGCGACGTGGAGCCGATCGTGAAGAAGGTCGTCGATGGTCCGGCAATCCTCGAGTTCCAGCATGTCGTGCGCCGGATTCCGGTGGCGGATCATGTTTTCGAATATGCCGCGCGGTTGGTGCGGGCGACGCGCCCGGATCAGGCGGATGCTCCCGCGTTCGTGAGGAAGCTCATGGCGTGGGGCGCGGGTCCGCGCGCCTCGCTCAACCTGATCCTCGCGGGTAAGGCTCGGGCTGCCCTGCGCGGTCGCTGCCATGTCGCCGTGGAAGACATCCAGGCCCTCGCCCTGCCGATCCTGCGCCATCGCATCATCCCGAACTTCGCGGCGCGTTCGGAAGGCATGACTTCCGACACCCTGATCGCGAAGCTGCTCCAGGAGATCCCCTCGGACGAGAATCTGCTGCGGAAGAAGGCCGGATGAGGCGGTGTTTCGGTGTTTCGGGGAACTTCGTTCTCCCGACTCCTGACCTCTGACTCCTGATCCCGCCGTGATTGACGATTGATGATTCTCGATTGCTGATTTTTGAACTGCCGAAGCGCCTCTTCTTCCCAATCCAAAATCCAAAATCAACAATCGTCATTCGAAAATCTCTTCTTCTTCGACTCCTGACTCCTGACTCCTGACTCCCGACCTCTACCATGGATCACTTGCCACAAATCTCCTACCTCGACCCCGAGATTCTCCAAAAAATCGGGGATCTCGAGTTGATCGCGCGCGAAGTCGTCGAGGGCTTGCGGGTGGGCAGCCACCGCAGTCCGCTCAAGGGCTTCAGCACGGAATTCGCCCATCACCGGCAATACGTTCCGGGCGACTCCATCCGCAACATCGACTGGCGTGTTTTCGGCCGCACCGAGCGCTATTACACCAAGCTCTACGAGGCGGAGACCAACTACGACTGTCATCTGCTGGTCGATGCCAGCGCGTCGATGAACTACGCCTCGGGCAAGGTCAGCAAGCTGGAGTATGCCAAGTTTCTCGCGGCCAGCCTGGCCTACATCGTGCTCAAGCAGCGCGATTCGGTCGGGCTGTCGGTCTTCGACAGCGAGGTGCGCGGCTACCTGCCGCCGCGCTCGACGATGGGGATCATCCTGCAGCTCGACCGACTGCTGCGCGAAACGAAGCCGGTGCCCCGCACGACCATCGCGAAGCAGTTGCACGACATCGCGTTCATGATGAAGCGCCGCTCCTTCGTGGTGGTGATCTCGGACTTCCTCGTTGACGTGGACGACATCCTGGCCGGTCTCGACCACCTGCGCTACGACGGGCACAACGTGGTCGTCTTGCACACACTCGATCATCATGAGATCGAGTTCCCCTTCAAGGGCATCTGGCAATTCGACGGCCTTGAGCAGGAGGAACCGCTGATCACCCAGCCGGAGCGGATCCGCGAGGATTACCTGGCGCGATTCCGCGAGCACCAGGAGGCGCTGCGCGCGGGCTGCATCGCCAACCAAAGCGACTACGCGCTGGTCGACACCTCCCGCCCGCTCGACGCCGTCCTGAACGAGTTCTTCTTCCAACGCCAGACGACTCTCAACGGGGCATCGGCCTCCGCACGCTCATGAGTTTCCTCCATCCATTGATTCTGGTCGCCGGCCTTGGCATCGGGCTTCCAATCCTGGCCCACTTGCTCAGCCGCTATCAGGTCCAGCGCACCGACTGGGCGGCGATGCGCTTCCTCAACCGCAGCGTGCGGGTCCGTACGCGGCAACTGCGGCTGCGTGACATCCTGCTGATGTGTCTCCGCTGCCTTGCGGTCATACTCTTGGTGTTGGCATTCGCCAAGCCGTTCATGAAGGACGCGGCGAACATTCCGGCCGGCCTGAGCGAACGCCGCGCGGGGGTGGTCATCGCGCTTGATGCCTCATTCAGCATGGGGCACCGCGACGGCAGCTCATCGCGCTTCGATCAAGGGCTTGAGAAGGTGCGCACGATCATGGAGGGCATTCGCCCCGGCGACCCGGTCAGCCTGGTTCTCCTCGCCTCCGAACACCGCGTGGTGGCGCGCAACCTCGTCTTTGATCCCGCGCGTTTCGCGGAAATGCTGCAAAACCTGGAACCGTCGCCGGAACCGCTCAATCTTGCCGGCGTGCCGCAGTTGTTGAAGTCGCTGGTGGACGGGATGGAAGCCCCGCAGAAGGAGATCCATATCGTGACCGACATGCAGGTGCGGGATTGGAAAGACCGGCCGGCGTGGTTGATCGACGCCTTCAACGATCTCACCCGGGCGGCCGTCACGACCATCGTGCCGGTGCGCGGCGGCAGCGACAACCTGGCGATCACGGACCTGGAACTTGTTTCCGGCGTGCTGCGCAAGGATACCATTGCACGCTATCGCGCCACCGTGCGCAACTTCGGGCCGAATCCGGTGTCAAACGTGCGGGTCAAGGGTATGGCCGACAACGTCACCGTCGATACCAAGACGATTCCCGCCATCGCCCCGGGGGCATCCGAGACGGTCTCGCTGTTCGTGCAATTTCATAACTCCGGCCCGATCCGCATCAGCGCCGAACTGGATCCGGATCCGCTGTTGGCCGACAACGTCCGCCGGACGGTCGCCTACATCCGGGATGAGGTGGCGGTGCTGAATGTCCAGGGCTCGTCGGGCGGGTCCGGCGCGCTCATTGCGGCGGCGCTCCAGGCGCGCGGCGATGGTGCGGCTGAGAAGAACTTTGACGTGCAATCGGTGCCGTGGACCGACCTACCGACCAGGGATTTGTCGGAATTCGACGTCGTCATCCTCGATAATGTCCCCGACATCACCCCCGAGCAGGCCCGGGTCTTCGAGGACTATGTTCGCGCGGGTCATGGCTTGGTCTGGTTTGCCGGCGACAACGTGGATGCCGCCGCATGGAACAAGCGCTCGGCTCTAGGCAGCATCCCGCTGCTTCCGGCCGTGATCGAACAGGCCGCCAGCACCAGCGACGCGCTGGGCGTGGGCAAACCGCTGGACCCGGCGATGCCTGACCATTCCATCTGCCGGCCGCTGCTTTCCCTGCCGGAGGATTTGCTCAGTGAAGCGCGCTTCCGCAAAGTGCTCCAGGTCAAACCCGCCGCCATTGGAACCACCGTGTTGTCCCTGGCCGGCACGGCGGCACCGCTGCTCCTCGAGCACTCGCTCGGGCGCGGACAGGTATTCATGTTTACCACCTCCGCCGACGGCGCCTGGAACAACATGGCGGTCACCCCGGTCTTCCCGATGGTTCTCCAGCAGATGGTGACCTATCTCACCGCCCGCGAGTTCGAGAAACCGCGGCTGGTCGGCGATTCCCTGTCGTTGTCCTACGCCGATCAACCGGACGCGAGCGAGGCCGTATTCGAAACCCCGGATGGCGAAACCATCACCGTCCCGGTTCGCAAGCTCCGCAACGAGTATGTGGCCCTCATCGATCACGCGCGCAAGGACGGCTTCTATCTCGCGCGGGTCAGCCTGCAGGCTCCTGGATTGCCCGTCGCGGTCAATGTCGACACCGCGGAGTCCGACGTCGCCTGTCTTTCTCCGGCCGAGGCCGCGGGCAGTTTCGCCGATTCGGGAATCACGGTCGCCCAGACGGACGATGACCTGCTGGCAGCCGTGGGCCAGGCGCGCGCGGGACGCTCGTTCTGGATGCTGTTCCTGTCCGCGGGTCTCGGGCTGCTGGTGATTGAGAGTCTGCTGGCGAAACGCATGCGGGCGTCAAGTGGAGGGGAACACGAGGCATAAGTTGGAAATCGAGGGCGCTAACATCTTTAAAATCATTCAATGAACTGGCTATTTCAAGGCGGAAAAATCGAGGAACTCTTCTGGGCGCGCCCGGCCTCTAACGGAATCATGATCGCGGCTTTCGCCGCCGTCTTGCTCCTGACGATCTTCCTCTACTGGCGCCGACAGGGCTTGCCGGCATGGGTGCGCATCGCGCTCGCCGCCACCCGATTGGTGGTATTGGGCTTGATCGTGGCCTTCCTGTTCGAACCGACCGCGACCGTCACGCAAACCCACACCGAGAAGCGCCGTCTGCCGGTTCTCATCGACGTGTCGGAAAGCATGTCGGTCAAGGACCAGCGGAAACGGTCCGAGGATGTGGGCGAAGCGGCCGCCGCACTGGGCATGCTGCCTCTTTCCTCCACTCCCGAGGAAGCCAACCGGACTGCCATGGCGTTGAGCGACAAGCAGCGCGAGGCCGTTGCCGGCGCCTCCCGCCTGGATCTGGCGACGAACCTGCTGTCCAATTCGGCGATGCCCATTCTCCAGGCGCTCGGGGTGGATCTGGATATCAGCTACCTTGCCTTCGGCGCGAACCTGCGCCCGCTCGGTGACGGCAAACACGGCGGCGGGGCATCGCTCACGGCATTGAAGGCCGACGCGCCGGAGACCGCCATCACGTCCGCGCTTGAAACGGTGGCGAGAAGCGAGCGAGGCACACCCCTCGCGGGCATCGTGATGCTCACCGACGGGTTGGATACCTCCTCGCGCCGCGTCGAGGAAGCGGCGCACGATCTGGGTGCCCGCGGCATTCCGGTCTATATCGTGCCGGTTGGCATTGCCGATCCCGATGACGTCTCGATCCGCAACGTCATCATGCAGGAAGTCGCCTTCACCGGCGACAAGGTGCCGGTCCGCGTCCAGATCCAGTCGAAGGGCTATGAAAAGCGCATGACGGACCTGACGGTGCTGCTCGATGGTCGCGGGGTGGCCCGCAAGCGGGTCACGCTCGAAGGCGGCCTGCAGTTCGAGGAGGTGTTCTTCAACGTCGATGTCGCCGAGAAGGGCGCGGTTCGCATCGAGGTCGCGATCGAGCCGTTTGCCGACGAGTCCACGGCGGCGAACAACCGGGTGAAGCGCAGCATCCGGGTGGTGAACGAGAAAATCAACGTGCTGTGCATCGAGGGCAGCGCCCGCTGGGAGTATCGCTACCTGAGCGCCATGCTGAAGCGTGACCCGCGGATCAACGCCACTTTCATCGCCACGCGCGCCCAGCCCGAATTGGCGCAGAACTCGTCCGAATACATCGCGAAGTTTCCGGAGGATCCTGAAGAGGCCTTTGCCTACGACCTCGTGATCCTTGGGGATGTTGATCCGGCCTTTTTCTCGCGGGAGTCTTTCCAGCGGCTCGAGGAACTGGTGCGGGAGCGCGGCGGCTCGCTGCTGATGCTCTGCGGGGCGCGGCACGCGCCGGTGAGCTATGGCGGCACGCCGCTGGAACGGATGCTGCCGGTTGCTTTCGATCCGGCTGGCACTTGGGAGGACGTCAATGACAGTGTCTATCCGGTGCTCACGCCCGAGGGTCGCAGCAGTCTGGTCATGACGCTGGAGAACGACCGGGAGCAGAACGATCTGTTATGGAGCCGCGTCGCGCCGCTCGACCGCCTCCCGCCGCTGCTCGCCCCGCGCCCCGGGGCCACCGTGCTTGCCGAGCTTTCCGACTCCCAGGCCCGCACCGAACGCTACCCGCTGGTGGCGTGGCAGCGCTACGGGGCAGGCAAGTGCATGATGATGGCCAGCGACCGCCTCTGGCTGCTGCGCCTCAAGACCGGCGACAAATACCACTGGCGTGTCTGGTCCCAGTGCATCCAGTTCCTCACCCTCTCGCGCCTGATGGGCGAGCACAAGAGGATCCGCATTGAGACGGACCGTGCCACCTACCCGGTCGGCGGGCAGGTGATGCTCTACGCCAACCTGCTTGACGATAACTTCGAACCACTCAGCCAGCCGGGTTTCGAGGTCGAGGTCAGCGCGCTGGGTGACGATGGCTCGGCGTCCATGACCCAGCGGGTCACCTTGCGGCCCGATGTTTCCACTCCCGGGCTTTACGAGGGCTACTTCTCGCCATCCCGCGCGGGTGGCTACCTTGTGGCGGCCAACGCAAACGACCGGACGCTCTCCAACGCCACTGAATTCCAGGTGGCCGACATCAAGCCGGAATTGGCCAACACCGACATGCAACTCGATCACCTGCGGCGGATCGCGGACTTGTCCGGCGGGGCCTGCCTCAGCACCCTCGAACTTCAGAAGCTACCCTCCCTGCTAAAGCGCGAGCCGCATGCCATCACGATCCGCACCCAACACCCGCTGTGGGACCAGGGACTGATCGTCTGGCTGCTGGCCGGCTTGGTGGGCTTTGAATGGATTATGCGAAGAAAATACGACCTGCCATGACCGATTCCACGACAACCAAAGTTCTCGCGGCACGCCTGAAGGCGGTGTGGCGTCGTCAACAGGTGCTACACCAGACGGGTGGCCTGCTGGCCTTCTGCCGCTGGGGGCTGGGGGGGGTCCTGATTGGCATGGCGGCCGATTGGTTGCTGGGCCTGCCGGGTGCGGGTCGCTTCCTGATCCTTGGGGCGCTGCTCGGCATTGCGCTTCACAGGGCTTGGCGCGCCGGCTGGGGCCAGCTCCGCTCGTTCGACGCCTCGCGCGCCGCGCTGCAGGTCGAAAAACACCACGGCGGACTGGAGAGCCTGCTGGTGACAGCCGTCCAGCTCGCAAAACCCGGCTCGGCCGCCGGTGCCTCCGAAGCGATGCGTGAAAAGACATGCCGGGCAGCCGAGTCGGCCGCCGGGTCCCTGCACCCGGAGAAAACCGTTTCCTACAGCGGGCTTCGCAGGCCGGGCTTGCTCGCCCTTGCGCCGGTGCTGGCCCTCGCGGTCCTCGCGCTCGTCAACGGCCCGTTCCTCGTGGCGGGATTCGGCCGCATCTTCACCCCGTGGCTCGCGTTCGAATACCCGACCAAAACCGGGCTCGCGATCGAGGGTGGCGATCGGATCGTCAAGGAAGGCGAAAGCCTCCGCCTTCTCGCCACCCTGTCGGGCGAGATCCCGGACAAGGCCACGCTCATCCTGCGCACCGGCAAGGGCGAGCCGCGGGAACGCAGCCTCCCCGTCACCGACCGGACGTGCGAGTATTCGGTCGAAGCGGTATTCCGCAGCTTCGAATACCGCATCTCCGCCGGCGATGCCAAAAGTCCCTGGCATTCGGTCCGCGTGATTTCCTCACCCCGCATCGAACGGGCGGAAGTCAGCCTTGTGTTTCCGGAATACACGCAACGCCCGGCGGCGACCGGCGATGCGCTGACGATGACCGTTCCCGAGGGCACCCGCATCCAGTGGAAGCTCGCCCTCGACCGCGCCGTGAGCGGCGCGGAGTTCCGCCCTGCCGGGGATGAGGTGCAGCCGATGCAGATCAGCCCGGATGGCCGCTCGGTGACGATGGAGCGGGTCGCCGCCGGATCCCGCTCCTACAGCTTCGGCTGGGTGGACAAGGAGCACCAGTTCGCGTTTTCCAGCCCGAGCCACTACCTGCAAGTGGCTCCCGACCAGGCACCGGGCGTCGACATCACCTCACCCGACCGCAACCTGTATGCGACCATCGGGCGCAAGATCGACCTCGCCTACCGCTGCCAGGACGATCACGGGATTGGCGAGGCCGTGATCGCTTACCGCGTCAACAAGACCGGTGAGGTGAAAGTGCCCATCCCCGCCCCGAAACTGAGCGACGGCAGCGAGGTGCGGGTCGATTGGAACTACCGCGATGCCCTGCCGGACTTGGCAGTGGGCGACAGCCTGTCACTGGCAATCGAGTTGGCCGACCGCTATCCGGGGCCGCAAGGTCCCCACCGCGTGCGCTCCGAGGGACGACGCGTGCAGTTCCTGTCCAAGGAGGATTATCTGGCGCAGATTGAAAAGGAGAAGCGCCGGCTCATGGCCCAGGTCAGGGGAATCTACCGCGAGGAGCGTGGGGTTCATGAACTCGTCCGCAATCTCAACCCGGCGGCGGACATCTTCCTCCAGACCTGCCAGTTGGAAGCGGTGCGGCAGGACTTGATCCGCGAGCGCCTCGGCGCGGTGCGCAAGGGCATCAACACGCTGGTCGAAGACATGGCGGCCAACAACGTCGCGGACGAGGCCCACAGCGCGGAACTGGTCAAGCTGGGCAACGATTTGCAGGCGATTGCGGACGAGCACGTCGGCCGTGCCGCTTCCCTGCTGCGCGAACTGGCCGAGGTCACGGACGGGAAAGGGCAGACCAAGAATCCGGTGGCTGCGGTCGAGATGGTCAACAGTTCGGCACGCGAACTCGGTCTGGTGGTCCTGCAACTCGGTTTCGCGGAAGGCGCGGACGTCATGGCGCGCGAACTGCACGCCACCGCCCAGACGCAGGCCGGCTTGCGCCAGCGCACCGTTACGGGCAGGGAAGCGGACGCCGCCGGCAATGGGGACCTGGCCAAGGAGCAGACCAAGCTTGCGGCGGAAACGGCCCGCCTGCTGGCTGCCACACCGCGCAACAAGGAGAGTGGCAGCACCGACGCCCTGGTCGCCTTCAATCTCTCACGCATGGTCAGCCAGTTGCTTCGTTCGGGGACTGTCGAGAAAATGAATGAAGCCGCCGCCCTCATTTCCAAGGCCGAAGGCGAACAGGCCGGCCGCCTCCATGCCGAGGTCATCGCGGCCCTGCTCCGCGCGGAGTTCCGGCTGCGGATCGGCGCGGAATACGAGGCGCTGACCAAGGCCCGCGACCTCCTGGCCGCCCAGGCCGCCGGGCAGAAGAAACTGCGCGAGGAAAACTCCGCCCAGACCAAGGAGCAATTCAGCGGCAACCAGGCGGTGATTGCCGCATCCCAGACCGCCCTCCACCAGCAGATCCAACTGCTCTTGATGCCGGAGATACCTGCGAAACGCCCCGGCTTGTTCGATGCCGTGTTTCCCGCCGCAGCACCGGTCGATGACTTGCTTGCCAAGGCCGAAAGCGGTTTGAAGACGGCCCTTGCCGGGATCAAGGCGGGGGACCGTGAGGCTGCGGCCACCAGGCAGCAACAAGCGGAAACGGCATTCGCGGAGCTGGCCGGGCTCACCGGCCGAAGGATGGAATCCATGACCGAACAGGCGCGGATGACCGCCGCGGCCAGCATGGCCACGAAACAGGCATCGCAGATTCTCGCGCTGAATGAACGCCTGCTCGCCTTGCTCGAGCAGACCGAGGATGCTGCGGCTGACAAGGTCAACGCCGGGTTTCTTGCCGAGCGAAACCAGGCGATTGCCACCGATGTGGAGTTATGCCTGCGGAACATCGTGCCGGATAACGCAACCGGGACAACAACCCGCGGCGACACCCTGCCGCTCGTCGATTGTGTCGGGCGGGCGGCGCGCGCCTTGCACAAGGCCACCCCCTTGCTCAAAGACAACAAACCCGCCGAGGCGATCGAATTGCAGGAGCAGGCACTTGCCGCGCTCAAAGAGGCGGGTGTCGTGATCGTTGGACTCACGGAAGCGCGGACGGCCATTGCAGGCGTGATGGGGGTCACTGCAGACGCCCTGGCCCCGAGCCCGCTCGTGGCCGAGATCGAATCCGAACAGGCCATTCTGTCGGCGGCGACCGAAAAGTCCAAGGCGGATCCGGCAGGGCGGGCGGCGCTCGTGATCCCCCAGAAGAACCTGGTCCATGCCGTGAACGCCGTGCTCGATTCGCTCGGCACGCTGTCCCACAGGCTCGAGACCGGCACCGTGATGTTGTTCGCCAAGGACGACATGGACGCCGCCGCGGTCGGCCTGGAAACGGACGATATCGATGAGGCCCTCGACGCCCAGTCGGCCATCTTGGAATCGCTGCGGGAAATGCGCGCGAAAATCGACGAAATCACCCCGCGCTACCGCTATGTCCGCGAACTGTCGGAGTTCGTGTATGAAGTGCTGCCTGAAAGCGCCGCAATTTCGACCGGCATCCGGCAACTGCAGGCACAGGCGGAGGGCGCGCCTGATGCGGATGCGCTGAAACGCAAGGCCGGGGAGTTCGGCAACCAATTGACGAAACTGACCGGAGACGACCGCCATGCCGCAGACGCTGGCCGGTTGGTGCAGGAAATCGGGGACAAGGGTGCTGAGGCGGCGCTCAAGAAGTCGCTCGATGCTCTGCGCGCCGAAGCCTCCGACCTGCAAACCCTGCTCAAGAACCTGGCTCATCTCATCGCTCCGCCAGCAACCCCGGGTTATGTCACGGCACCCGAACCCAGGATCGCCTTGCTCGAGAAAGTGATGGACCTCGCGGCCTATCAGCAGGACCTCGGGCGGAACACCCAAGCCGCCGCGCAAGCGGATTTGGCGGCTGCCGCCACGCGGCAGCGCAAACTCGCAGACCAATGCAAGGCCCTCTTCCCGGCACCGCCCGCCCCGGCACCGCCAGCCCCGGCGCAACCCGCCCCGGCGCAACCCGCCCCGGCGCAACCCGCCCCGGCACCCGACCCGGCACCCGCCCCGGCACAGCCCGCCCCGGCACCGGCCCCGGCACCCGCACCCGCACCCGCACCCGCACCCGCACCCGCACCCGCACCTGCTCCTGCTCCTGCTCCTGCTCCTGCTCCTGCTCC
>NEUO01000109.1 GCA_002304315.1 Verrucomicrobiia bacterium Tous-C4TDCM
GGCGGCGCGCACTTGAAGGCGGAGACGTCGTTGGTGAGCGGCACCCAGTTGAGCACGCTGCTGCCGAACACCGTCAGGCCGAAGGCGTCGCCCTTGCGGAAGGTGATGAAGTCGTTCACCGCACCCATCGCGGCGTCGTAGCGGGTGGCGGAGCCGAAGGGGGCGGTCATCGAGCCGGAGACGTCGAGGCAGAAAAGGATGTTGGTCATTTCCCGTTCGCTGCGCGGTTGTTCGAAGCGGCGCGGACCGGCGAGGATCGCGATGGCGGTGATCAGCAGGAGGACCGGCAGCAGGTCGGCGGACTTCAGAAGAAAGCCGAGCATCCGCGCGCGGCGGAGCGGCTGGTGGTCGAAGGGCAACGGGACCCGGCGGCCGGCGCGCTTCCACAGGAACACCGCGAGCCCGACCGGAAGGACGAGCAGGACGAGGAGCCATGGATGGGCGAAGGTCATGGGGGAAAAAGCTGAAAGGCTGAAAAGCTGAAAAGCTGAGATGCTGAAATGGGGGAGACGGAAGACTGGGAGACCCCACTACGCCAAGGCTTCGAGGGTCGGGCTCAAGACAGAAGACGGGAGGAAAGGCAGGGATCGACAACGAAAGGGACGAAAAGGGCGAAATTTGGGAGGTGGGAGAATCGATGATTGGAAGGTCTGGTCGCTTGGCTGTTAGGTTCTTCAACTTTCGTCATTTTCGCCGATTTCGTTGTTCAACCCCGGTTTGGAAATCAGCGGCGTTCGCCGTTCGAGTAGGGCGCGAGGAGTTGGTCGATTTCGGCTTGGGTGGTTTCGCTGGTGCGGGCGTGGAGCCAGCGTTCGAGGGCGAGGATGAGGGGGGCGGCTTGTGGGTCGCTGCGGAGTTTCGTCATCGCTTCGGCGGGGGTAAGGGCGGCGATGTCGGGGCGGCAGTCGCGCCAGTGGCCGATGACGAGACGCTCGAGTTTCGCGCGGTCGTCTGTGGCGAGCTGGCCTTTGGAAGCGGCGTCAACCAGCGGGCGGAGGCGTTCGGCGAGGGTCGCAGGGGCCCGGGTGCTGTCGCCGGCAGTGGCGGGTTTCTTTTTCCGCCAGATGAGGATGACGGCCAGGCCGGCGAGCCAGAGGGCGCCAAGTACGATCATCATCGTACGATAGCCACCGAGTTCCGGGAGGTTGCCGGGCGGGATGTCGTGGGGATAGGTGATGCCGGGCGGCAGGGCGCTGGTGATTTCCAGCGGAATGGAAGGGAGCGCGGTGCCGGCGGGGGCTTCGAGGAAATCGGCGAGGTTGTAGGTGCCGGCTTCGAGGCCCTGGACTTCGAAGTCGTAGCGGCTGCCGTCTTTGGCGGGCTTCACCTCGAGGATGCGGACCATCAGCGGCGGCTTGCGGTCGCGGCGCGGCTTGGCTTTCACCTCGCCGCCGGGGACGTAGAGGTCGCGGATTTCGAGCGGCTGGCCGACGCGCTGGGTGGGGACGGCGGGGGCTTCGGCGTGGAGGGTGCTGAGGGTGCTGAGGGTGATGGCGAGTGCGAGGAGGAGAAAGGCGGCTTGATGGGAGTGTCGCTTTCGAAGCGACATGACGATGGTGGGGCGGCATTCTGCCGCCCGATGCTTGGATGGGGGACGCGCGGCAGGATGCCGCTCGTCCGTTGTCATGTCGCCTTCAAGGCGACACTCCAATCGGGGGCGGCACTCCATTTGAAGGCGGCGCTCGAAACGGAGGCGGCGCGTCAGGAGAGAGAGTAGCGGCGCGATCACTGGCGGTTGCGGCGGGATGCTCCGCCGCGGGAGCGGAGGAAGTGGCGGAGTTGTCCGAGGAAGGGAACTCCCGGGCGGATGACGAAGTGGTCGAGCGAGGCCTTTTTGAGCGACTCGGTGAGCTGGTCGGTGGTGGAAAGCAGGCGCTTGCCGTGGGTCAGCAGTTCGCGGCCGGATTCGACCTCGCGGCCGCGGAACAGGCCGGCGCCTTCGAGTTGGTCCTCGGCGGGATCGCGGAAGACGAGGCAAACGCAATCGTGGCGCGCCCCGACCAGCTTGAGGGCGGCGAGGGCGTCGGGGTCGTGGAAATCGCTGAGCACGATAAGCATTGAGCGCTGTTTCAATGACGGCTCCAGCGACAGCAGGCGCTGCCCGAGGGCGGTCGGTTCGTCGAAGCGGTAGGTCCGCAGCGCGTGGAGCCACTGGAGGAGGACGTCGCGGGAAAGGCTGGGTTGCACGACGAGGTCGCGGCCGCCGGCGCCGAGCACGCCGACCGGGCTGACGCGGTCGAGGCAGGCCAGCGCGATGCCGCCGGCGACTTGCAGGGCGAGGCCGTATTTGCCGGGTGGGTGGGACGCGAGGGCCATCGAGGCGGAGGTGTCGACGACCAGCCAGACGGGCATCTGCTTGGGCGTTTCGAACTGCTTTACGTGGGCCTTGCCGGTGCGGGCGGTGACGCGCCAGTCGATCGACTTCACCGGGTCACCGGGTTCGTAGCGGCGGGACTGCACGTATTCGATGCCCTGGCCGAGGAAGGGGCTGCGGTCGGTGCCGTAGCTCAAGCTGTCGGCGAGCCGCTTCACTGCCAGGAGGAACTGGCGGTGATCGAGCGGGGCGCTGTCGTGGAGGGTGCTGTCGTGGAGGGTGCTGTCCATTTTACAGGAACGAACCGCGGAGGCGCGGAGGTCGCGGAGAGAGCGGGGAGGGATGGTGGAGATGAAGTGCCGAGTGATCAGTGAGCAGTGATCAGTGGAAAGGCAGGGGGGAACAACGAAACGGCGCGAAACGAGCGAAAGTTGAGATGCTGGAAAGGATGGATGCGGGCTGGTGGAGGGGGCTTGGAGATGAACCGCGAAATCACGCGAAAAGACGCGAAATTTGAAAGGCAGGAGGAAGGAAGTGGAGGCTGTGAATCACGGGGTCTTCGGCTGTTCTGATTCCAGATTTCGCGGGTTTCGCGTTTTTTCGCGGTTAGGTATTTTTGGTGGTTGTTACGACACCGATGCTTCGAGGATCTCCCGTAGCACTCCGGCGGCGGTTTTGCCTTCGGCGAGGGACTCGTAGGTGAGGCGGATGCGGTGGAGCATGACGTCTTCGGCGAGGGCGAAGAGGTCTTCCGGGACGACGTAGTCGCGGCCGTGGAGGAGGGCGCGGGCGCGGGAGGCCTTGAGGATGGAAATGCCGGCGCGCGGCGAGCAGCCGAGCTCGAGGTCGGGGTGCTTGCGGGTGCGCTCGACGACGTCGACGACGTGCTTGAGGAAGACATCACTGACGTGGATGTGGTTCGCCGCCTCCATCGCCGCGACCAGGTCGGCTTCGGTGCCGATGGCGTCGCCCTGGATCAGGTCGAACTCGGTGCGGGCGACCGCGCCGGTGCCGTCGCGCTTGACGCCGAGCTTCAGGTTGCGGCGGAGGATTTCCTCTTCCTCGGCGAGGGTCGGGTAGCCGAGGCGGTGGCAGAGCATGAAGCGGTCGAGCTGGGCTTCCGGGAGCTCGAAGGTGCCGCTTTGCTCGATCGGGTTCTGGGTCGCGATGACCAGGAAGGGGACGGGCAGCGGGTAGGACTGGTTGCCGATGGTCACCTTGCGTTCCTGCATCGCTTCCAGCAGCGCGCCCTGGACCTTGGGCGCGGCGCGGTTGATTTCGTCGGCGAGCAGCAGGTTGGTGAAGGCGGGACCCTGGTGGGTGCGGAAGCCGCCGGTGCGCTCGTCGAGGATTTCGGAGCCGATGATGTCGGAAGGCAGGAGGTCGATGGTGAACTGGATGCGCCGGAAATGCAGGTGCATCGCCTGGGCCAGGGTGTTCACCAGCAGGGTCTTCGCGAGGCCGGGCATCCCTTCCAACAACAGGTGGCCGCTGGTCAGCAGGGCGATCAGCATGCGTTCCACCACGACGTCCTGGCCGACCACGATGGTCCCGACCCGTTGCCGGATCGCCTGGAGATATTCCGTTGTTTGGGAGACCGGGGTATGGACGCTGCTCATGGAGATTTGCCTTTCAATAACGCCCTGAGTCAGTGCCGCAGCGGCGGGGCTTTGTCTGTAAAAACCTGTTGGGAATGTTTGGGCGGTATTTACAGGGTTCGGACAGGTTAGTGAGGCTCGCGTGCCGGAAGCCCACCGGGTGCGCGGAGGCTCCGCCCCGCAGAAGCACGGGGGATGGCGCTTCGGCGATGCGGGCCTGAATGGGCAGCGGGATTCCGTGGACCGCTCTGCGGGCCAGAGGCTCCGCGCACCCGGTGGGCTCCGCCCTGTGGAGTGGTGCTCCTATCGCTCTTCCCCACCCACGAAGGTCTTCGCGACGCTGAAGTCGTTGTTCAGCAGCACCAGGTCGGCGAGGTAGCCGGCGGCGATGCGGCCGACGTGGTCGAGGCCGAGCGAGCAGGCCTGGTTCCAGGAGGTGACCTTGACCAGCTCGGTGAGCGGGAGGTCGGTGACTTGCTTGAGCAGGCGCAGGCCTTCGTTCGCCAGCAGGGTCGAGCCGGCCAGGGCGCCGCCCTCCTTGAGCCGGGCGACGCGGTCTTTCACGACGACTTCGAGACCGCCGAGCTGGATCTCGCCTTCGATGATCCACGACGCGGCGACCGAGTCGGTGATCATCATGAGGCGGTGGATCGGAATGGTCTTGAAGATCAGCCGCAGCATGTCGGGCGACAGGTGGATGCCGTCGGCGATGATTTCGATCATCAGGCGGTCATCGAGCATGCCGGCGCCGATCACCCCGATCTCGCGATGGTGGAGCGGGGTCATCGCGTTGCCGTAGTGGGTCAGGTGGCCGAGGCCGGCGTTGCAGGCGGCGAAGATCTGGGCGGAGGTGGCGGCGGTATGGGCGGCGGAGCAGGTGATGTCCAAGGCGCGGCAACCTTCGATCAATTCCAGCGCGCCGGGCAGTTCCGGGGCGAGGGAGAGGATCAGGGCGGGCATGATCGAGTGGAGTTCTTCCACTTCCGCGAAATCGGGCAATCGGACGAACTGCGGGTTCTGCGCGCCGGCCTTCTCCTTGTTGATGAAGGGGCCCTCGACGTGCATGCCGGGGCAGCGGGTCAGGCCGCCCTGGTCGCGGAAGGCGGCGATCTTGGTGGCGATGGACTTCAGCTTGTCGCGCGGCTGGGTCAGGGTGGTCGGCAGCCAGGTGGTCACGCCTTCCTGGAGTTTGCGGCGGGCGATGTGGCGGAGCGAGTCGATCGAGTCGTCGCACACGTCGTGGCCGTCGGCACCGTGGCTGTGGATGTCGATGAAGCCGGGCATCAGCATCTTGCCGGCGGCGTCGATCTTGTGGTCGGCGGTGGGCAGGTTGTTGCCTTCGACCACCGAGATGATGCGGTCGTCTTTGATCAGGACGGCGGCGTTCGGGAGATCGATGCCCGGCGAGATGATCCTCGCGTTGGTGATGAGTTTTCTCATGTTAGATGCGGCGTGCCGGATGATCTTCTGGGGTGGCGTGTCGATTTTGGCGAGCCGGGATTTTTGCGGAAACGCGAAGCGCGGCTTGGCATATCGCGCGGCTTGGCTATCGGTGGGGCATGACCAAGCGCATCTTGAAATTCGCGGGAGCCTCCCTTTTGATCGCCGCCTTGTCGGGCTGCGGTGCCGGACGAATCGAGAAGTGGGAATTGGCGACCCGCGGGCAGAACCGCTCGTTGCGGGCGGGTTCGGACTTGCTCGGCGTGACGGTTCCGGTGCTGCGCGCGCCGGGGCTGGAGCGGGTGTGGGGCGCGCCGAAGATCCAGCGGGACGGCGAGGGCGGCTATTGCCTGACCTACGCCGATCCCAAGCGGCCCTTCGCCCGGCTGATGGTCCACGGGATGGCGGAACCGCTGCCGAAACTGTCGTCGCCGCCGAAGCTGGCGGGCGAGGAGATGCGCAACAACACGCTGGCCGGCTACGAGCGGGAGCAGGATTGGCGGTCGGTCACCGTGCTCGGCGAAACGGTCCGCTGGTTCCAGGAATCGGCCGGAGGCGGTGCGGACGGGGCGTATTTCAGCACGGAAGGCTTCACCTTGAAGGCGGCGGACGGCCGGAAGGGCCATTACCGGTTGGTGGCGGAGCACGGGGAAAGCGCGGCGGAGGACGTTGCCCGCTGGTTCGGCAGCGTTGCTTTCTGAAGGCGCGTAATCGTCACGGAAGAAAGGCTGACAGGCCGGATTCGGCTGCTATGTTTTTTGTCCCATGTCTTCCGAAGATCCGATCGAACTCGTCGGCACCCGCGCCGCCCTGATTGCCGCCTGCGTGGAAATGGAGCGGCTGCTGGGCGGACTGAACGACTCCCACGGCCGCGTCGCGGAGGAGATCCACCAGGTCCGCAAGCTGGGCAAGCGGCTGCGGGGAGCGCTGGCGATGTGCGGCGAACCGAAGCCCTGCATCCGCTGGATCGCGGTGATCGGCCGGATGCTGGGCGGTACGCGCGACGCGACGGTGCGGGTGAAGACTTGGAAGTCGCTGGATATCGGCGAGAACGCGGTGGGGTCGGTCGAGGCGGCCATCGGAGCTTTGCTGGATCTGGAGGCATCCGCCGCGAACCGCCGGCCGCCGCAAGCGGTGGTCGATTGGTCGCACGCGGCGCTGGGCCAGGTGGTGAGCCGGCTGGCGGCGCGGACCGAGGAGGAGATGGCGGCCAGCGCGGTCGAAGGGGTGGCGAGGCTGGAGCGGCAGCTCCGCAAGCAGTTGAAGCGGGCCTTGCAGCGGGTCCACAACGAGGATTTCCACGAGTGCCGGAAGGCGGCGAAGGCGTGGCTCGGCGGGCTGTCGCTGGTGCGGCCGGGCGTTGATTTACCGGGCGTCGAGCAGGCGGGACAGTTGGCTGAAAGTCTGGGTGACGAGAACGATCTGGAGGTTCTGGCGTGCTGGTTGACGAGCCGCGGATTCACCCCGGCGACCGCCGGGACCGCTTGGAAACTACTGCACAAGCGCCAGGAGCGGGTCCGCCGGCGCTCGATATCCCTGATCCGCAAGGAACTGCTGCCGGCGCTGCGGAAGTGAAGCAAATCACTTGGCGGCTGTCGCGGGCGGGACGCGTTTCCGGCGGCGGAAAAGAATTTCCACAATCGGGCGAGGGGTGCTAGAGATCGGCGTCGTTACCAAGATACCATGAAATTTTCGCTCCGTTCCCTCTTCGCCGCGGCCCTCATGTTCAGCGGGATAATGTCCGCGCAGGAGACCGACCGCTTGAAGGTCGCCACCGTCGACATGCAGGCGCTTTTCCAGGATTTCCATCAGACCAAGGCCACCAAGCTCAAGTTCGACGGAGAGCAGGCCCGGGTGGTCAAGGATCGTGACGAGCGCGTCGCCACCCTCAAGAATCTGGAAGGCGAGATCGAAGGCCTGAAGAAGCAGGAGAGCGATCCTTCGGTGGCCGATGCCAAGAAGCAGGCGATTTTCAACCAGCGGCAGAGCAAGCAGGCCGAATTCGAAGGTCTCCGGAAGGAATTGGAAGAATATCTCCAGCGCAAGCAGCGCGCTCTTCAAGAGCAGATGCAGCTCCGGATGAAAACGATCCTCGAGGAAATCCGCGACAAGGTGCAGAAACACGCCGAGGGCGAGGGCTACGATTACGTGCTGGACAAGACCGGCACCAGTACCTCCCAGGTGCCCATCCTCCTCTACACCAAGGACGCCACGGACATCACCGAAGTGCTCCTGAAGTCGATCAACGAGGGAGCGGCGGCTCCGGCTCCGGTCGAGGAGAAGAAGGTCGAGGAGAAGTGATCGGAGGGGGTGCGTCTCGCGCCCTCGTCCATGATTTCAAGGGCGCGAGACGCACCTTCTCCGCTATTCTCCACGCCGCGCCCGGGCCGCGGCGGCGAAGCGCTCCAGCACTTCCACCGTGTCGTCCCAGCCGATGCAGGCGTCGGTGACCGATTGGCCGCGCGTGAGTTTTGTTAGGTCGGCCACCAGCTTCTGGTTTCCTTCGACGAGGTTCGACTCGACCATCGCGGCGACGACGGTCTTCGACCCTTGCTCGACCTGCTTGCACAGGGCTTTGGCGACCATCGGCTGGTTGCGGTAGTCCTTCATCGAGTTGCCGTGCGAGCAGTCGACCATGACGTAGGGCGGCAGGCCTTGCTCGCGGAGCATCTTCTCGACCTCGTCGACCGCTTCCTTCTCGTAATTCGGCCCGCTTTTCCCGCCGCGCAGGATGATGTGGCAGGAGTCGTTGCCGGTGGTCGAGACAATCGCCGACACGCCCTGCTTGGTGACCGACAGAAAATTGTGCGTCCCGGAGGCGGATTGGATGGCGTCGAGCGCGATCTGGATCGACCCGCCGGTGCCGTTCTTGAAGCCGACCGGCATCGAAAGCCCCGACGCCAACTCGCGGTGGATCTGGCTTTCGGTGGTGCGCGCGCCGATCGCGCCCCAGGCGATCAGGTCGGCGATGTACTGCGGCGAGATGGTGTCGAGGAACTCGGTCCCGGCCGGCACGCCCATGTTGGCGAGCTCCAGCAGCAGTCCACGGGCGACGCGGAGGCCGTGGTTGATGTCGAAGGAATCGTCGAGCCGCGGATCGTTGATCAGGCCCTTCCAGCCGACGGTGGTGCGCGGTTTTTCGAAATAGACCCGCATCACCACGAAGATGTCCTGTTTCAGCCGCTCGGCCTCGACCTGGAGCTTGCGGCCGTATTCCAGCGCGGCTTCGGGGTCGTGGATCGAGCAGGGGCCGACGATGACCAGCAGCCGGTCGTCCTCGCCTTTCAGGATCGCGTCGCACTGGGTGCGGGAGGCGGCGACGAGTTCGGAGGCCTGTTCGGTGACCGGCAGGAAATAGTTCAGGATCGCCGGCGAAATGAGCGGGTTCAGGCCGGAGATGCGGAGGTCGTCGGTGCGGTGGCGGGTCACGGGCGGGAGAAAAGGGGAAAGCGGGTCCGGGGGCAAGTAACGAGTGGAGAGGGGCTTTGGCTTCCGGTATGGGGGGATTGGGAACCGCCAAGACGCCAAGTTCGCCAAGGAAAGGCGGGGTTCCGGATGTCCCCCAGATTTGCCAACGACCGTTTCGTGGCTTCGTGCAGATTGACCACAGAGGCACAGAGGAAAGACAGGAGGTCACAGAGAAGGCAAAAGTGACGAAGCGTATCCATGATTTCTTCCTCTGTGACCTCCGGCTGTTTCTCTGTGCCTCCGTGGTTTGCTGGCGCGAATCGTGGGATTCGGCTTGAGCAGATGTGACGGAAGTACCCAACCCCATCCAGTGCGTGGTCCCTCCGACCTGATATCCCCCGCGCGAGGAAGATGGAGGGGAAATCCGCTTTCCAGACTTGGCGAACTTGGCGTCTTGGCGGTGAATCACCTCCCCACCGTGAAGAAAGAACGAGTCGATACCCTGCTGGTCGCCCGTGGCCTCTGCGATTCCCGCGAGCTGGCAAAGCGCCTGATCCTCGCCGGCGAGGTCCGCAGCGGAGACCGGATCGTCGACAAGCCGAGCACCAAGGTCGCCGAGGACGCGCCGTTGGAGGTGAAGGAGCGGCCGCGCTACGTCGGCCGCGGCGGGCTGAAAATGGAGGGCGCGCTGGCGGCTTTCGGGATCGTGCCGGAAGGCTGGACCTGCCTCGACATCGGGGCCTCGACCGGCGGCTTTACCGACTGCCTGCTCCAGCACGGCGCGGCGAAGGTCCACTCGATCGACGTCGGCACCAACCAACTCGCCTACAAGCTGCGCACCGACCCGCGGGTCATCGTGAAGGAGCAGTTCAACGCCCGCGGCCTGGAAGTCTCGACGCTGGGCGAGAAGGTCCGGCTGATCGTGATGGACCTGTCCTTCATCTCGCTGACCAAGATCCTGCCCGCGGCCTTCGGGGTGCTGGAGGACGGCGGCTCGATCGTCTGCCTGATCAAGCCGCAGTTCGAGCTGGAGCGCGAGGATATCGGGAAAGGCGGGATCGTCCGCGACCCGGCGTTGCACGACCGCGCGGTGGAGAAGATCCGGGCTTTCGTGACGGAGGAGCTGGGACGGGAGTGGAAGGGACTGATCGACTCGCCGATCACCGGGACGGATGGGAATCGGGAGTTTCTGGCGTGGTTGGGGTGAGGGGAGTTGCTTCGCTCGACCTTCCCGTTACCCACAAGTAATCCTTTCGTTCCGGCGCCTTCGCGGCGATGCCCAAGGAGTGGCGGACTCCGATCCGCCATGCCCCAGGTAAGTCACTGAAAGACGGTTCCCTCGAATCATTAGCGGCTCATGGGCATGGCGGATCGGAGTCCGCCACTCCTTGATTTTCCGACCTCGACTTGAGGGGGACGGGCAGCGCTCGACACCGTATCACGATGCCGGTAATCTCCACTCCAGAGGAATTCATCGGAGACGACCATGAAGACGGGAATTGAGCACATCAGCATCTAAGTGAACCCTTTGATTCCGATGAAAATTTTCAGTGTTCTTATTGCCCTGCTGGCACCGATGGTTTTTGCGGGAGAGAAGTCAAAGTTTACCGTTGAACCCCTGAAGGATTCCGTCCGGATCACCATCACGGGTGCCGCGAATGTTGAGCCCTTGTTGATTGGATCAGCCGCCCCAATTGAGTTCTTCATTTCGCCAAGCGATCTAGAGGGTGTGATTCGCGTTTCTTCGCATAAACTAGTCACCCTTTTAGCGATCAGCGCGACAGTATGGACCTATTCGCCGGCCTTCGAGAAGCAGACCTACTCGATTCCCTACAGTGACCTGAAGTTGCTTGGTCGGTATGACCGGGCCGCGGGAAAGTATTTGGGGGGCGGAGAGTGCGGAGTATGCACAATCACACGACTGGAAGACGTTGTTAAAGAGCAGCAAGCTGGAGATTCTATGGCGTGCCAAGTGGTCCGAGGTCCCAGACACCTCCAAGATTTTGCTCACCGAAGTCGTGCCGCTGGCGGACTCCGGCCCCCCGCCGTTCGGGCCTTTCGAATCCACCGAACCGTAGATCAGGGCTTAAGGTCGAACCGCTAAGAAAAATTGCCCGTCCGTTCCAAAATGGATATTCCCAAAAAAGCGGTGGATCAGATCATCACCGAGGTCCGGCGTCACAAGCATGAGATTAGCGAGGCTTTTGGCTTCGATGTCATGGCTCTCGGTCGCTCGTTGCAGCAGCGCGAAGCCGGTGATCCTCGCGTCAAGACACAGGGAGACGATCCAGTCGCTGAAGCAAAATGAAACTTTTTTCCACCATCCTCATTGCTTCGGTTGTCGGTGCTGGGTTGGCTTCCTGTGATCGACGGCAAGAGGCTAAGACGCAGGATATGAACGTGCAGGTGAGCGTGGATTTTTCGCTGAGCCGCGGGGAAGACCCGGAGCCATTTCGCAAGGGGTTAGAAGCCGCTCTCGGGTCGGCTGGATTTACGTATCGCTGGCCTGAGGAGCAGGGTTCGAACGGGATGATTTGGATCCTTCTTGCCGACGACAATCTCACTGAGGCTTACCATCTCTTTGAGCAGGCACTGACGACCACGGGCAACGAGGGGAGGAAGTCTATCGTGATCCATGTTTTGCAGTCCAAGAATTCCGAACCCGATTCGGAGGGGCAATCGCGGTAGCGCAACAACTCAACAATTTCAGCATGGCCACAGCATACATCGAAACCACCATCAACGATTCGGGCTTCCGCATGCCGGTGATGTGCAGCCCGGGTGAACTACTCAATGACGATGAAACTCTCTGACACGCCCCCCAAGGTAATTGACGAGGTGATCACCGAAGTCCGCGCGATCAAGCGTTCGATCTCGGAGCGGCATGGCAACGACATCGACCGTTTGCTCGCTTCGCTGATTTCCCAGGAGCATGCGGCCGGGAGCGGGCAGGCAGAAGTCGCCACCCCCCAACACGCCAACAGCCCCGAGCTGGAGTCGGACGATAGCAAGCAACCACACTCCGATTCGTAGTGTCGCTCCCGGTAGCGGGTGCAGGGCCTCATCGTTCTACTGAGAATCTCATGAACAAACAGGCAAGATTCGCATTCGGCGGGGTTGCGATGGCTCTCGTGGTATCACTTGGGCTGGCTGGTCCTTGGGCGTATGAGCGCGGGCACCTTTGGAAGACGACCGCGCCCCTCGCGAGTCACTGGAAGGATCTGAAGGTGTGCCCCGTCCACCAAGTTCGGATTGAGGTTGAGAAGACCGAAAACTTTCGAATCCAATGCGTCGAGTATCCGATGGAATACGTGAAGGCGATGCGAACCGACTTCCCGCTCGCAAGCACGGATCCCGTTCTCAGCTCCAGCCCCGATCCGAAGGTTGGGTGGGTGATGATCGGATATTGTCCGGAATGTCGGAAGGAGCAGAAGCGTTGGACGGCGGCAACGGAGGCCAGCCGCGCCGCACCGTGAAAGTCACGCTGTCCACGGGAGCGCCGAATGGTGAAAACATCGGCAACTTCCCCAAGCTCGGAAGTAATGCGACGCTCATCGTCCTGGCACCCGTTTCTCCGGAGCCCTCCTGCTACACCCATCTCGGCAACTTTCTCCGCGCCGCGCCGGCCGGGCAGGTGGATCCTCCTTCGCCAAGGCTACGGAGGACAGGTCGTGGGGGAGACGATGCAGCAGCGCGTCACCGCATCGCCGCTGTGGCTGAGCACGGCGGGCATGGGTGTATCCTGGCTCCATCTGCGGCTGGACTCGCGGCCGAAGTATTACAGGCACCGGGCTTATGCGGTGGCTGGCTGATCGGGGTCAGCGAGGATGCCTTGGCCTGTAGCGGCGCGTCTATGACCGCCCCTGACTGTAAGAGAAGCCACGGGTGGGATGGTTTCGCCTTCGAGTTGGAGCGGGCCCTGGGGTGGCTTCTTTACGAAGTGCGGCGGTCATAGACGCGCCGCTACATGGGGTTGGCAAAGCCACGGGCGGGATGGTTTCGCCTTCGAGCTGGAGCGGGCCCTGGGGTGGCTTCTTTACAAAGTGCGGCGGTCGTAGACGCGCCGCTACATTATGGGGCCATCCACAACCTCAGCGCCTCCTTTATCCACGTGGGCTGGGCATGCGAGGACGCCATGTGGGTGCCGAAGTAGTAGCCGGTGATGTGGAAGAAGATCGGGCCGGCGAAGAGGAGGGAGTCGAGGCGGTCGAGCACGCCGCCGTGGCCGGGGATGCCGCAGCCCCAGTCCTTTGCGCCGAGCGAGCGTTTGACGGCGGACATGACCAAGCCGCCGAAGAAGCCGGCGGCGACCAGCAGGGCGGACATCGCGGCGGCGGCGAGGGGCGGGAAGGGCGTGGCCCACCAGAGGCCGGTGCCGATCAGGGTGGCGGCGGCCCCGCCGTAGAGCAGGCCTTCGCGGGTCTTCGAAGGGCTGACCTTCGGGGCGATCTTGGTTTTGCCAAAGAGCTTGCCGAAGATGTACTGCATCACGTCGCTGATCTGGGTGACCAGCACCACGAAGAACAGCAGCTTGGCATTCTGGCCCTCGTAGCCGGGGATCGGGAGATAGAGCAGCATCGGCAAGTGGCTCAGGAAATAGACGCAGGTCAGCACGCCCCACTGGATGCGCGAGGTCCGTTCCAGGAAGCGGTCGGTGTCGCCGGCCAGCGCGCTGCGGATCGGGATGAAGACGAAGGCATAGACCGGGATCCAGATCAGGTACATCCCGTACCACGGGGCCCAGGCGAAGAGGTAGTGGAGCGGCAGGATGAGGAAGAAGACCCAGGTCAGCGTGCGATGGTCGCCGCGCGGGGTAGGGGAGAGCGTGATGAATTCGCGCAGGGCGAGGAAGGACAGCAGCGTGTAAAAGCCGAAGACCCCGCCGCGGCCGAGGGCCAGCGAGGAGGAGAAGATCAGCATCATCCACCACCACGCGTTGACCCGCTGGCGGAGGTTGACCAGCACCGGCGTCTCGCCGCTTTTGCGGATCAGCAGGCGGGTGACGAGGCTGGCGATGAGCAATACGGCGACCACGCCGCCGACGAGATAGAGCAGTTCAGGATCCTTCATCGGGGAGCGGGGTGAGGTGGCCACGGGAGAGCTGGAGCACAGCGTCGCGGGCGCGCTCGAGGAAGACGGCCTTGGTTTCACCGTCGGCCGGTGGGGCGAGGGGATGGCCGAACACCGCCTGGCCCATCAGCGGCAGTGGGAACAGCTCGCCCTTGGGCAGGATGCGGCTGAGGTTTTCGAGGAAGACCGGAACGAGCACCAGGTCGGGCCGTTTCGAGATCAGGTGGTGGAGGCCGGGCTTGAAGGGGCCGACTTCGCCGCTGTCGCTGCGGGTGCCTTCTGGGAAGACGATGAGGTCGGAGCCTTCTTCGAGCGCCGCGAGCATCTTGCCGAGCGGGTCCTCGTGGCGCATCCGGGCGAGGTCGCGGGGGATGAGGACCGCTTTGAAAACGCGGGACGAGAGCCACTTTCGCAGCGGCCCCTTTTCCCAATACTCCGCGGCGGCGACCGGCCGGGTCGAGGCGCGCTGGAGGGCCGGCAGGGCGGCCCAGATGACCATGAAGTCGAGATGAGACGAGTGGTTGGCGAAATAGACGCGGCGCTTTCCGTCTTCCGGCAGGTCGTGGAGCAGGCGGACGCCGGTGGCCAGGCGGACCAGGAAGGCAAGGAGGGTGGAGGTCATGGTTTGGCCTCGTTCAGTTTCGCGGCGAGCCGCAGCAGGCGGCGGACGAGGGTGATGCCGGTGCCAGCGGCGATGGCAATCACCGCGATTTTCATGATCTGGCCGCTGCCATTCCAAAGCGGATCCGCCGCGGTGAGCAGCGCGGCGGCGGTGAGGGCGGCCATCCGCTGCTGTTTGGCGAAGGGCCCGCAGAAATCCTGCACGCCGGTCAGGGTGGCCCCGACCGCGCGGACGTAGGCGGTCATCACGGCGGCCCAGCCGGCGAGCGCGCCGACCCAGGGCAGGCCGACCGCCCAGCCGGCGCAGACCAAAAGGAGCGGGTCGGCGATGCGGTCGGGGACTTCGTTCCAAAGGTCGCCGGTCGGGCTTTTCTTGCCGCCTTCGACCGCGACCATGCCGTCCATCAGGTTGCAGATGAGCCGCGCCTGGATGAAGGCGGCGCCGGCGAGCCAGCCGGCCGTCCAGTTGATCGATCCCCGTCCCGCGGCGACAAAGGCAAGCCCGCCGAGCGCTGCGGCGACCACGCTGAGGGCCGAGATGGTGTTCGGCGAAAGGCCGGACTTCGAAAGGGTTGCAGCCAGCACCCGTGCCCACCCGGTTGAGCGAACTTTCAGCGGCCTTCTGGAATGGTCCTCTTCCACGGTCCGACCCTGACAAGCTGCGGATGCGGAGGCAAGATGGACCGCGGGCGAAACGAGAATCGCCCGATCGGAGTGTCGCCTTGAAGGCGACATAACGCGGACGAGCGGCTTCCAGCCGCGTGTCGTCAGGCGACCGGAGGTCGCCTGTCCATGGTCATGTCGCCTTCAAGGCGACACTCCCAACGAATTTGCCGGATCTCTTGCGGAGAGACGCTTCTGCCGTTAGAAGAGCGGCCATGACCGTCGGGATCATTGCCAATACCGAGAAAGCCGGTGCCCGGATCGCCCTCGACCGGCTGACCTCGGCCCTGTCGATTCGGGGGATCCCGACGCGGCTCGACCGGGAGGCCGCCGCGCTGTGCGGGCTGCCGGGCGGGATGGATGGGCCTGCGCTGGCCGCCGCCAGCGACGTGATCGCGGTGCTTGGCGGCGATGGCACCATGCTCAACGCCGTGGCCAAACTCGGTGCCACCGACAAGCCGGTCGCCGGGATCAACATCGGCACCCTCGGGTTCCTGACAAGTTGCACCGATGACGAGGTGGAGTTGTTTGCCGAGGCGGTCCTTTCGGGCGGCTACGCCACCAGCCGGCGCACCTTGCTGTCCGCCAAGGTCAAGGGTATCGATGGATCGGAAAAGGACTTCCTGGCGCTGAACGAGGTCGTGCTCGCCCGCGGCCAAACCGGCCGCCTCGTATCGCTTTCCGCTTATGTCGACGGCGATCTGCTCAACAACTACCGCGCCGACGGCCTGATCGTCGCGACCCCGACCGGCTCGACCGCTTATTCCCTATCCGCCGGCGGTCCGCTGATCAGTCCATCGGCCGCGGCTTTCGTGATCACGCCGATTTGCCCGCATACGCTCAGCCAGCGTTCGTTGATCGTGGGCGATGACACCCTGATCGAGCTGGCCCCGGAAAATGCCGACGAGGCGCCGATGCTTTTCACGGTCGACGGCCGCGACTGCGTGTCGATCCACCACGGCGACCGGATCGAGGTGCGGAAGGCGGGACAGGTGCTCAATCTGCTGCGCTTGCCCGGCCATTCGTTCTACGAGGCGCTGCGGCAGAAGCTGAACTGGCGGGGCGGTTGAGTCCGAGAGCACGGAAGGAGCCGCGCCACCGTGGAAGGTTCGTTTTGCCGCGAAGGTTGCTTCTTTCACAAAGTGCGGCGGTCATAGACGGCCGCTACAGGGGATGTTGCTGTTGTGCAGGCAGATTCTGCGGTTTTTGCCGACTTTTCGGCGGTCTGCATGAACCCGAAATCCGAAGTTAGATAGGGCATCGTTTGGCTACAGGTCATGTGGTAGAAGGGTTGTGTCGAATAACCGCACACCACACCCCTTCACCAAACGATGCAAAATTCTTGTAACCC
>NEUO01000011.1 GCA_002304315.1 Verrucomicrobiia bacterium Tous-C4TDCM
CTCAAAGCCAAAGTTTCAGGGTCGCTTTTGGAACGTAATGCACCGTTCCGATCGATCAAAACCAGCCACATACCCACCCCGATACTCGAGTACCTGTGACGATCCACCGGGCTCCGGGGTAAACACGGCCACGCCGCTGACCGGATCGCCCAGTTCCCCTCTGATTTCAGATTCAGATCTGCCGATAAAGCTCTTCTCCCAGCGATCCTGACGCCACCGAACGAAGCCCGACATGGCCGCTCCGAGCACCAACAGAACTACGAAAAGGATCCAAAATCGCCTCATTAGCTCAGTTTCCTACACATCTGATAATCGTAGGACAATCACTGATCTCTCTCCGGGGGACCCGGGAACTACGCTTGCACGCTGGAAGCATGCGCCACGGTTCCGATCTCCAGCTCCTCCTCGTCGATCTCCTCATGCGGCCGGTGCTTCGCCGCGATGATCGAGTAGAAAGCCGGCACCACGAACAGCGTGAAAAGGGTCCCGACAGTCATCCCGGCCACCAGCACGATGCCAATGCTGTTCCGCGCCTCCGCCCCGGCTCCGGTCACGAAGATCAGCGGTGCATGCCCGAAAACCGTCGCCGCCGTGGTCATCAGCACCGGCCGCAAGCGGGTCAGTGCCGCCTCGCGCAAGGCGGCGACCTTCTCGAGGCCCTTCGCCTGCAACTCGTTCGCGAACTCCACGATCAGGATCCCATTCTTCGCGATCAAACCGACCAGCGTGATCAGCCCGACCTGCGAGTAGATGTTGATCGTCGTGAAATCCAGGAAGGTGAACGCCAGCGCTCCCGAAATCGCCAGCGGCACCGAGCCGAACAGGATGATCAGCGGATCGCGGAAGCTGAGGAACTGCGCCGCCAGTACCAGGTAGATCAGCACCACCGCGAAGCCGAGCGTCACCACCAGTGCCGACCCTTCCTTCCGGATCTGGCGAGACTCGCCGGCGTGGTCGAGCGTGACTCCCGGCGGCATGGCCAGCTTCGCCGCATCCTCTAACACCCGCAGCCCGGCCTCCTTGGTGACGCCCGGCTGGACGCCGCCGAAGATCTTCACGGCGTTCCGCTGTTGGAAGCGGTTGAGCGTCCGAGGCGAGGTGGTGGCCTCCAGGCTGGTGAAGGTGGACACCGGTACCAGGTCGCCCTCCGGCGTCTTGATCTTGAGATCGAGCAAGGGCCCGACCGCCGAGCGGTCGCTGTCGCCAAGCTGCGGGATGACCTTGTAGCTGCGGTCGAAGTAGTTGAAGCGGTTCACGTAGGCTCCGCCTAACAAAGTGCCGAGTTCCTGGCCCACACCCGCCAGATCAAGCCCGAGATCCGCGAGGCGCTCGCGATCGATCAGCACCCGCGCCTCGGGCCGGTCGATCTTCAAATCCGTGTCGACGTAGAGAAACTTCCCGCTTTGAAAACCCGCACCGATGATCTGCTGCGCCACCCCGAGCAGCGGCTCGGCCGGGCCATCGGTCTGGAGCACCAGCTCGACGTCGTATTGCCCCGAAGTCGGCAGCGAAGGATCCAGCCGCGGGAACACCCGCAGTCCCGGCACCTGCGACACCGCCCCGAAGACCTGGCCATACATCTCCTCGGTGGTCCGCTCGCGTTCGCCCCACGGCTTCATCTTCATCCCGCCAAAGCCGCCCCAGCCCGCGGTCAGCGACCACATGTAGTCGGCCTCGGGAAAGGCGGTGACGTTTTTCACCAGCTCCAGCGACTCGCGGTTCACCGCCTCGATGGTCGCGTCCGGCGCGGTGTCGAGGAAGAGGCTGATGTGGCTTTGGTCCTCCACCGGCGCGAGCTCGCTGGCCGACATCGTGTAGAACGGATAAGCCGCGAGCATGATCAGCGCCGCGACCCCGACGATCACCCAGCGGATCCGCAGCGCGCCGTCGAGCAGCACCGCATAAGCCGCCTTCACCCGGTCGAAGGCGCGGTTGACGAAGCGCGTGAGCCGGCCCTCCTTGCCCTTCGGATGAATGAAACGCGAACTCATCACCGGCGAAAGTGTTAGAGCGACGAAACCCGACACGATCACCGCCGCGGCCAGCGTGATGGCGAACTCAAGGAACAGCGACCCGGTCAGCCCGCCTTGAAAACCGATCGGCGCATACACCGCCGCCAGCGTGATGGTCATCGCCACCACCGGACCTTTCAATTCCCGCGCCCCGATCAGCGCGGCCTGAATCCGTGACTTCCCTTCGCGAACGTGGCGCTCGACGTTCTCCACCACCACGATCGCATCGTCCACCACCAGCCCGACCGACAGCACGATGGCGAGGATGGTCAGCAGGTTCAGGCTGAAACCGCAGGCCAGTATGATCGCCGCGGTGCCGATCAGCGAGATGGGCATCGCGATCAGCGGCACCAACGCGGTGCGGATCGATCCCATGAAAACGAACACCGCGAGGCCGACGATGAGAATGGTCTCCGCCAGCGTCTTGCTGATCTCCTTCAGCGCCTCGCGCATGAACATCGTGCCGTCATAGGCGAGGTGCATCTCGATGTCCTTCGGCAAGGTCGGCTGGATCCGCGCCATCTCGGACTCAAGCGCTTTGGCGACGTCGATCTCGTTCGAACCGACCAGCGGCCAGACCCCGAGATAGACGCCCTCCTTCTCGTTGCGCTTGGCAATCAGATCGGGCTCCTCCGCGCCGAGTTCCACCTTCGCGACATCGGTCAAGCGGATGATCGCGCCGTTGCGTTCGACCACGATCAGCTTCTCGAAATCATCGGTGGACCGCAGGTCGGTGTTCGCCAGCAGGTTCACCTCCACCAGGTTGCCCTTCGTGCGACCGACCGCCGCGAGGTAGTTGTTCCGCCGCAGCGCGGACTGGACGTCGCCGGGTGTTAGATTGAGCGCGGCGAGGCGGTCGGGATCGATCCACACCCGCATCGCGATCGGCCGGCCGCCTTCGATCGTCACGCGCTGGATGCCCGGCAAGGTCGAGAATTGCGGCTGAAGCGAGCGCGACAGCCAGTCGGTGACTTCGGAAACGCTCCGCTCCGGCGAGGTGAAGCTGAGATAAAAAGTCGCGTAGGGCCGGTCGGCGCGCTGGATCTCGACCATCGGCGGCTGGGCGTCCGGCGGCAGCTCGGCGCGGACTTGTTGGAGCCGCGCGCTGATTTCGGCCAGCGCCGCGGTGGTGTCGTGATTCAATTTCAGCCGCACCGTCACCGTGCTGACCCCGGCGCGGCTGCTCGACTCCACGTGATCCACCCCGCCGATCTGAGAGACGACGCGCTCGATCGGCGTGGTGAGAAAGCCGCGCACCGTCTCGGCACTGGCCCCGTAGTAGATCGTGGTGACCAGGACCGACGAGCTTTCGAGCTTCGGGAATTGCTGCACCGGCAGCGAGCCGACTGCGCGCCAGCCGACGAGGACGATCACCAGGTTGACCACGATGGCCAGCACCGGGTGCTTGATGAAGAGATCGGTAAAGGAGCGCATGAGGCCGGATGGTTTCGATTACTGGCCTTGCGGAGCCTTCCCGGCATCGGCGACGAGCACCCCTTCGCGGAGTTTGAAGGACCCGGACGCCGCGACCGGTTCCCCGACTTTCAAACCGCTTTCAATGATCACCTCGTCCCCCATCACCGACCCGCTTTTCACCAGCCGCATCGCGGCCCGCGACTGGCCCTGTGGGTCCGCGGCAATAACAAACACATGGTCGCCCTCCGGCCCGCGGCGCAGCGCGCTCACCGGCACCGCGACCACCTGGCGGACCGTGCCGACCGGCACCCGGACCTGCACCGAGGCACCGGGCGGCGGAAGCTTGCGGGCGTCATCGACCTTGGCCCGGATGTTCGCGTTGCGGGTGTTGCGGTCGATGAGGGAATCCAGCGCGATAATGGTGGCGCTCACCGGCGCCTCCTTGTCCGCGCCGATGACCTCGACCACGTCGCCTTCCTTCAGCCCGAGCGCGACGGTCTGGGTGACGGTGAAATCGACATGCACCGCCTCGTCCACGCCTTGCAAGGTCGTGAGTTCGACGCCTTCGATCAGATACTGGCCGGGATGCAGGTCCGACAGCCCGATGCGGGCGCGGAACGGCGCACGGATCATATTGCGGGCGATCATCGCCTTGGTCCGCTCCATCTGGGCCAGCGCGACATCGCGCTCGGCCTCGGCTTCGTCGAGATCTTGCTTTGAAGTCGCGTTGCTGGTGTCGAGCGCCGTCAACCGCTTCAAAGTCGCCTCCGCCAGCGAGGCCTGCGCTTCCTGAGCCTTCAGCTCGGCCTCCTCCACGGTGGTGTCCAGCACTACCAACTCGGCCCCTTCTTCCACGATCTTGCCCGGCGTCAAATCGACCCGCTTGACCACACCCGGCAGCTCGTTTTTCAGCATGACCGAACGCAGCGCCAGCACCGTGCCAACCGCGTTCGTCGTGCGGCGGTGCTCCACCTCGCGTGCCGCTTGAACGATCACCGCCTCCATCGGCTCCGGCATCATCGCCGCCTCGGCCGCGGCCTCCGCCATGTTGGACTTTTTCAAAGCCGCCAGAGCGAAACCAATGCCGGCCACAGCCCCGATGAGTCCGAACGATGCGATCCAAGGTGCTGCCTTCATGATTCCAGATGAGGGGAGGATACAACTCCGTCTCGCGCGGCAAGTAGGCAACAGCTCCCCCACTTGTCAAACCCGGGAAAGTGAAGTTTGAACCAAGGGAGTTACACAAGGACGAGGAGAAGAAAACCCGAGACCGCGAGCAGATTGAGCCAGAGGAACAAGCGACAGATTCGAAGCCTCCAAAGCTCCCCCCTTTTTACGGCGATTTCCTTCGCCTGCTCCCAATCGACCCACGCCGTGACTCCGCAACTGGCGCCGGTCGTGTAGCCCTGCCCATGCTTCAATGCATAAGGCCGGATCACCGCCAACCAGACGGAGACCGATCCCAGAAGCCCTATGCTAAAGAGCAACCCGCCCATTTTAATTACCCTGTGTACTCAAGTTCTCATTCTCACCCTTCTCCGCCAAGTCTTTGATCACCGCGTTACGCTCCTCCAGCAGATTTCGCATGTATCGCTCCAGGAAAAGCCGGTCCGCCAGGTGACCCAGCACCCCCCAGCGGCGCGACGTAATCAAACACGTCGGTCATCCGCGTCCCTCCCGGGATTTCCTCGAAATGGTGATCATGCACGAAGGACCGGAACGCCCCCGTCACCATCGAATCGCGGAAATGGACCGGCCGGGTCATGGCATCGATCCGGCTCGTCAAGCGCTGGCGGATCCCGAAATGAACCGCTTCCCAAGTCACCGTCTCCCCCGTTTCAATCAGCCCCGAAGTCCGCCCCGCCACCGCCCGCTCCCGATGCCGTGTCTGGCTTTGCTGATGGACATCGATGCTCCGAGCCAGATCGAACACCCGCCCAATCGGGGCAGTGATATCGGTCACGATTTCAAGCCGCGGCATCGGCGCAGTCTCCACCCACCCCATCGAACTGCAACGCAGGATTCCCCACCGGGACCGCGGATCTTCCCCGGCCTTCGTAGCAAACCGATCTTGGAGCCGAGGCGACGTGGGATCGCGAAGTAGGCAGTCCGCCGAAGCACGGGAGGAGCCCGCCACCCATTCCACCCCGCATCGCCAACAACAGGCGTCCCCTTCATCCCTCAGATCAAAGCCCCCAACCCGGCCATTCCCCAACTTCGCGCTCGTCGGGCCAGTCCCGCGCCGGTTAGTCACTCGGCCGGCCCCATGCTCTTCTCCCGCTGGCAAGAAACCGTCTCCCGATTCCGGCACGCGCCCGCCTTGTTCGAAGGCGGGCGGGCGCTGTCTTTCGCCGACCTCGCCGAGCGACTGGCCGCCCTCCCGACCGCAGACACCACGGTCATCGCCCGCGGCAGCGCGACCGACGTCGCCCTGGCAGTCCTGCAAGCCTGGCGCGACGGCCAGGCGGTGCTCCCGCTCGAAGCTTCATCCGCTCTTCCCGATCTCCCCGCCGAGCTCCCCGCAGGAACCGCCCACCTGAAGCTCACCCCGGGCATCGAAGGCAAACCGCGCGCCGTGTTCTTCACCGCCGATCAGATCGCCGCCGATGCCGACCGCCTCGCCGCCGCGATGAATCTCCGCCCCGGGATCCCGAACCTCGCCGCGATCTCCGTCACCCACTCCTACGGCTTCTCCAGCATCCTGCTCCCGCTGCTGCTCCACGGCGTGCCGGTCCACGCGGTGGAAGTGCCCTTCCCGAAAGTCATGGCCGATGCGATCGATGCGCACGATGCCGTCGTCATCCCCGCCGTCCCCTCGATGTGGCGCGCCTGGCACCGCGCCGGATTCCTTCTGCCGGAAAAGATCGCACTCGCCGTGTCCGCCGGTGCCCCGCTCTCCCTCGAACTCGAACACGCGGTCTTCGAGAACGGCGGCCTCAAGCTCCACAATTTCTACGGCGCCAGCGAATGCGGCGGCATTTCCTACGATAACAGCGCCACCCCGCGGACCTCCGCCGCCGATCTCGGCACCCCGCTCGACGGCGTCCTGGTGACGCTCGACGCCTCCGGCCGCTTCCACATCGCCAGCTCCTCCGTCGCCCTCGGCTACGAAGCCGCTCGCGACGGCGAGGTGCTCGGTGGTGGCGAATTCCTCACCCAGGACCACGGCCGGATCGAAGGCGGGCGCCTGCTGTTAGAAAGCAGCGGTGCGGAGTCGATCAACGTCGCCGGCCGCAAGATCGGCCCCGCGAAGATCGAAGCGGCCCTGATGGCGACCGGCCTGTTAGAGAAGGCCCGCGTCTTCGGCGTCCCGAGCCACGACCCGGAGCGGGTCGAGGAAATCACCGCTCTGGTGAAGCTGAAATCCGGCACGCTCGAGCAGCTCCGCCAGCGCATGTCCGGCACCCTCGAAGGCTGGGAAACACCGCGCCATTGGGAAACGGCGGCGGATGAAGCCGAATGGTCACTCTCCAGAGCGGACCTGAAGAAGCGGCACACCTGCCTGCCTTGAGCGACATGCCAGCGGGATCAAGCGGCGCTTGAGGCTGAGCCGTCCGGGGGAGCGCTGACTTTAGTCGGCGAGTCTTGCGGTCCGCGATCTTTCTTGGCGGCTGAAGCCAGCGCTCCCTTGCCTATCCCAGCTTAATCCCGTGCCAATAGAAGAAGACCCTGAAACCAAAATCTCTTGCCTCCATCCCATCCCCAAAACCCGCCATCCCCCTCACCCCGCCTCCTGCCCGCTCAGCATGATCTTCGCCGACGCCAGCGGCCGATCTCCCACGCTGACCTCGCCGGAAACCTGGATCATCCCGCCCAGCCGCCCTTCCACCTCCGCCCGCAGCGTCAAGGTTTCGCCGGGCTTCGCCGCACCGAGGATCTTCGCGCCGCGGACGCCTGTTAGAAGGAGGTTCGCGAGCGGCGGGATCGCCGGATCGCTCTGCACGACCACCCCGCCGAGCTGGGCGATCGCCTCGATCAGGATCACCCCCGGCATCAGCGGATTCCCCGGGAAATGCCCGGCCAGGAAGCCTTCGTCGCCGCGCACGAGATAGCGGGCGGTCGCCGACCTGCCGGGATCCAGCGATTCCAGCGCATCGACAAAGCGGAACTCGGGACCGTGGGGCAACGCGGCGAGGAAGTCATTCATTCCCCCGATCCATCCGCTCTTCGCCGACTCTGGCAAGTCCGGATCGACACGCGACGTATGCTCGCCCCCGACGCCATGCCCGCCTTCTCCGATCCCTTCCGCGACGCCCGCACCGATCCCGGCGTGATGCGCTGCCCCTTCCACGGCGAGGACATCGTCATGCTGCTGCGCCACGAAGACGTCCGCCGCGCGGCCAAGGACTGGCAAACCTTCAGCTCCGACGCCCCCTTCCGCGTGCCGATCCCGTCCGAAGAGGACGTCCGCACGATGCGCCAGCTCCCGATCGAAACCAATCCGCCCAAGCACGGCGACTACCGCGACATCGTCGAGCCCTTCTTCCAACGCGCCAAAGTCCCCGCCATCATCGCGCAAGTCGAGTCGCTGATCGGCGGCATGCTCGACGCCGCCTTCGCCCGCGACTCCATCGAGATCGTCCACGACTTCGCCCTGCCCGTGCAATCCCGGGCGCTCACCTATCTTCTCAACGTCCCCGAGTCCGAAGCCGAAATCTGGATCGGCTGGGGAATTCACGTCTTCAAGGTCAGCGGCGGCGAGTTCAAGCAGGGCAACGTGCTCGAGGACTACCTTCATCGGCAGTTCGACCGCGCCGCTGCCAACCCCGGCGACGACTTCTTCAGTGCCCTGACCCAGGCCACCTTCCAGAACCGCCCGCTGACCCGCGAGGAGATGATGGGCTTCGCCAACCTCGCCTTCGCCGGCGGCCGCGACACCATCATCCACACCATCTCCTGCGCCCTCGGCCACCTTGCCGCGCATCCGGAAGCCCTCGAATTCCTCCGCGAGGACCCGAAACGGATCACCCTCGCCGGCGAGGAATTCTTCCGCGTCTTCATGCCGCTCACCCACATCGGCCGCGTCTGCCCGGCGGACACGGAAGTCCACGGCGAAACCGTCGCCGCCGGCCAGAGGATCTCCCTCTGCTGGGCCTCCGCAAATCTCGACGAAGCTGCCTTCCCCGATCCCATGGAAGTTCGCCTTGACCGCAAGCCGAACCCCCACCTCGCCTTCGGCTTCGGCACCCACCTCTGCCTCGGTGCCCCGCACGCCCGGCTCATCCTGCGCAGCCTGCTCAAGCTCTGCTGCGAAAAAGTGGAGCGCCTGGAAATCGTCAACGCCACCGAACGCATCGAGCACGAGGCCAAGTTCGACCGAACTTTGGGCTACGAGTCTCTAACCTTGCGGATGGTCGCGCGGCGGTGATAAGTCCATGTCATGAAACGCGGTAGTCTTCTCTCGCTGATCTTCTGCGTCGTAAGTGCCGCCACCCCGCCTCAACAGCTCCATGCGGACGGCATCCTCGACGAACCCGTCCCATGGTCGGGCAGCTTGCGAAAGTATTCGATTGCCGAACTGGTCGCCCGGATGAGCGGCTGGGCCGACGCTTCGGGCAAGGGCGAGTTCCAGCTCGCCAAGCCGCTGCCGGAAGAAATTTCGGCGGCGAAACTTGACCGGTTCGACATTAAGGAGACTCCGCGGCCGACCTATCGCGAGGTTCTCACCTCCGCCCTTGAATCCGCCCGTCGGCGAGCCTTGCTTGAAGAGACCGATAAAGGAATCCGGGTGGTCTATGTCTATGCCCGTTCATATTCCCTTTCTGGCACGACCCGTGAAGCCCTTCGTCGGAAGGGTCGGCTTAGTCTCGAAGGAATCGAGAAAGACTTGGCGGAGAAGGGCTGGCGATTGTCCGAACACGTCACGCTGCGCTACTCCGGGGAAAATTCCATCTTGCTGGTGGACGGCACTGACGAGGATATCGAAACGGCCTCCCGATACTTCGGTGTCAAGTAGCCGCCACCTTTAGCCCTCAACACCATGAGGCCCTTCCCCATCGCTCTCATTACTCTGCTGCTTCTTATCGCTGGATGTTCCGACGATTCAGCAAACCCTGACAAAACATCCGGCGACCCAACTTCACCTCCCAAAATCATGATCGACTCCCGTGAATATGAATCCCTCACAGCCTTTCTCGGCGACCAGCGAGCCGGCTTCGTGATTCTCCATCAACTGCGCGCGCCCGGTGAGGATCTGACCGACGGGGAAGACCCGGTGACGCCGGTATTGGCCGAGCGCTTTGACCACTTCCTGAAAGAGTTGGAGCCTCATCTCGGCAAGCCTGATCAACAAGCCAGAGGGTGGGACTTGGGAATTCCAACCTTCGCATCCGGCAACGGCTACGCCCTCTGGAACGACAGCAAAAACTTCACCAGCTTGTTCGTGAGTTGGGACAACCCCGAGGACCCTTCCTTCGTGATCGTGGCCCGAGCCCCCCTTTCCGCTTTCGACAGCACTCCCGGAGCATCGGATCCATGGCAGATTAAATGGATGGAAAAGGGAGAGTGGTGATGCCGATGGTTGGACCAACGAGAGCCCTCGATATTCGTGAACAGGGCAGCCGTTCGCCGAATACCCCTGCACAACCTACTCACCCTAAGTCCAAAGTGCTAATCCACGGAAATTTCTTGGATTAGCAATCGCTGCATCCGGTCGACTCGTCGTGTCGCTCCTGTCCGCGCAAGCGGTCGAGCCTCACCCAAGGCTTGCATCCTCCCTCCGGCCCCGCGAAAGACCATCCCTCTACCCGCATGCCTCCCTCCCCCGACGACTACCGCCGCAAGGCCCGCTTTATCGTGAAGCTCGGGATCGCCCTGCATGAATGCGGCGGCACCAGCCAGCGGGTCGAACGCCACCTGCTGAACGTCACCCGCCAGCTCGGCTTCCACGGCAGCTTCCTGATCAGCCCCACCACCTTCACCTGCGCCTTCTGGCAGAACGACGACCTCGACCAGTTTGTCCACGTCGAACGCATCCAGCCCGCCGACCACAACCTCGGCCTGCTGTGGGAAATCGACCGCCTGATCTTCTCCAACGCCCTGCTGCCCGTCCGCAAGTCCCTCTGAACCGCCCACGGGGCACAGTTTTCCATCGACCCGAAGCTCGCCGCCCCCTTAGCTTGGCGGCGCTGTTTCAATCCATGCCCTCCTTGGAAAGCCAGACCCTGTCCCCCTCTGCAACCGCCGCGGCCCCGTCCCGCTGGTGGCGTTGGCCTTGGGACGCGGTCGCGACGCTTGGCGGCTTCATCTACTGGGGCGTCGCCGGCTTGCTGATCACTGCGATTTCCATCCCTCTGATCCTGATCCTTCCCACCGCCACCGCAAAACGGCTCGGCCGCGGAATGCTGCACCGGACCTTCCGGGTCTTCGTCCGCTATTTGAAGGCGACCGATCTCGTCCAGTCCGACCTCGGATCGCTCGATGCCCTCAAGCACGAAGCCGGCCCGGTCATCATCGCCCCGAACCACACCTCGCTGTGGGACGCGGTCTTCGTGATTTCCAAACTCCCGCAGCCGATCTGCATCATGAAGGAGTCGATCCTCTGCAATCCCTTCCTCGGCGGCGGGGCCCGGCTGGCCGGCTACATCCCGAATGGCTCGTCGTCCCTCATGATCAAGGACGCCGCCCAGGCGCTCCGAGAAGGCGGCCAGCTTCTGCTCTTCCCCGAAGGCACCCGCACCCGCCGCGACGCCCGCTGGATCAACCCGCTCGGCGGCGGCTGCGCCCTGATCGCCCGTCGCGCCGGAGTCCCGGTCCGCCCGGTCTTCATCCGCAGCAACACCCGCTTCCTCGAAAAAGGCTGGCCGCTCTGGAAAAAACCCGAGTTCCCGATCCGCCTCAGCATGGAACTCGGCGACCCCGTGATGCCGCTGGAGCACGAAAGCGCCCACGATTTCACCAAGCGGCTCCAGGAAATCTTCGAGCAAAACCTGTCCCACGCCCACAAGCTGCGGCGGGAAGTGGAGGAGCCCGAGAGCTGAAATGGACAAGGTTCCCGGCCCTCGATTTCCTCCTGCTCCGGTCATGATTGCACGCGGTCCCGGATTCCGCTTGTGACGCGGGGCGGCCCTCCCCTACGTTCCGCCCGCCGCGCGGATAACCCTCATTCCGCGGCTTTTCGCGCCCATGAAAGCCATCCTTGCCCTTGAAGACGGCCGCCTTTTCGAAGGCCGTGCCTTCGGTGCTTCCGGAACCACCACCGGGGAAATTTGCTTCAATACCTCGATGACCGGCTATCAGGAGGTCATCACCGACCCGTCCTACCGCGGCCAAATCGTCGCGATGACCTACCCGCAGATCGGGAATTACGGGGTCACCCCGGAAGACGCCGAATCCGCCGGCCCGCACGTCCGCGGCTTCGTCATCGGCGAGCTCTCCCCGGTCGCCTCGAACTGGCGCTCCCGCCAGAGCCTCGGCGACTACTTCACGGAGCACGGCGTGCTGGGGATCGAGCACATCGACACCCGCGCCCTGACCAAGCACCTCCGCTCGCTCGGCGCGATGCGCGCCTGCCTCACCACCGAGCTTTCCTCCGAAGCCGCGATCGCCGCCGCCCGGGCCTCGCCCTCGATGGAAGGCATGGACTACGTGCAGGAAGTCTCCACGCCGGAAAATTACGCCTGGGAGGCCGATTCCCGCCGCTTTGCGCTGTCGAACGCGACGACCGGCCACCTCGAGAACTACCTCGAACTGCCGCCGGTGAAGCACCGCATCGTCGCCTTCGACTTCGGCATCAAGTGGAACATCCTCCGCCGCCTGCGCCAGGCCGGCTTCGAGGTCGAGGTGCTGAATTCCCGCACCCCTGCCGCCGAAGTCCTCGCCCGCAATCCCGACGGCATCTTCCTCTCCAACGGCCCCGGCGATCCGGCCGCGCTCGGCTACATCCACGAGGAAATCAAAAAGCTCATCGGCAAGAAGCCGGTCTTCGGCATCTGCCTCGGCAACCAGATCCTCGGCCACGTCTTCGGCGGCACCACCTACAAGCTGAAGTTCGGCCACCGCGGCGGCAACCAGCCGGTCAAGGACCTCCGCAGCGGCCGCATTTCCATCACCTCGCAGAACCACGGCTTCGCCGTCTGCCCGGACTCGTTGCCGTCGAACGTGGAAGTCACCCACGTGAATCTCAACGACGACACTGTCGAAGGCATCCGCCACAAGGACATGCCGGTCTTCTCGGTCCAATACCACCCCGAAGCCGCCCCCGGCCCGCACGACGCGTCCTATTTCTTCGAGGAATTCGCCGCGCTGATCGATTCCACCAAATGATTTCTTAACCACGAATGGACGCGAATGGACGCGAATTGGTTTTGAAGGACGAGGTGTATGCCATCGTGTCCTGCTCCATGGAAATCTTGAACGGTTTGGGACATGGGCTGAATGAAAAGCCCTACGAGAACTCCCTCGCTGTCGAATTCGGCCATCGGGGGATTCCTTTCGTCCAGCAGCCCCGCTATCCGGTCCAGTGGCGAACCGTCACCGTGGGCGAATATGTTCCAGACCTCATTGCTTACGGCCAGATCATCGTCGACACCAAGACTATCGAGAAAATCACCGACCACGAGCGAGGTCAGATGATGAACTACCTCCGCATCACCAAGCTCCCCGTGGGGCTGATCATCAATTTCAAACATCGTAAACTTGAGTGGGAGCGCATCGTTCTCACCCACTCATTCATTCTTCATTCGCGTCCATTCGCGTCCATTCGCGGTTAAAATAATGAACACCATCGTCACCGGTCTCCAGTGGGGAGACGAAGGCAAAGGCAAGATCGTCGATTACCTGACCGAGACCGCCGACGTCGTCGTGCGCGGCCAGGGCGGCAACAACGCCGGCCACACCGTCATCGCCCGCGGCACCAAATACATCCTGAACCTGCTGCCCTCCGGCATCCTGTGGGATGGCAAGATCAACATCATCGGCAACGGCGTCGTCGTCGATCCGGTCGGCCTGGTCGCGGAGATCGCCCGGCTTGAAGCCCAGGGGGTTGCCATCCCGTCCGACAAGCTGCTCATCTCCGACCGCGCCCACGTGGTGCTGCCGCTTCACAAGGAGCTCGACGCCGCCCGCGAGGCCGCCCTCGGCGACCGCAAGATCGGCACCACCAAGCGCGGCATCGGTCCGGCGTATGCCGACAAGATCAACCGCTGCGGCCTGCGCATCGCCGATCTACTGGATGAGCCGTACTTCCGCGAAATGGTCGCCCGCCGCACCGCCGACGCGAACAAAGTGCTCGCCGAGTTCGGCTTGCCGACCTTCGACCCGACGGAACAGGCCGACGAGGTGCTCGCCGCTTTCGCAAGGCTCCGGCCGCACGTCACGAACACCATCCCGGTGCTCCACGCCGCCTGGAAGTCCGGCAAGGTCATCCTGTTCGAAGGCGCGCAGGGTTCCTTGCTCGACATCGACTTCGGCACCTATCCTTTCGTCACCTCGTCGAACACCACCGCCGGCGGCTCCTGCACCGGCAGCGGTTTGCCTCCGACGGCGATCCAACAGGTCATCGGCGTCTGCAAGGCCTACACCACGCGCGTCGGTTCCGGCCCCTTCCCGACGGTGGACGAAGGATTGTCCGAATACCTCCACGGCCTCGGCCGGGAATTCGGCGTCGTCTCCGGCCGCCCGCGCGGCTGCGGCTGGCTCGATGCCGTCCTGCTCCGCCACGGCTGCATGGTCAACGGCACCACCGGCCTGGCCGTCACCAACGTCGACGGCCTCGACAACTACGAGACCCTTCGTATTTGCACCGGCTACGACATCGACGGCACCGTTCACGAGCTCCCGCCCGCCGACCGCCACGCCTGGGACCGCGCTGTGGCCATCTACGAGGAACTCCCCGGCTGGCAGCAGGACACCACCGACTGCAAGGACTTCGACGACCTGCCCGTCAACGCCAAGGCCTACCTCCAGCGCCTCAGCGACCTCTGCGGCACGCCGGTGAAATTCGTCGGCGTCGGCCCCGACCGCACGCAGACGCTGGTTGCCTGAAAAAATGAAACCGCGAATGGACGCGAATGGACGCGAAGGAAGGAGCCTTGGCATCTTCGGCGGCAAACCGGGCTTCGTCACCCTGTTCCTTTTTCAAATTCCGTTCATCCTGCCTTCACATCATTCGCGTCCATTCGCGTCCATTCGCGGTTAGACCATGCCTTCCCCATCCTCCATCCCCCGCCACATCGCCATCATCATGGATGGCAACGGCCGCTGGGCGAAAGAGCGCGGCCTGCCCCGCCTCGCCGGCCACCGCGCCGGTGCCGAGTCGGTCCGCGAGTGCGTGGAAGCCTGCAAGGAACTCGGCGTCGAATACCTCACGCTCTACGCCTTCTCCTCCGAGAACTGGAACCGCCCCGCCGCCGAGGTCACCGCACTGATGCTCCTGCTCGAGCGATTCCTCGGGGAAAAGGCCGACGAACTGATGAAGCAGAACGTTCGGCTGCGGGCGATCGGCCACCTCGACCGCCTGCCAGAGAAGACCCGCCGCAAGCTCGACAAGGCGATCAACCGCACCGCCGGCAACACCTCGCTGACCCTCGTCCTCGCCCTGTCCTACGGCTCGCGCGAGGAGATCGTCGAGGCCGCCCGCTCGCTCGCCGCCGATGCCGCCGCGGGCAAGCTCGACCCCGCGACCATCGACTGCGCCACCTTCGCGTCCCGCCTTTACACCGCCGACATCCCCGACCCCGACCTGCTCGTCCGCACCTCCGGCGAACTGCGCGTGTCGAATTTCCTGCTGTGGCAGATCAGCTACGCGGAGATCGTCATCTTCAAGAAATTCTGGCCCGACTTCCACCAGGCCGACCTCTTCGAAGCCGCCCAGGAATACGCCCGCCGCCACCGCCGTTTCGGGGCGCTCTAGCGCCGGGTGGGCGAAGCCCTCACCGGGTGCGCGGAGCCTCCGGCCCGCAGAACGATCCTTCAACGCCCGCCGCCCATTCCAGCCCGCATCGCCGAAGCGCCACCCAGGGAGCGCCGGTCTGCGACCGGCTGAATGGTCCCCAGCAGCCGACCCACGCCTTCGGCCCGAACCAAATGCGGCGCATGCTTGGACGACGACAAAGCGTATGAACAAGCGAGCCTCTTGGGACCGTTCGGCCGGTCGCAGACCAGCGCTCCCGGTGCCCCAACCCCGGGACCGCGGAGCCTCCGGCCCGCAGAGCGGTCCCTCAACCCCCGCCGCCCATTCCAGCCCGCATCGCCGAAGCGTGAACCACCCGTGCTTCTGCGGGGCAGAGCCTCCGCGCACCCGGTGGCCCTCGAGATGCCGGCGACCTGCTGCAACCGCATCCCCAAAATCCCCATTGCGCTTCCGAGCCCGATCCGCCTACTCTGCCAGCATGAACTCTCTCCTTGCCGCCTTCCACCTCGCCACCTTCACGGGTCGCGCCTGCGGCAAGCCCCTCCTCGCCCGCTGATCCCGCGGAAATCCGGCATCGTTTCCCTCCGCATTCCCGCCTCGTCCCCTCACCCCTACCAGCCATGGATCCCGCCCCGATCCGCCGCTGGAATCCCGGCTTCATCGCGCTGCGCTGGCGGCATCTGTTCTGGGGCCTGCCCTTGCTCGGGCTTCTCGTCGGGCTCGTCGTGCATTTCCTGCCGATGATCCGGAACACGGCGACCGGGGTCGTTCAGATAAGGCCGCCCTCCCTGTCATTCAGCACGGCGGACGTCGTCCATGCCGTTCAAACCGATGACATTCTCGCTCTAACAGGAATTCGGACGGACCTCGCCAATCGCTGGAACCTCAAAGGGAAAGAGGGCAGTCCCTGTGCGGAAAAACTGCGAAGATCCGTCTCCGCAAAGCCGATCCCCGGCACCGCTCTCGTGGTGATCTCAGTGAGCGGGCGAAGCCGTGCGGAATCCGAGCTCATTTGGCACGCCCTTGTCACTGCACTTCAAGAGCACTTCGAAGGACTCCGGAGTGTCCACGACCGATCAAAGTTGGACCAGCTTGAAGCCGCAGTTAAACGGCAGAAGGCGGATGTGGATTCCAAACGCGAGGCCTTGAGCCAAGCCAACAAGACCGAAACCTTGTTGTATTACCCGAACGGTGCCGTGCAGGATCCCAACAGTCAGTTCAACACGTTAAAGGCCGATTTCGAGGCCTCGCAGAAGCTACTGGAACAGCTCCAAATCAAAGAGATTTCGGAGAAGATGCAGTGTAGGATGATGGAGAGCGAAGTCATGATCATCCACGAAGTCCCCGGCACCCCAGCCCCCCTCACCCTCTGGGACACCCTCCGCCCGCTCGTCCTCCATTCCAGCATCGGCGTCGGCGCCGGCATGGTTCTTGCGGTCGTTCTCGCCTACCTCCTTGAGCTGCTCTTTCCACGGAAGGCCCCAACCTTGTAGCGGCCGTCTATGACCGCCGCACTTTGTAAACGAAGCCACCCCGGAGTCCGCTCCACCCCTCGGGGTCGAAACAGCCAAGCCGTCACTTCGTTTACAACCAGCGACGGTCATAGACCGACGCTACATTCGTAGCCCGTCGAAATCCGCTCAACCCCTTTCCGTCGAACCCACCAACCCGTCACTCCGTTTACAGTCAGCGGCAGTCATAGACAGCCGCTACAGCCGTAAAAACCCTGACGCACCCGCAGCTTGCGCTTCCCGCCGTCTCGACGACACTCTGCACCGCAGCGCATGCCTGACACCCCACCGGAGCAAACGATTCTGATCGTTGATCAAGACCACGACTTCCTGGAGTGGGCCACGAAGCATTTGACCGCAAAAGGGGTCCGCATCCTCCGCTGCGACAATGCCGACAATGCGGTGAAGGTGGTCGAGAAGACCCCGATCGACCTGGTCATCGCCGACATCCAGCTCCAGCCCTACGACGGCCTCGAGCTGATGACCCGCATCCGCCAGACCTCGCCGCACACCCTGGTCATCCTGACCACCGGCTTCCCCAGCACCGGCCAGGTGATCGAGGCCACCCAGCGCGGCGCGCACGACGTGATGCGCAAGGAAGCCCTTCCCTTCGAGCTCCGCCCGGTGGTCGAAAGCGCCCTCCAGATCGTCGAGGACCGCCGCTCGGCCGAGCAACCGGCCGCCGACATGCCCGCCCTCGACGGCCGCGTGAAAATCATCGGCGTCTCCCGTGCCTTGCAGGACGTTTTCAAGATCGTCGGCCGAGTCGCCCGCTCCGATGCGCCGGTCCTGGTCACCGGCGAAAGCGGCACCGGCAAGGAACTCGTGGCGAAAGCGATCCATGAATATTCGCCGCGCCGTCAGCAGGAACTCATCGCCATCAACTGCGGCGCGATCCCGGAAAACCTCCTCGAAAGCGAACTCTTCGGCCACGAGAAAGGCTCCTTCACCGGAGCCATCGCCCGCCGCGCCGGCCGCTTCGAGCAGGCCGATGGCGGCACGCTCTTCCTCGACGAGATCGGCGACATGCCGCTGTCGGTGCAGGTGAAAATGCTGCGCGTCCTGCAGGACGGCAGCTTCTCCCGCGTCGGCTCGAACGAGACGCTCAGCGCCGACGTCCGCATCGTCACCGCGACCAACAAGGTCCTCTCCACCGAAGTCGCCGCCGGCCGCTTCCGCGAGGACCTTTACTACCGCCTGAACGTCGTCGAGATCCGCCTTCCTCCGCTGCGCGACCGCGCCGAGGACATCCCGCTGCTCGCCGAGTTCTTCCTCCATCGGATCACCCGCAAGAACGGCATGGCGCGCATCCGCCTGTCCGCCGAAGCCATTTCCGCCCTCCAGCAGCACCGCTGGCCGGGCAATGTCCGCGAGCTGGAAAACACCATCGCCCGCGCCTGCGCCCTGGCTTCCTCCACCGTCCTGCTGCCCGGCGACATCCCGCTGGCCGCCGCGCCGGGATCGGAAAAAGGCGCGATCAAGCAAGCGGTCGACCGCCTGCTCGACACCGTGCCGGCCGGGGAAAACGCCATCGCCTGGTTTGCCCGCGAACTGGCCGCCTGCGCGCTCGACCGCCACGCCGGTGACCTCAAGGAAGCCGCCTCGGTGCTCGGCATCGGCACCACCGAGCTGCGCAAGATCCTCGCCGACAGCCCCGCCGGGCTCGCGGAAGCCGGCAAAGCCGATCGCTGACCGGATCGACTCATCGCTGGCCAATCCGGCGGCCCCGCGCTAGCTTCCCTCCCATGTTCCGCCGCGCCCTGCTCGCCCTGCCGCTGGCGACCCTTCTCTCCGCGGTTGCCGCGCCGGATCCCGCGACGCCGCCGGCTTTCCAAGAGGGGCTCGATGCCTTGTCGGCCAGCCTTTGGGAAATCGCCGCCGTCCGTTTTGAAACCGCCTTGGCAACGCCGGACCTCGATCCCAAGGCCCGCCCGGAGATCCTGCTCCGCCTCGCCGAGACCCGCATCCGGAACGGCGAGCCGGATGCCGCCTTGAAACTGCTGGCCGATCCCGCCCTCGCCGCCCTCCCCGAGCTTCCCTTCTGGAAAGCCCAGGCCCTCGCCGCAGCCGGCCAGTTCAACGACGCGCTCGTCCTTCTCGACGAGAAGGCCACGGCCGCCGACGCCCTGCATTTCCGCGAGGCGCTCTTCACCCGCGCCGCGCTCAAGCGCGCGCTCGGCGACCTGCCCGGCGCCGTCGAGGCCCTCAACCTGCTGATCAAGGACCGCAACGCCGCCACCGCCCTGCGCGCCCGGCTTCAGACCGCCGCCATCCTGCTCGATCTGGGCGATGCCGAGAAAGCGCTCACCGCCACCCCGCCGCCGACCGCCCGGATGACCCCGGTCCAAGCGGTGGAGGCCGATCTCCTGCGCGCCCGTGCCCAGTTGGAAAAAGGCGAGCACCAGGCTGCCGCCGCCATCTTCGCCGCCCTCCTGCAGAAGGAAGATCCCGCCTTCAAAGCCGTCCAGCACGACGCCGCCGTCGGCCTTGCCCGCGCCCAACTCGCCGCCGGCAACCGCGAGGCCGCCACCGATGGCCTGCTCGCGTTCATCGAACAGCAACGGACATCGCCCCGGATCGGCCAGGCTTTTCCCGTGCTGCTCGACTGCCTCGCGAGCAAGCCCACCGCGGACGATGTCATCCTGACCCGCCTCCGCGAATGGTGCCCGCCGCCGCCGCTCAAATCCCCGATCGGCATCACCATGGGCGACGATGCCGCATCGGCTTGGCCGACGTCCGCCGCCGAGCCCGACGAACTCGGCACCCAGTCGCTCTATCACCTCGCGCTCGGGCTTCGCCGCGAGGGCTCGGATGAATCGAAAGCCCGCGCCCGACAGGCCTTGACCCGGCTGAGGATCGAATACCCCGCCCACCCGCTGGCCGAACGCGCCTTGCTCGAAACCAGCCGCTGGGACCTGGCCGACGGCCGCAAGGAACAAGCCGCCGCCGCCCTCGCCGCTCTCGAAGGCAGCAGCAGCGCGCCCACCCTGCGCGCCGAAGCCTCGCTCTCCGCCGCCTCTACCGCGTTCACCGCCGGGGACTTCGCACTCGCCGCTGGTGAACTCGAGAAAGCCTCCGCCCTGCTCGACGGCGATGCCCGGCGCGACGTCTCGCTGAACCAAGCCGTCGCCCGGCTGGCGATGGGTGACCTGCCCGGCTTTCAAACTCTCGCGGCCGCCGGAGCCAAGGACATCAGCCTCGTCATCGACCTCGCCCTCGAACGCGCGCTTTTCCTCACCTCCCGCCGCGACCCCGGCGCGATGGCCGCGCTCGACCGCTTCATCCTCGACCACCCTTCGCACCCGCGCCTCCCCGAAGCCCGGCTCGCCGCCGCCCACGCCGCGCTCGATGCCATCCCGCCCGATCCCGCCTTCGCCAAAGCCCAGCTCGACAACCTGTCGGAATCCCAAGCCGCCGAGCTTTCCCCTGCCACGCTCGCCCTCGCCAAGATCCGCCTGGCCACCCGTGAAAAGCGCCATGCCGATGCCGCCGCGCTTTCTGAGAGCTTCCTCAAGGCCCTGCCCGAGGACCCCCGCAGCCCCGAGATCCAGTTCGAGCTCGGTCAGGCATTCTTCGAGAATGGCGACTACAACAAGGCCCGCCTGGAGCTTGAGAAATTCGCCACCGCCCATCCCGAATCCCCCGCCGCCGCGCCCGCCCTGCTGCGCGCCGCCCGCGCTGCCGTGCTGGTGGCCACCCCGGAAGCCAAGGTCGAAAGCCTGATCCTCTTCGACAAGATCATCGCCGCCAAGGGCGACCTCGCGGATGCCGCCCGGCTGGAAAAAGCCCGCGTGCTCGACCACCCGCAGGCCGCGAAGGAATTGCTGCCGTGGTTCCAGTCGATGAAGAAGGACCACCCGCTCCGCCTGATCGCCGGGCTTCATCTTTGCGACGCCCTCTACAACAGCGCCGGCACCGACTCCGGCCCGATGCAGCAGGCACTCGCGATCTACGAAGACCTGCTGGCCGGCTTGGCCGCGGATTCTCCGGAGCGCTTCAAGATCCAGTATTACCGAGGCCGGGTGCTCGAGCAATTGCCCGACCCGAAGAACCCGTCGGAGAAGCGGCTGCAGGAGGCGCTCGATGTCTATTTCTCCGTCCTCCAAGCCGCCGCCAAACAAGCCCCCGCCGATTGGCAATGGGTCGACATGTGCGGCGTCCGGGCGCGCACCCTGTTAGAAAACCAGCAGCGCTGGGAAGCGGCCATCGCCATCGCCGAGCAGCACGCGAAGCTCCACGGCACCAGCAAGCTCGCCAAAGACGCCGCCGACCGTGCGAAGGTCCTCAAGCTGGAGCACTTCATTTTCGACGAAAGCGAGTGACGCCTCAGCGTCCCGCATTCCGCTCGTCGATCTGGCCGTTCAGCGTCCAGAAATCATAGAGCCAGCCGATCCCGACCAAGCCGCCGGTGAACAACCAGAGCAGGCCGGTCCAGATCTTGCCCATGTAGAAGCGGTGGATCCCCAGCGGCCCGATGAAGGTCTGCAAGAGCCACGCGACCGAGTAGTCGATCCGCCCGCTTTTGTATTTCTGGGCCGCCGAACGCTCCATCCCGGGGATCAGGAACAGGTCGATGATCCAGCCGACTCCTAACAGCCCGAGCGTGAAAAACCAGATCGTCCCGGTGATCGGTCGGCCGAAATAAAACCGGTGCGCGCCGAGGAAGCCGAAGATCCAGAGGAAGTAACCGATCGCCTTGCTGTGCGTTTGGGGAGCTTGCATGTCGGCCGTTAGCATCGTCGGAACGCGCCGCACGGCCATGGAAATTCCGGCCTCAATTTGGAGCGGTGCTCCTCACTTCCGCTTGGGCGGAGCAGGAATCGCGATGGCCTTGGTGAGATCCATCGAAGCCACATCGGCCGCCGCAACCGATGTAACCGAACTATCGACCCTCAGGACGATCCGCTTGCCATCGATCTCCGGCGAAATGAGAACCGGAGCTTCAGCAGGAGCTTCTGAACTTAGGCCGGTGAAATACAACCAGTCCCCTTTCCATTGTTTGCCCACCGCGAGAAGCCGGTCGACGTCCACCGCCGCATCCGAAACTTCGAGTTGATCTAACACTCGGGCACCGGTCAGCCCTTTGAACTCATCCTGCTCCGTCGCGATCTCATCGGAAGGGAAGACTCCATGTTCCTCATCGAATCCATACAGCGCCAATCCGATTTGCCGGACGTTGCTCATGCATTCCGCCCGCTCGGCCTGCATCTTGCTCTTCAGGATCACCGGCAGCGCGAGACCTGCCAGCACCGCGACCGGGATGATCAGTACCGTGAGGTATCCGGTGATCAGCCCCGCGATCGACATCCCCCGCCCGGCCAGCGCGCCGTTGGCCTTCTTGATCGCGGAAAGCGCCATATGCCCGGTGATCACCGCGGCGATTCCCGCAATCCCGAAAGTCACGAACCCGAGCAACCCGCAGATCAAACTGGCGATTGCCAGACCCGAGGCCTTGGGCTTTTGAAAATCCGGCATCGGGGGTTGGTAAGGTGAATTCATGGAACGCACGCTGGCCCAACTCCGGCGTCGCTTCAAGCTCCCCGTGCCGACGGACCCGGAGTTTGACAGCCCGCCCCGCGCCCCGGAGCATACCCCCATGTTGAAAAGCATCCTCATCACCGTCATGTCCGCCGTCCTTGCCACCGCCGCCGTCGCCGAGAGCGAGTTCCGCCACGTCGTCCTCTTCAAGTTCAAGCCCGGTGCCACCGCCGAGCAAGTGAAGGAGATCGAGAAAGCCTTCGCCGAACTGCCGTCGAAGATCGACAGCATCAAGGGCTACGAGTGGGGCCCCAGCGAAAGCGTCGAAGGGCTCAACGACGGCTTTACCCACTGCTTTCTCGTTACCTTTAAAGACAAGGCCGGCCTCGAGGCCTATCTCCCGCATGAGGCCCACAAGGCCTTCGTCGGGAAGCTCAAGCCGATCCTCGAGAAGGCCCTCGTCTTCGACTACACGGCGAAGAAGGACTGAGTGTTGAAGGTTATTGGGAATTAAGAAATCAGGAGATTGGGGAAAGAAAAACGGGCGGCTTGGAAGCCGCCCGTCCATCGTCATGTCGCTTTGAAAGCGACACTCCTATCCGCTCTCAGCCCTTCACGTCGAAGCAGAACAGGAGGTCCTGGTCGCGCAGGTAGAGCTTGCCGCCGATCACGACCGGATGGGTCCAGACCTTGCCGTTGGTGCCCTCGCGCAGCTTGGTCTTACCCGGCATCGGGAAGCGGCCCTTTTCCTTGAAGCCGTCCGGAGTAGCTTCGACCAGGAAGACCGATCCTTCTTCCTCGTCCATGCAGTAAAGCATCCCGTCGGCATAGTGGACCGCACCTTTCTGCGAGCCTTCGCCGCGATTGTTCCACTTCTGTTCGCCGGTCTTGAAATCCTGGCAAACCAGGCCACCGCCATCGGAGAATCCGTAGAGGTAGCCGTCCACCAGCACCACGCCGCCGTGGTGATTCTTCATCACCTTGTTCTCCCAGACTTCCTCCGCCTTGCCACCGTCGATCTTCACCAGCTTGCTGCCGGCGCCATAGCCGGAAGTAATGTAAACCTTGCCGTCCTCATAGATCGGGGTCGGGATCACCGCGGTCCGCCCCTGCGGCCACTTTGAAGACCACAGCAGATCTCCCGTCTTCGCATCCACCCCGGCCAGCGTGTTCATGAAGAGCTGGATGTACTGACGCTTGCCCTTCACGTCCGCCGCGACGAGCGATGAATACTGCGCGTTATCTTCCAGTCCCTTGCTGCGCCACAACTCCTTGCCGCTCTTTTTGTCAAAGGCCACGATCGCTCCGTCCTTGCCGCCGGGCGTCACGACCAGTTGGTCGCCGTCAACCAGTGGCGATTCCGAGTAACCCCAGTCCGGAACCTTGCCGCCGAAGTCCTTGACGAAATCCTTGCTCCACTTGCGGACTCCCTTGTCGGCGGTGAGACAGGTCAGCTCCCCGTTCGCGCTCATCGCATAGACCAGGCCGTCGCTGACCGTCGGTGCCCCGCGCGGACCGCCGCCCCAGCCGGTGTTGTAGCCCTTCTCCGGATCGACGCCAATCGGAGTCGACCACAGCTCCTTGCCCTTCGCGGCATCCAGGCAGATAATTTCCGCCTTCCCGCCGCGGCTGCCGGTCAGATAGATCCGGCCCCCGGTGATCGAGGGTGAACTATATCCCTTGCCGGCCTTCTCGAACGACCAAAGGAGCTTCGGCCCATCCGCCGGCCATTCCTTGATGAGTCCCTTGTCCGGCGATAGCCCGTCACGCGTCGCACCGCGCCAGGTCGGCCAGTCCGCAGCCTTCGCGGCCGGGTCCTGCGCCGGCATCTGCGGGCTTCCGAATACGAGAGCCAGCGCCGTCAACGCCGGGTAAATCACGGGGGTCGTTTTCATAGTGAGAATCATTGAACACGGGCTACGCAGGGAATCAGCCTCAAAATTCAGGGAATGCGTGCGACGGGATTCCTTCCTGCATCGGAACCGAAAAGGCGTCCTGCCGATTTTTGAAGCACCACCCGCCGCCGGATCAACCGGCTTTCACGGCTAGGCTCCCCAGCAACTCTTCCACCTTGCCTCCGCCCCGACGGTCGCATGCCGCGCGCCAGAATGGGCCAAGCCCGACCCCGGGATCCCCGACCACCAAGGCCCGGCGACCGGCCGGCGGACTTGTCCCGACTGAAACATCGCCGGCCTCCCATCCCGTGAGGTCCACCCCGGCCGACTTGAGGCTGCGGAGGATCACGCCGCCATCGGCCACCCGCACCGGCAAGCGGAACAACGCGCCGCCCGAAGCCGCGAGCGCGAGCGCTCCGAATGGCGAAGCACCATCGGTCCCGAACAGCACGCCCGCCGCTCCCACCGCCTCCGCATGGCGCGTCAGGGATCCGGCAAACTCCGGGTCGGTCAACTTCGGACACACCACCAGCAGCGCGTCTTCTTCCAGCGATCGGCAAAAGGCCGCGACCTCGGAGCTTTCCTCAGGAATCCGCGCCAACCCGAGAACCCCACGATGGCGGGAAGGGTCTGCCAGGGTCTCCAGTTCGCCCGACCGCAGCCGCATCACTTCGAGACCGCTCCATGAAGGAATTTCCCACGGGTGAGCCTCATCAATCACGACACCGGTCACTGCCCACCATCCCGCCAGCGCCGCCTCAAGCGCCGCCTGTCCCTCGAGCAGCACCCACGGATCACGGCGGATCGCGGCTTGCTCGCGGAGAAGATTTAGCCAGTCAGGTTCCACAGGCGGGGTGGTAGCAGCCGCGGCCGCCGCAGTCCATGCCCGGCCACCTCCCGCATACAGATCGACCGATTCCTTTTCTCATGCTAGACCCCGGCCATGCGCGTGCTTCTCCTCCTGCTGGTCTCCATCGCGGCGGCAGATCCGCTGCCGCGGGAGATCGTTCCAGAGAAGGCGATTCTCGTCGCCCAGCCCGACGAGGAGGGTCGCAAGGTCTGGCACACCCGGTTTTTCCGGATCGACTCCGATATCGAGCTCCGCCCGAACGACCTGCTGCGGCTGGCCCAGGTCGCCGATACCACCGCGACCGCGGTCAAAGCCCACCCCCTGCCACTGTTCGCTCCACCCCAAGGCAGCCGGCCGCGCATCGCCATCCATGCCCGCACTTCTGCCTATCAGGAAGAAGGAGGGGCGCCCGGAACCGCCGGCATGTATCTCTCGCGCCAGGCACTCGTCCTGATCCAAGGCGACTACCTCGTCCGCTCGCCGGATGCCGCGCGTTCCCGGCTGGCCCCGCGAAATGACGAAGACCTGGTGGTCCACGAGCTCGTTCATCTTTGCATGCACCGGACGAATGCGAAGCTGCCCCAATGGCTGATCGAAGGCCTCGCGGAATACTTCGCCAGCGCCCACGCCGGAGCCGGGCGCTTCTCCTTCGGGAACATGGACCAGGTCATCCGCGAGCACCTGCGGACCCGTCTCAGCCCGGACGATCCCGGCATCCCACTGGTGCCCGTGGCCGACTTGATTGATCTCGATGGCCGCGGCTGGCTTCACTACCTCAACAGCCTGCCGGTCGCCGAACGTTACCGGGCCTATGCCACCTCATTGCTGCTGGCGCATCAGCAGCTCCATGGCGGCAAAGAGCGGATCGAAGCGCTCCGACTTGCCCTTTCCGCGCCCCCTTCCAAACGAATGCCAATCGCTCTGATCGCTCCAGAAACCGCCGCCGCGACCCAGATATCGCTGATTCGCTATTGGAAACCGAAAGGTCTGACGCTCGAATTCGCACCCGCGAAATGAACTCAAGTCGCTGATTATTAAATCGCTGGAGCAAAACCGAAAAAATATTTTTATTTAACCTAAATTAATCCTTCTCAACCCGAGATTATTTGGAATTGTCCTATATGTGCACTGGCGCTTCGGCCCGATGGCACACCAACGAATTATTCCGAAAGGTCAATGACTCGATTCTGAATCCGGGGGGATTTCGTTCGAGACTACTTTCAAGAAGGTTTGCTGGTTTAGAAAGGGTGCGAATTGTGACTCCGGGGGGATTTGCGATTCGCGCCCTTCTTTTTTGCCCGCGAATCCGGACTTCGGGAGATCTCTCGTGCTTGCCCTTTTCCTAGTCCGCTCCCCGTGCTTCTTTCGCGGCGCATGAAGGTAGGCATCGCGCAGATCAACGGAGTGATCGGGGACTTCCCCGGCAATGCGAAGCGCCTGCTCCAGGCCTACCGCGAATGCCTGGAACAAGGCGCCGACCTCGTCATCACCCCGGAACTCTCGCTTGCCGGCTATCCGCCACGCGACCTGGTCTTCAAGTCGCAGTTCGTCCCGAAATGCCTGCAAGCGCTCGATTACCTCGCCGGCGAGATCAAGGAAGTGCCGCTGCTGGTCGGCTACGTCGATCACCACGAGCGCGAACGCCCCGGCAAACCGTTCCGCAATGCCGCCGCCTTCCTCCACCACGGCAGCATCGTCGCCAAGGTCTGGAAAACCCTGCTCCCGACCTACGATGTCTTCGACGAGCGCCGCTACTTCGAGCCCGGCGAATCCTGCGAACCGATCCTCTGGAACGGCCTCCGCCTCGGCGTGACGATCTGCGAGGACATCTGGCCCGAGGAATACCTCCAGCGCCCGCTTTACGACCGCGACCCGGTCCAGGAACTCTGCGCACAGGGCATCGATGTCCTCCTCAATCTCTCCGCCTCCCCCTTCCACCTCGGCAAGCCGGAGACCCGTCGCGAAATGATGGCCGGAATCGCGAAAGAGGCCGGCGTCCCGTTGGTCTACGCCAACGCGGTCGGCGGCCAGGACCAGCTTGTCTTCGACGGCCACTCGCTCGTCGCCTCGCCCGACGGCCGGATCGCGGTGCAAATGGCCGGCTTCGCGGAAGGCTGCCTGACCGTCGATCTCGATGCCTTGCCGCCCGGTGAAGCCCCGCTGCCTCAACCCGTTGCCGCCGGGCAACTCCACGACGCGCTGGTCCTCGGCCTCCGCGACTACGTCCGGAAGTGCGGCTTCCGCAGCGTCTGCCTCGGCCTCAGCGGCGGCATCGACTCCGCCCTGACCGCCGTCCTCGCCGCCGAGGCCTTGGGCGCGGAAAATGTCCACGGACTCACCATGCCCAGCCCGTTTTCCTCCGGCGGCAGTGTCGATGACTCCGTGGCGCTCGCCAAAAACCTGGGCATCCGCTGCGACACGGTCCCGATCGCCGGGACCTTCGCCTCCGTCAAAACCGCCATGTCCCCGCTCTTCGCCGGGACAAGAGAAGACGTCACCGAAGAGAACATGCAGGCCCGGATCCGCGGGCTCTACCTGATGGCACTCTCCAACAAGTTCGGCCAACTCCTGCTGACCACCGGCAACAAAAGTGAACTCGCGGTCGGCTACTGCACCATCTACGGCGACATGTGCGGCGGGCTGGCGGTGATTTCCGACCTGCCGAAAATGCGCGTTTACGAGCTGTCCCGCTGGATCAACCGCGACCGCGAGATCATCCCGTGGAACACCATCGACAAGCCGCCGAGCGCCGAACTGCGGCCCGACCAAAAGGACCAAGACACCTTGCCAGCCTACGAAATTCTCGACGCTATCTTGGAACTCTACGTCGAGCAGCACCTGTCGGCCGAGGAAATCGTCGCCCAAGGCCATGAGGAGCATCTGGTCCGCTGGATCCAGCGGCGGGTCGATCTGAACGAATGGAAACGTCAGCAAGCGGCTCCCGGCCTCAGGGTGACTTCGAAAGCCTTCGGCGTGGGTCGCCGGATGCCCATCGTGCAAGGGTTTGCGGGCTGAACCCCGACTGTTAGGAGATTTCCGGAAAGCGCCCTTCCCCCCGCGTCTCCCGACTGCTACAGCGCTCCCGGCATGACTTTGGAAGAGGCTCGGCAAATACTCGGACTGTCCGCGGATGAAAATCCGACGGAACATTTCGAGGAATTTACCGCCGCGCGCAACCGGATCGCCGACCTGGTGCGCACCGCGCCGAATGAAACCATCGCCCTCCGCTATCAGGACGGCTTGGTCGAGTTCGAGCGCGCCCTCGCCGCCCTGCGCGAGGAAATGGAGAAGGAGGACCCTGAGGTCGCCAAGCGCCGGGAGTGGATGACCGCCGCCCGCGGATCCGATGCTCTGGCCGAGCCCGTCGCCAGTCCGGCGGAAGCAAGTCCTCCTCCCCCCGGTCCCGCCGCGGACCGCGAGAGAAAGCCGTCGGAAACCGAAGAGCTTTTTCCCGAAGCCAACCCGCGAAACGGAGCCCGGATTTTCTCAGTTCTGCTGATCCTGCTGGCCGCCACCGGCGGCGGCGGGGCGCTGTGGTTCAAGGTGAAGGAACACCAGAAGTTCCAGCTTCAAGAGCGGCTGACCTTCCTCGAACGCCTCGGCGCGAAGATGATCGATGCCCGCCAGTGGCCGGAAGCCGACCTCGCCTACGCCGAGATCGAACAACTCAAGCCCGGCGCGAACAGCGCCAAAATCGGCCGCCGCAGCATTGAGGCCGGCATGGAAGAAGAGCGCCGCCAATTCGTCGGCTACTGGTCTGGCGAAGCGATCGCCGCCTTCGAACTCGGCCGCACCGACGACGCCGCGAATGCCGCTCGCAAGGTGCTGGAGAAGTATCCCGGCGAAACCGAGATCGTCGAACTGCTGAAAAGGATCGAACAAGCCCGTAGCACCCAGGCCCGCGAGGCGATGGTCGCCACCACCAGCGCGGCGATTCTCAAGCGCCGCTGGGACGAGGCTGAGAACCGCGCGAAGGAACTCGTCAAGGCCTTCCCCGGCGACCCTGAAGGCAACGTGCTCCTCACCGAGATCCGCGCTGGCCGCGAGAAGGAACTCCGCGACCGGAACCGCGCTCACGAGCTCTTCTCCGCGGCAAAAGTCCGCGACCAAGGGCAATTCGACCGCGACGCCCTGGAATGGCTGCGCGAGGCCGTGGCCCTGGCTCCGGAAGACCCCGATATTGCAGCGCTTTTCCAGAAAATGGCGTCCTACACCCGGACGCTGGAAGTTCCCCGCGACTTCCCGACCCTCGCCGAAGCCGTCGCCGCCTCCCGCGACCGCGATCGCATCGTGATCGCTGAAGGCACCTGGGACGGGCCGGTGATCATCGACAAAGCGATCACCCTCGAAGGAGCCGGCCGCGACAAGACCATCGTCGAAGTCGATGCCGCCCTCAGCGCCGCCGCCACCTTCGGCCGCCACGCCGGCGGGGCACGGGTCAGCGGGATCACCTTCCGCCACCGCGGCTTCGATGCCGGGCCGAACCGCTTCTCCGCCTTGCTCGTCCGCGGCGCGGAAATCACCATGAGCGACTGCCGGGTGGCCGACTCCGCCGGCCACGGGCTCGCCGTGCTGGAAGCCGGCCGCATGGTCGCGACCCGCTGCCTGTTTGAGAACAACGGCTGGGACGGCGTGGCGGTCCGCGGGCCCGGCAGCCGCATCGAATTCACCGAGTGCGAATCGACCGGCAACTTCGGCCACGGCTACGACATCTGGGACGGCGGATCGGCCGCCATCCACGGCAGCATCGCCCGCGACAACAGCGGCAACGGCATCCTCGTCGACACCACCGCGGAAAACGTCGTGCTCGGCGAGAACGACCTGCGCGGCAACCGCGAATACGGCATCGTGGCCTCCGCCGCCGGCTCGGGCCGCATCCACGGCAACCGCTGCCGGGAAAACCTGCTCGGCGGCATGGCGGTCCGCTTCGCCGCCGCACGGCTGGCTTTCGAGACCAATGTGCTCGAAAAGAACCTCGGCCCCGGCCTCGCGCTGGAGCAGGGATTGGACAGCGCCGCCTTCACCAGCAACCGGGCCGATGGCAACGAGGGCGGTAAGAACACGGTCCTCAACGCCGACTTTTCGAGCGGCGAGTGAGACCGCCGCTTGACCCCCGGGCGGCGGCTACCTACCTCTCGCCCATGGAACCGCTCTACGAGGGAAAAGCGAAGCGACTGTGGGCCACCGCCGACCCGAACGTGCTCCGCATGGAGTTCAAGAATGACGCCACCGCCTTCAACGGCGAAAAGAAGGCGCAGTTCGAGGACAAGGGCCGCCTCAACAACGCGATCAGCACCCTGATCTACGGCTTCCTCGAAAAAGAAGGCGTGCCGACCCACTTCGTCCGCCAGCTCGACGACACCAACGTGGAAGTGCGCAAGGTCGACATCCTGATGGTCGAGGTGATCATCCGCAACCTCGCCGCCGGCAGCTTCTGCAAGCGCACCGGCGTGGAAGAAGGCCACGTTTTCTCGCAGCCGATCATCGAGTTCTGCATCAAGAGCGACGAGCTCGGCGACCCGCTGATCAACGACGACTATATCCGCGAGCTCAAGCTGGCCACCGTGGCAGAGCTCGCCTTCCTCCGCGAATCCGCGCTCAAGGTGAACGCCATCCTCGGCAAGTTCTTCGCCGCGTGCGGGCTCAAGCTGGTCGACTTCAAACTCGAGTTCGGCCGCCTGGCGACCGATCCGTCGACCGTCGTCCTCGCCGACGAGATCAGCCCCGACGGCTGCCGCCTGTGGGACCTCAAGACCGGCGAGAAGATGGACAAGGACCGCTTCCGCCGCGACCTCGGCGGGGTGATGGAAGCCTATGCCGAAGTGCTCGAGCGGGTGAAGCTGGCGACGGCGGGCTGATCACTTCCATCACCCGCCCCGATGCAGGTTTTCGCAATCATCGGGCTGTCGGTCTTGGCCGCTATCACCTACGGGATCATTCACGACCAGATCACGGCGCGGATCTGCGTGGAGTATTTTACGATCGGACACGCCCGTTTGATCGAGAGTGATTCCCCGACCATACTTGGCCTCTTCTGGGGAATCGTCGCGACCTGGTGGGTCGGCCTGCCTCTCGGCATGGGATTGGCCGTCGCAGCCCGGGCCGGTCATCGCCCTAAACTAACAGCTTCCGATTTGCTCCCGTCGCTGACCCGGCTTCTGCTAATCATGTTCGCGTCCGCCGCGCTGTCAGGGTTCATCGCATTTCTCACCTCCCGCTCTGGAGTATTCACGCTAGCCGAGCCCTTGGCATCCAAAGTCCCGAAGGATCGGCATATTGCCTTCCTCACCTGCGGCTGGGCGCATTCCGCTTCCTATCTCGCTGGATTTCTCGGCGGTGTGACTTTGTGGATCAGAACTTGGAGGAAGCGTGGCCAAGTTCTGCCGTAGCGAACTACCACAGCCCGTATTTCCCATACGCCATCGCGAAGATCCCCATCAGCAAATTCGCCACCGCGTGCATCACCACGCAGGCCCCGAGGTTCTTGCTCCAGATGCACAGCAGGTAAGTCAGCGATCCGTAAACGAAGGCCCCGGCATAATCCACCGGCGCATGGGCGATCATAAAAAGCCCGGTCACCACCCCGAACGACTTCCACGACGCCTCGCCGAAGGGCCGCTTCCAGTATTGCCCTTCCCAGTCGTTCACCAGCCGCATCATGAACGAGCGCCACAGGATTTCCTCGACCAGCGCGACCACCACCACCGCACGGACGAAGCGCATCACCAGCGCCGCCCAGAACGCCGGCGTCCCGTCGCCGAAAGCCTCCGCCGGATTGAAGCCCTTCGTCCGGGCTTCCACCCCGAACCAGCGCCACCAACCGTCAGCCGTCAGCCCCAGCCGGTCGTGCAGCACCGTCGGCAGCAGCCAGAAGCCGATCCCCACCGCGCCGAACACCACCCCGACCGCCGACCATTTCAGCGACCAACGGAACTCGTAGTACTTCCACCATTTCACCAGCAGCCCGAGCGTCACCAGCGTCTGCATCGGATAGACCCACTGCTCCGGCCAATGCCGCCACCACGGTGCGGCGGGATGTTCCCAGGTCAGGAAGGTCCCGAGGATCTGGAGCAGCAGCAAAAAGCCCATGAACACGCCGAACGGCACGACCTGGGCCCGGATCCAGGCGTCCGCGTTCTCAACTCGGAATATCGAAGCAGGCGGGCGGTATGGGGAATCGTCCATGGTCATGTAGCGGCGCGTCTATGACCGCCGCACTTTGTAGATGCAGCACGTGCGAGCCGGTTTCATCCGATTGGGTTTCATGAGACCTTACCTTGCTTCTTTGACAACCCGCGGCGGTCGCAGACGCGCCGCTACACATGCTGCTAGAGCCTCCCGACGAAGCGCTCCATCTTGTCCATCGCCAGCTTCAGGTCATCGAAGCCGGTGGCATAGCAGCAGCGCAGGAAACCCTCGCCGGAAACCCCGAAGGCACTCCCCGGCACCGCGGCGACGCCTTCTTCCTCCAACAGGCGCATCGCGAAATCCTTCGACGTGAGCCCGGTCGGCCGGATGTCCGGGAAGGTGTAGAAAGCCCCGCCCGGCGAGTGGCACCCGAGGCCCATCTGGTTGAGCCGCTTGACCAGGAAATCCCGGCGCTGGTGGTAGGCGTCGCGCATCTTGGCGACTTCCGGCGCGCCGTTCTCCAACGCCTCGATCGCCGCCATCTGGCTCATGATCGGCGCGCAAAGCATCGAGTACTGGTGGATCTTCATCATCGCCTCGGTGATCGGCTGCGGCGCGCAGGCATAGCCCAGGCGGAAGCCGGTCATCGCGAAGGCCTTCGAGAAGCCGTGCAGCAGCACACAGCGCTCCTTCATGCCGGGCAGCGAGGCGATCGAGACGTGCTCCTCGGTCGCATCATAGCGCAGCTCGCTGTAGATTTCGTCGGTCAGCACCATCAGGTCGTGCTCGATGCACAGCTTGGCGATGCCTTCCAGATCCTCGCGCGTGGCGGTCGCGCCGGTCGGGTTGGTCGGAAAATTCAGCATCAGCACCCGGCTCTTCGGCGTGATGACCTTGGCCAGCTCCTCCGGCTTCAGCGAAAAGCCGTCCTGCTTCCGGGTGTGGACGCCGACCGGCACGGCGTAGGCCATCGCGATGCTCGGCGAATACGACACGTAGCAGGGCTCGTGGTAGATCACCTCTTCGCCCGGATTGACCAAGGCGCGCAGGGCGATGTCGATGGCCTCCGACACGCCGACGGTGACCAGCACCTCGGTCAGCGCGTCGTATTCGACGTGGAAGAAATCCGAAACGTAGCGGGCGATCGACTTCCGCAGCGCGGGCAGGCCGAGGTTGGACGTGTAGCTGGTGTGGCCCTTCTCCAAGGCATAGATGGCGGCTTCGCGAATGTGCCAGGGGGTCGTGAAGTCGGGCTCGCCGACGCCGAGGGAGATCACGCCCTCCCGGCCTTGGACGAGCTCGAAGAAATCGCGGATTCCCGAGCGGGGAATCGACGCGATCTGACGGGCGATTTTCTGCGAATAGTCCATATACAAACCCGGACCCTGCCGGGCCGGGCATTTCAGGGGGGAAAGTCCCCCGCGTCAACGGCGGGGAACGGATTCGCCGGTCCTCCCCCCGGGAGCGCCGGTCTGCGACCGGCAGAACGGTCCCCGGAAGCCCGCTGCCCATTCAAGCCAGCACCGCCACTGCGCGAACCGCCCGTCCTTCTGCGGGCCGGAGGCTCCGCGCACCCGGTGAGCCTCCGGCCCGAAGCCTTGTCCCTCCCTGCCTTCCTCCTTATGGGACTCCGCCCGCTTCCCCAGCGATTGACGAAATCCCCCGCGAACGATTCCCTTCCCTCCATGCCGCCACCCTTCGTCCCCTTCACCACCATGCACGGCGGGGCGATCGTCGCGGGACTGGCCGGCGTCGCCGCTCTCGTCGTGCTCGGCCGCTCAGGCGAAAAGAACGAGCGCGTAGCACGCTTCATCCTGGCCTTCCTCTGCCTCGCGGCGTTCGGCTACTCGCAGGCCGCGTGGCAGACAATCGAAGGCGATCCGGACCTCGACAGCTCTCTGCCGCTTCATCTCTGCGACATTGCCGCCATCGTCGGCGGCTTCGCGCTGCTTACGAGGAAGCGCCTGCTGGCCACCCTGACCTATTTCTGGGGCCTCGCGGCGACCGTGCAGGCCCTGCTCACGCCGGCCATCACCATCGGCTTCCCCCACCCCGCGTTCGTCACCTTCTTCGTCCACCACTTCGCCATCGTCGGCGCGGCGATCTACCTGCCGGTGGTGCTCGGCTGGCGCTCCGACCGGCCGTGGTGGAAAGGCCCCCTCACCGCCCTGCTGTGGGGAAACCTCTACCTACTGCTCTCCATGGCCGTGAATGCCTGGCTCGGCACCAACTTCGGCTTCACCGCCCGCAAGCCGGTCAACCCGAGCCTGCTCGACCACCTCGGCCCCTGGCCCATCTACCTGTTGTGGATGCAAGCCCTCGCCGCCTTGCTCTTCTCGCTTCTGGCCTTGCCGGTCCTCGCGCGAAAAAACAGGGATTGAACCGCCAAGACTCAAAGGACGCCAAGTTTTTGAGGTTACTTGATTCTTAGTCTCATGGCCTTCCTTGGCGAACTTGGCGTCTTGGCGGTTCCCCATTCCGTATCCCTCCACCGGGAAATGATTTGGTCACCGCGCACCCCGGCGCTATATCGCCCTCGCATGAGCGAAACCGCCGACAAGCAAAAGCGCCCCCGCGTGAACGTCCGCCGCCCGGACGTGATGACCCAGGTCAACGCCGAGGTGGAACGCCACTACCGCTCGTCGATCGTGGAAAAGATCCGCTCCCAGGGCGGCGAGCTGTCCCTCGGCGCCACCACCGTCCGCCTCGCCCAGCAGTTCGGCTTTTGCTACGGCGTCGAACGCGCGATCGACCTCGCCTACGCCGCCCGCAGGGTCTTCCCGGACAGCCGCATCTTCCTGATCGGCGAGATCATCCACAACGGCGAGGTCAACCGCCAGTTGGTGGACATGGGCATCGTTTCGCTCCCCTGGGAAAAGCTCACCGCCGACTACGACCAGCTCACCCAGGACGACGTCGTCATCGTGCCGGCTTTCGGCGCGCCGACGAATTTAATGGAGAAGATCGAGCAGCGCGGCTGCTACGTCGTCGACACCACCTGCGGCGACGTGATGAAGGTCTGGAAGCGGGTCCGCGGTTACGCCAAGGACGGCATCACCTCGATCATCCACGGCAAGGCCGGCCACGAGGAAACCCAGGCCACCGCGTCCCGAGCGCTCGGCGAAGACGGCAAGGGCAACTACCTGATCGTGCTGACCCTCGATGAGACCGACGCGGTCTGCCGCTACATCCGAGAGGGCGGTGACAAGCAGGCATTCCTCGACCGCTTCGCCCGTGCCGCTTCACCCGGCTTCGATCCGGATCTCCACCTGACCAAGGTCGGCGTGGCCAACCAGACCACCATGCTGAAAAGCGAGACCGAGGAGATCCAGCGCCGGGTCCGTGACGCAGTCACGGCGCGCGACGGCTCCGCGGCGAACTTCCTCGTCTTCGACACCATCTGCGGAGCCACCCAGGAACGCCAGGACGCACTCTTTGAAATGCTGCGCCGGCCGATGGACCTGCTCTTTGTCGTCGGCGGCTACAACAGCTCGAACACCACTCACTTGGTGGAAATCGGTGAACAAGCGCTGCCGACATTCTTCATTCGCAACGCCGAGTGCCTCGAGTCGCTGGAACAGATCATCCACTTCGACCTGCATGAGAAATCCGAGATCGCCAGCGGCTACCCGGCAACCCTGTTAGGCGAGGGTCTGGTGGTCGTCGGCATCACCGCCGGCGCATCCTGTCCGAACAATCTGATCGAAGACACGATCTTCCGGATCTTCGAGCTCCGAGGCATTTCCCGCGACGCGGTGAAAGTGGCCTGACCCGGCCGGGTCACTCGGACTTCAGCTTCTCGATCTCCCGACCCACTTCTTTCGCCTGAACGGGTTGGCCGGCCTTCGCAAGCGCGGTCTGGAGCCGGGTCAGGATCTCGACGTCGTTGGTGTGCAGGCCCTGGGCTTTGATCAGGATGTCCACCGCGGCTTTCGCATCGCCCTGGGCCAAATAAAACTCCGCCAGCCGCGCCTGCATCGGCAGCAGGACGGTCGGCGGCATCAGCATCGAAGCCGGACCTTGGCGGTCCAGGGCCGCGCGATACCAGTTGAAGGCGGAGCCCATCCCATCCTTGGGTCCACCCATCGCGATCGCCCCGCGCAGCTCGCTGGCGAGAACTTCCAGCGCGACAAACGCCCGGATCCAGGCCGACCGCTCGCCGTCGGCGCTGGCCGCCTCGCGGGTTTTCGCCATCTGCTCCCCGTGCAAGGTGAGCGCTTCGGCGATCTTGCGGGCATCGTCCGGCCTGCCCTCCTCGAGCGCCTTCCGCGCCTCAAGGACGATGGCCAGCCCCTGATACATCCAGATCGCATGGGTCCGCTTGCCGAAGGCCTTCTGGTCTTCCGGCTTCGGCAGGGACGCCAGCGCGAGGGCGGTATCGCCGGGAAGCGAACGCCGCATGAGCAGGCGTGCCGACAAGGTCCGCCCCTCCCATAGCAGCAACTGGCCGCCCTCGCTCGCCGCGCGCTCCGGCGGCACCTTGATCGCGGCGACCGACTTGGCCACGGCCAGCGCGTTCGCGTAGTCGCCCTTCGCTGCCAGCGCAGCGGCACGATAGCACTCCGACTTTACCCAGCCCGGGCAATCCGCGTGGCCGAGTCCGGTCTCCTTCATCCACTTCGCGTAGGCCTCCCCGGCCCGCGAGAAAGCCTCCACCGCCTGCGCGGGGTGGCCGGTCCGCAGCTCGTAGTGGCCGAGCAGATGCATGAAGGGCGCGTATCCGGGTGCCAGCTCCGCGAGCCGCCGCGCCCGCGCCAGGTCGCCGCGCAAGTCCGGCGCCTCGGCCCGGATGGTTAAAAACGCCTGGAGATAGACCGGATGGTCCGGATCCCGGATCAACATCTCGTCCAGCAAGGTTTCGGCCGTCTCCTGATCGGGATTCGCCTTGCCGTCATCGCCGTAGCCCGATCTCCCGAAAGCGGCCGCCATCAGCTTGAGCTGCGGGTCGTTCGGGAAGCTCTTGGACACCTTGCGAAAGGCATCCGAGGCCGCCGCGGCACCCTCGTGGAAAAACACCGCGATCGCATAGGCATAAGACCGCTCCAGCTCGCTACCCGCCTCGTTTTCGACCAGCACCACCATCCGACGCAGCGCGGCGGTCCGCTCGTCCAGCAGATCGGGCTCGGGATCGATCAGCGCCATCACCACGCCCCAGTGCGCCATCAGGCACTCCGGGTCCCGCTTCAGCGCCGCACAGAAATGCCGGTAGGCCTCGAAATCCCAGCCCCCATGGAGGTTCGCCACCCCATCGAGCACGTGCTGCTGCGCCTTCGGGTCGCTCGCGTTGATCGCCATGACGATTCCCTTCGGCATCAAGGGAGCCACCGGCTCCGGCAGCTTGGCCAACCGGTCCGAAATCACCGCGTCCACCTCCGGCACGGGTTCCTCCTGCGCGAAGGCTAGGCCGAGGCAAGCAAACACCACCACGAGTGATCTCATGCCCCGACGATGTCCCCCGATTCCCCGGCCTCAAGTAAAATGACCGGCCGGATTCCCGGTATCTCCCGGTGCCTCTACTCGCCCCGCAAAATGGCGCTCGCCCGTCGCATGGCCGACACCCTAGTCTGCCGCGACATGAAACTCGGTGTCATCGGCTGCGGGAAAATGGGCGGCGCATTGGTGGAAGGAGCCATCCGCTCCGGCGCGATCCCGGCATCCCAAGTTCGCGGCTGCGACTCCCACGCCGCCACGGCCGATGCCTTCGCCGCGGCCACCGGTGCGACCCTCGCTCCCGATATCGCCTCGCTGGACGCGGACACCTTTCTCCTCTGCACCAAGCCGCATCACGCCGCCGCCGCCCTCGCCGCCCTGCCCGCCGGCGATGCGCTGCTGATCTCCGTCGCCGCGGGCCTGACCACCGCCTGGCTGGAGTCCCGCGTCCCCGCCGGGGTCCGCGTCGTCCGCTGCATGCCGAACACCCCCGCCCTCATCGGCAAAGGCGCCGCCGCCTTCTGCCGCGGGTCCGCCGCCACGGCCGCCGACACCGATGCCGCCCGCCTCCTGCTGGGCTCGGTGGGCCTCGCGGTCGAGCTGCCCGAATCCTTGATGGACGCCGTGACCGGCCTCTCCGGCAGCGGCCCGGCCTTCGTTTACATCATGATCGAGGCCATGGCCGACGGCGGGGTCCGCGCCGGCCTGCCCCGCGCCGATGCCTTGAAACTCGCCGCCCAGACCGTCCTCGGCGCCGCCGCCATGGTCCTCGAGACCGGCATCCACCCCGCCGCGCTCAAGGACATGGTCGCCTCCCCCGGCGGCACCACCATTGCCGGCCTCGCCGAACTGGAGAAACACGGCATGCGCTCCGCCTTCATCGAAGCCGTCCACGCCGCCGCCCGCCGCTCCGCCGAACTCGGCGCATCCTGAATGCCGCGCGAATTTCGCTTTCCGCCACCTCCCCGTCCTTCCTAATTTCACGCCATGCGATTTCCGCGACTCGTTCTTCCCGCCGCCCTCGCGATCCTTCTCGCCTCCTGCGGCGACGATGCCGACCTCCCGCCGCTCGTTGGGAACTCCGCCCCGAAAAACGAGCGGGCGGAAGCCCTCTTCGGTGAAGCGCAGTCGGCCGAGGGTGCCGGCAAGCGCGACAAGGCGATCAAACTCTACGACACCATCGGCGACGAAATGCCCCTCTCCAAGCGCGCCCCGGAAGCCCGCTTCCGCCAAGGCGAGCTGCTCGAGCAAGCCGGCCAGGTGCCGAAGGCCTTCGACGCCTATCAAGAACTCATTTCCCGCTACAACAACAGCGGCCTCTACGAAAAGGCCATCAACCGCCAGGCCAGCATGGCGCAATCGGCCGCCGACGGCCAGGTGAAGACCAGCTTCCTCGGCCTGAAAGCCAGCATTTCCAACGACCGGATCACCGGGATGCTCGAAAAGGTGCGCGACAACGCTCCCCGCTCCCCCCAGGCCTCCAAGGCCCAGTTCACCATCGGCGAGCTCTGGGAAAGCGAGGGCAACTCGAGCGGCTCCGGCAAGGCCATCTCCGCCTACCGCAAGCTCGTCATCGACTACCCCGATAGCCGGGAGGCCCCGGAAGGCCAGTTCCGCATCGGCAAGATCCTCCTCGACGAAGCACGCCGCGGCAACCAGGACCAAGCCAACCTCGACCGCGCCCGCGAGTCCCTGCAAGACTACCTCCGCCAGTACCCCGGCCACGCGAAAAACAGCGAAGCTCGCCAACTCATGTCCAACCTCGGCGGCGAGGACCTTCAGCGCTCCTACGACGTCGCCGAATTCTATGAACGGAAAGGCGACACCGTCTCGGCCCGCTTTTACTACGAGGAAGTCATCCGCAAGACCAAGTCCGGCGACCTCCACGAAAAGGCGCAGGCGCGCCTGGCGGCGCTGGGAAGCAATTAAGGAATTCAGCGATTGAGAGATTGAGGATTTCAAAGCCCGACCGGACCGACCTCTCTTCCCCAATCAACTTAATTCCCCAATCACCCAATTAACCAAATCTCCCATGCGTTTCCTCCTTATCATAAGCCTTGTTTTCACCTCCTGCACCGGCTACCAGCTCGGCGGGGCCAAGCCGGCGATCCTCCGCGACGTGAAAAACATCACGGTGCCGATGTTCCGCAACGACACCCTGCACCCGCGTGCCGAGGCCCTCGCCACCAGCGCTGCCACCGATGCCGTGGTGCGCGACGGCACCTACCGCATCACCTCGCTCGACAAGGCCGATGCCATTCTCGAAGGCACCGTCCGCACCATCGACTACACCCCGCTCCGCAGCACCCGGCTCGACACCCTGCGGCCCGAAGAGCTCCAGAATACCGTCACCCTGACCTGGACCCTCAAGGACGCCCGTGATCCCACCAAGACCCTCGCCTCCGGCAGCTCCGTCGGTAACAGCCGCTTCTTCGTCGACTCGAATCTCCAGACCTCGCGCACCAACGCCCTGCCAGACGCCCTCGAGCGCGCCAGCGAGTCCTTGATCTCCCGCCTCGCCAACGGCTTCTAACACCGGGTGCGCGGAGCCTCTGGCCCGCAGAACGGTCCCCAGATCACGCTGCCCCTTCGAGTCCGCACTTCGCTGGCGGCCCAAGATGGTCATCCACCATCTTCGATCCACCATCTACCATCTTCTTTGCATGTCCGCCCCCGGCCGCTTCGTCCTCGTCCCCACGCCGATCGGCAACATGGGCGACATCACCCTGCGGGCGATCGAGGTATTGAAACAGGCAAACCGCATCGCCTGCGAGGACACCCGCCACTCCGCGCCGCTCCTTGCCAAGCTCGGCATCAGCGGCAAGCCGTTGGTCTCGCTGCACGACCACAACGAAGTACGACGTTTGCCGGAGTTGCTCGATGCCGTCCGCGCCGGCGAGACCATCGCCGTCGTCACCGATGCCGGCATGCCCGCCGTCTCGGACCCCGGCTACCGCGTTGTCCAAGCCTGCATTGAACAAGGCCTGCCGCTCGAAGTCCTGCCCGGCCCCTCCGCCGTTCTCACCGCACTTGTCGGATCCGGCTTTCCCGTCCACGCCTTCCGCTTCCTCGGCTTCCTGCCGATCAAGAAGGGCAAGCGCCTCGCCGTCCTTGAGGAATCCCTCGTCACCGAAGGCAGCAGCATCTTCTTCGAGTCCCCGCACCGCCTGCTCTCGACCCTCGAGCTGCTCGCCGAAAAGCACCCGCAGGCCCCCTGCTGCGTCGCCCGCGAGCTGACGAAAAAGTTCGAAACCTACCACCGCGGCACCGCCGCCGAACTCCTCGCCCATTTCAAAATGCATCCGCCCAAAGGCGAGATCGTCTTCCTCATCGCCGGCGACGAACCCAAAAAGCGCCGCGACCGCGACGAAGACTAACTCTTCCCAAGCACCCGGACCTTCTTCATCTGGACCTTCCTCATTGGCACTTGGAACTTCTCAACTTGGAACTTTCCCGCGAATGCTCGCCTTCTCCACCTGCTGGAACAACTCCCGCCACCACGACGGCGAGTCGATGATCGATGAAATCGTGGAGCTCGGCTTCACGAACATCGAGCTGTCGCACGGCATGACCATCGCCAAGCTACCCGGCATCCGAAAGGCCTATGCCGCCGGCAAGTTCACCTGCTCCGGAGTCCACAACTATTTCCCCTCGCCCGTCGAGGTGATGATCGACGCGCCGGACGCCTACGAGTTCACCTCGCACCGTCCCTTCGACCGCCAGCGGGCGATGGAGATGACCTTCAAGACCCTGGAGATCGCCGCGGAGTTCAAGGCGCGGTATCTCGTCCTCCACATGGGATCGGTCCCGATGCCCTACCGCAAGTGGACCAAGCGCCTCACCGCCATTGTCGAAGAAAACGGTCGCAACGGCCCGGACTTCGCCGCGGAGAAAATCGCCTTCGTGAAGAAGCGCGAAAAGATCGCGCCGCTTTACTACCAGCGCGCGATCGAGTCGCTCGGCCAGATCGCGGAGAAAGCGGCGGAGCTCGGCGTCAAGCTGGCCGTCGAGTCGCGCTCGCGCTTCGAGGATATCCCGACCGAGCGCGAGATGGTCCGCTTGCAAGATCACTTCGCCGACAACCCCTGGGTCGGCTACTGG